>DASQGL010000076.1:0-5532 GCA_035632635.1 Candidatus Limnocylindrales bacterium
ACCGCACCTGCGCAGGAACGCCTTCATCGCTCGAAAGGGTGACGCGATCTTCCGACCCCGTTGCTGAATGCCCGTGACGACGCTCGCGAAGTCGTCGAGGGTCACTTCGCTGACGGGCGTATCCTCCCCCACCAACGCCAACAGCGCGCTGGTCTGCTCGCGGTAGAAGAGGGCTGTGTTGGCGTGGTGTCCCGGTACAGCTTGCGGTGCTCGATCCACCTCTCCCGGGCTTCATAACTGGAGGAATCACGACGGGTCGAGGTGTCGCTACCGTCCGTCGCGTCGGATCTGAGAAGCCTGTGACGACATGATCTGGTGGTTCTTGGCCATTTCTTCGCCTCTCCTTGGCTGCTTGTTTCAGCCCACCCTGCGAGAGGGGCGCTGAATATGGCGTGCATTCGGGTTTGGCGTCAACCCGAAGCGTGGATGGCGATGGTGCCGAGGGCCAGAATTGAACTGGCGACACCATGATTTTCAGTCATGTGCTCTACCAACTGAGCTACCTCGGCACCGGGCGCGGTATCCGATTGTGCCAGATTCCCGGGCCCGGGCGGGCCGGCCGCCGGACGGCACCCCTAGCGGAGGGACCGGCTTCCGTGGCAAGGTATACAGAGAGCCATGAGTCCGATCATCGCGATCTTGATCTTTCTGGCCGTCGCCGCGGGGCTCGCCGTCTACGGGTTCCGCCAGCTCGGCCGCGCCTCGCAGGTCCTGACCATGGCGATCTTCTCCGCCGCGATCCTCTTCGGCATCGCGGCGCTGGCCACCTTGACCTTCTTCAACCTGGGCGGGCACACCTGAGGCCATGCCGCGCTACTACTTCCTGGACCCCTCGGCGCTCACCCTGGAGCGCGCCCGGATCCGGCCGGGGCCGGCCGAAGCTGACCAGGACCAGATGATCCCGGTCGACGTCTACCGGGACGGCGACCTGATCGTGATCGAGGCCGCCGTCCCCGGCGCCCGCCTCGAGGACCTCGAGATCAGCTGCGAAGAGGGCCTGCTGACGATCCGCGCCGGCGTTTCGGAGCCGGACCGCGACTACGCCATCCGCGAGATCCCGCGGGGCGTCCTCTCCCGCACCCTGGCGCTGCCCGCGGACTGCTCGGTGGAGACGTCGAGCGCCGCGTTCCAGGACGGCATCCTGCGCATCACGATCCCGCGCGCCCATGTCCGGACGCCGCACACGATCAAGGTCGAGAGCGCCGGCGCGAGCGACGCCTCCCGCATCGTCATGGACCGGCGGGAGGTCGCGCCGAACGAGATCGTGGACGCGGTCAAGGGCCAGGATTACCGGGAGGTCGAGGCGCACAAGAAGCGCCGGTCGCCTCCGGGGCGATGATGGCCTCGGGTGGTCCATCCCCGGAGCGGACCGAGCTCACCAGCGAGCTGACCCGGCTCGACCGTCAGCTGCGCGACCTCTCCGACCAGTGGGAGGCGGTCGAACGCGAGATCGTCCAGAAGATCGCACGCCGGCGCGAACTGATCGCCCGCCAGGAGGAATCGGCCGAGGACCATACGGATGAGATCAACCGGCTCCAGTCGGACGTCTTCGCCCTGCGCGACCGGTTGAGCAACCTCCGCGACGCGCACTTCGACTTCTCGGCGCTCTACCGCATCCTGCAGCAGGCCCGCGCGTAGCGCGGGGAAGGGACCCGCGCGGTCCCTCCCCCCGAGTGCTCAGGCCTCTTCCTTGGTGGCTTCGGCCTTGGCCCGACGGTCGATCTCGGCCACCACGGCCGGGTCGGCCAGCGTGGTCGTGTCGCCCAGCGGCCGGTGCTCGGCGACGTCCTTGAGCAGCCGTCGCATGATCTTGCCGGACCGCGTCTTGGGCAGCTCCGGCGTGAACACGATGTTGGCCGGCATGGCGATCCGCCCGATCTTCTTGGCGACGTGCTCGCGCAGCTCCACCATCATCGCGGGTGACCCCTCGGCTCCGCCCTTGAGCGTGACGAAGGCGACGATCGCTTGCCCCGTCTGCGCGTCCAGGCGGCCGCAGACGGCCGCCTCGGCCACCGCGCGGTGGTCGACGAGCGCGCTCTCCACCTCGATGGTGGAGATGCGGTGCGCCGACACGTTCATGACGTCGTCCACCCGCCCCAGCAGCCAGAAGTCGCCGTCCTCGTCGATCCGGGCGCCGTCGCCGGCGAAGTAGACGTCCTTGAACTTGCTCCAGTACGTCTGCACGTACCGGTCGTGGTCCTTGAAGATGCCCCGCAGCATGGCCGGCCAGGGGCGCTTGAGCACGAGGTAGCCGCCGCCACCGGGGCCCACCTCCTGGCCGTGGTCGTTGTAGACCGCCGCCTCGACCCCCGGGAACGGCTTGGTCGCCGATCCGGGCTTGAGCGTCGTGATGCCGGGCAGGGGCGTGATCAGGATCATGCCCGTCTCCGTCTGCCACCAGGTGTCGACCACCGGCGTCCGGTCGCCGCCGATGTGTTCCCGGTACCAGACCCAGGCTTCGGGGTTGATCGGCTCCCCCACCGTGCCCAGCACGCGCAGCGAGCTGAGATCGTGCCGCTGCGCGTACTCGGGGCCCCACTTCATGTGGGTCCGGATCGCGGTCGGCGCGCAGTAGAGGATGTCGACCTTGTAGCGCTCGATGATCGCCCACCAGCGGTCCTTGTCGGGGAAATCGGGGGTGCCCTCGTAGAGGACACCCGTCGTCCCGTTGCAGAGCGGGCCGTAGACGATGTAGCTGTGGCCGGTGACCCAGCCGACGTCGGCCGCACACCAGTAGATCGAATCGGGCTTGACGTCGAAGATATAGTGGTGGGTCGTGGCGGTGCCGACGAGGTATCCCGCGGTCGTGTGCACGATCCCCTTCGGCTTGGCGGTCGTGCCGCTGGTGTAGAGCAGGTAGAGCAGGTCCTCGGAGTCCATCGGCTCGCACGGACAGGAGGCAGGGTCCGCGCTCGCGTCCTTGACCAGGTCGTGCCACCACCGGTCGCGGCCGTCCTTCATGGCGACCTCGCCGCCGGTGCGCTTGAGCACGACGCAGCGCTTGATGGTCGGCGACTGCGCCATGGCATCGTCGGCCGTCTTCTTGAGCGGCACGCGGCCGCCCCGGCGGAAGCCTTCGTCCTGCGTGATCAGGACCTGACACTCCATGTCGTTGAGCCGGCCGGATAGCGAGTCGGCACTGAAGCCGCCGAAGACCACCGTGTGCGGGGCGCCCAACCGGGTGCAGGCCAGCATCGCAATCGGCAGCTCCGGCACCATGCCCATGTAGATACCGACCGGCGTGCCCTTCTTGACCCCCAGCTTGCGCAGCCCGTTGGCGAAGCGGACCACCTCGTCCTGGAGATCCTTGAAGGTGATCGTGCGCGTGTCCGAGACCGGTTCGCCCTCCCAGTAGTAGGCGACCTTGTCGCCGCGCCCGGCTTCGACGTGCCGGTCGACGCAGTTGTAGCAGACATTCAGCTTGCCGCCCAGGAACCATTTCGCGTAGGGGAGCTTCCATTCGAGCACGGTCTGAAACGGCTCGAACCAGGAAACGCGCTGAAGCGCTTCCTCGCGCCAGAACGCCTCATAGTCACGGGCGCGCTCGTAGATCTCGGGCTGCGCGTTCGCCTGGCGGGCGAATTCGGGGTCCGGCGGGTAGCGCCGCTCCTCCAGCTGCAGCGAAACGATCGCATGGCCTCCGGTCTGGATCGTCATTGGGTCACATCGCCTCCTTCGCGTACACGGGCTACCGCCTCGGCAAGGCGCCCGCCGGACTGGCCGCCGCCGCTCCGACGCCGGCCGGGTTCCACAGGGCGGTGCCGACCCAGGCCATCGGCCGGGCCGTCAGGCTGTTGATCACGCCCGCCGCCGACGCGTACCAGGCCACCGCCGCCGTGATGATACCGAGCCATCCGCCCAGCAGGAACCATCCCTGGCCGGGCGTCGAGCCGGACCAGAAGGCGATGGCATCGACGATCTCGGTGAGCTCGAGCGTCAGGAAGACGCCGAACACGGCGACGTTCACGCGGGTCGAGGCAATCAGCATGTAGGTGTTGAAGATGAAGAACGCAAACAGGAACCAGCCCGCCGCATTGTTGATGTTGATGACCTTGGGATCGATCTTCCCGAAGAGCACCAGGAGGATGAAGCCGGCCAGGCTCAGCCAGAAGGCGCCGTATGTCGAGAAGGCGGTCGAGGCGAACGTGTTGCCGCGCCGAAACTCCCACATCCCCGCGCAGAACTGGGCGAGCCCCCCATAGAAGAGGGCCAGCGACAGCCAGGTGAGGTCCGGGATGAAGTTGGCGTTGTGGCCGCTGAGGACGAAGGTGGTCAGCGCGAAGCCGGCGAGCCCCAGCGGGCCCGGGTCAGCGATCGACACGGGTGCAACGGTCGGCCGAACGGTGTCATGTTCGGGCATTGCCTACTCCTCCACGCGATGATGTCGACGCTGTCGTCTGAACCTGACGCGACGGCATCAGCGGAGGTGACCGCCCCGATGTCCGGTAGGCGAACCAACGAACCATCCCCATGCCATCCCCTTTGGTCGCCGCCTATCCCTGCGCCTATGCTACGCCGGTCCTGGCCGGACCACAACGGAGGTGAGCATGTGATGAGGGCGGTATCGGGGTTGGAGGGCATCAGCGCGGCCCGGGATGCCGCGCCGGAGGGCCCGGTCCGACGGGGGCCGTTGGCGCTACTGGTGATCGGGCTGGCGCGCTAGGGTCGAACCTGCAGGCGAGGTGGCCGCGGGTTCGCGGAGCCGGCGGCGGCGCCGGACAAAGGGGATGGCCATGATCCAGACGAGACCGCTGACCACGACACCGGATGGAAGCAGGGCGGCCGAGCCGGCTCAGGCCGATGCCACTTGGAGGCGCGTCTATCGAGCCGGCGGCGTCGCCGCGCTGGCGGTGGTCGCGCTGGTGCTGATCCAGGCGCCGATCTTCATCCTCTATCCGTATCCGACCACCGTCCTCGCCCACCTCACCCAGATCCACGACCACAAGCTGATCGGTCTGATCAACGCCGATCTCATCATGCTGGTCTCCGAGCTGCTGGCGGCCGTGACGTTCATCGCGCTCTTTGGGGTGCTTCGCCAAGGCCATCTGCGGTCGATGACCGTCGCCCTGGGCGCGTTCCTGATCGGCATGGTCCTCTACGTCGCCAGCAACCCGACCTTCGCGTTGCTCTACCTGAGCGACCAGTACGCCGGCGCGACCAGCGCCGCACAGCGCGCGTCCTTCCTTGCCGCCGGCGAAGCGGTGTGGGCCACCTATCAGGGCACCCCCTTCGCGGTGGCCTTCATCCTGGGAGGCGTCGCCGCCCTGATCGTGGCGACGGTCATGCTCCGGAGCGGCAGGTTCGGACGATGGACTGCCTATCTCGGCCTGCTGGTCGGCGCCACGATGATGCTTCCCCCGCTGCCAGCGCTCGGACCCGTCGCCCTGGCCATCTCCTACGTCTCACTCCTGCCGATGATCGTGTGGTACGCGCTGGTCGGGCTGCGACTGCTCCGGCTCGCCTCGGCCCCAGGTTCAGGAGCGCCCGCCGTCAAGGCTCAGCGCAGCCGCGCGAGTCTGGCCTGACGGTGGA
>DASQGL010000077.1:0-44518 GCA_035632635.1 Candidatus Limnocylindrales bacterium
TCCCGCGACCTGATCCTCGCCGCGATCGGCGAGTCGCTCGACGCGCTGCGCGCCGAGGCGGATCCACGGCGGGCCGTGATCGGCGCTTACGCACGCCTGGAGGGGGAGCTGCGGGCGATCGGGCGGCCGCGCCTTCCGTCCGAGGCGCCGCTCGAGTACCTGGCGCGCATCCTGGCCTCATTCACGGCGAGCGCCCCGTCGCTCCACCGGCTGACCGATCTCTTCGAGTGGGCGAAGTTCAGCGACCATCCGGTGGACCGGGCCATGAAGGAGGAGGCGATCCGGGCGCTCGAAGACGTCCGCGCCGAGGTCGAGGCCCTGGGCCTGCGTCGGGCGGGATGAGCGGCGCGATCCTCGCCCAGCTCGCGATCGTCGCGGCCGGCGCTGCGGGACTGCTGGTCATCCTGCGCCGGGCGCGCCGCCGGCTCCCCGGCTCGATCCCCTCGGCCTTCGACGCGGCGCTCACCCTCGCGCCACAGCCGGCCGCGGCGGCCGACGAGTTCGAGTCGTTCCGCCGGGCGCTGGAGGGCGCGCGCCACTCCGCCTACGACGTCCACTACCGGCTGCGACCGCTCCTGCGCGACCTGGCCTCATCCCGCCTCCGCCAGCGCCGCGGCATCGAGCTGGACGCAGAGCCGGATCTGGCCGCGACCGTCCTGGGTGAGGAGGCCTTCGCGCTGCTCCGGGAGCGCCGCCCGGCCCCGCGGAGTTTTCGCCGCCCCGCGATGACGCAGGAGGCGCTCGAGCGAGTCGTCCGCGGGCTGGAGTCGATCTGACCGCGATGCCCGAGATCACCGAGGTCGCCGCCGTCGCGCGCCGCCTCCTCGACCAGGTGGAGCGTGCCGTGATCGGCAAGCGGGAGGCGCTCGAGCTCGTCCTGATCGGCATCCTCGCCGATGGCCACGTGCTGATCGAGGACTACCCGGGCCTGGCCAAGACCCTGATGGCGCGGTCGTTCGCGACCGCCATGGGCCTCGAGTTCAAGCGCATCCAGTTCACGCCCGACCTGATGCCGTCCGACGTGACCGGATCCTCGATCTACAACCAGCGGACCGCGAACTTCGAGTTTCGCCGGGGTCCGGTCTTCACGAACATCGTGCTCGCCGACGAGATCAACCGCGCCCCGGCCAAGACGCAGGCCGCCCTGCTCGAGGCCATGCAGGAGCGTCAGGTGTCGATCGACGGCGTCACCCATCGCCTGCAGCGGCCGTTCCTCGTGCTCGCCACCCAGAACCCGATCGAATACGAGGGCACCTATCCGCTGCCTGAGGCCCAGCTCGACCGATTCCTGATGCGCATCGGCATCGGCTACCTCGGCCGCGAGGACGAATGGCGGATGCTGCAGCGGCGGATCGACCGGGCCCAGGACGAGGTCGCGCTGGAGCAGGTCATCGACGCGCCCACGCTGATCTCACTCCAGCAGGCGATCGAGCGCGTGCACGTCAGCGAGGCGATCGGCTACTACGTGATCGACCTGATCGCGGCCACCCGCGCCAGCCCGAAGGTGCAGGTGGGCGCCAGCCCGCGCGGCACGCTTGCGCTGATGAAGCTCGCCCGCAGCCAGGCGGCGCTCCAGGGGCGGGACTTCGTCACCCCCGAGGACGTGAAGGCGCTCGCCGTCCCGGCGCTCGCCCACCGCTTGATCCTCCGTCCGGAGCTGTGGGTGCAGCGGGTCCGCACGGAGGACGTCGTGGCCGAATGCCTCGCCGCGACGCCCACGCCGCCCGCGACCCCGCAGGGATGGGGATGGACGTCCGGCTAGGCGCGCACCCGTCTGCGCGAGTCCTGGCCTATCCCGGGATCGCCGGAGTGGCCCTCCTCGGCGGGCTGGCCCTTCAGAGGCCCGAGCTGATCGTGCTGGCCGTCCCCTTCCTGGGCGCGCTCCTGGTCGCCGCGCTGGGGCGAAGCGAGCACCGCGTCCGCGTCTCGATGGCGGTCCCCCAGGCCCGCGTGCTCGAGGGCGACCAGGCGGTCGTCGAGATGACGCTCTCGTCGGAGGAAGGCGCGCGCGCCCTGGAGGTGACGCTCGAGCTCGAGCCCGGGATCGAGCTCGGCGGCGGGCGCGTGCATCGCGTCACCCTGCCGCCCGGCCACCCGGTCGGCCTGCGGCTCCAGGTCACGGCGAACCGCTGGGGACTCTACGACGTCTCGCGCCTGCGGCTGCGCTGGCGCGACCCGCTCTGGCTGCTGCCGCAGGAGGGCTCGGCGGGGTTCGGCCTGGTCCTGCGCGTCTACCCACGGCCCGAGGCGCTCCGCGCGCTGATCCGCCCCGCCGAGACCCAGGTGTTCGCCGGCAATCAGGTGGCCCGCGCGCGGGGTGACGGCATCGAGTTCGCCGAGATCCGCGCCTACGTGCCGGGCGACCGGGTGCGCCACATCAACTGGCACGCGACCGGGCGCCGGGGCGCGCTGCAGGTCAACGACCTGCATCCCGAGCGCAACAGCGAGGTCATCCTCTTCCTGGACACGTTCGGGACCTACGGCGAGCCACCGCAGCGGACGCTCGACCGTACGCTGCGGGCGGCGATCGGATTCGCGGACCTCTATCTCCGTCACCGTGATCGCGTCGGCGTGATCGCGTTCGGCGGCGTCCTGCGCTGGCTGACCCCGGGCATGGGGATCCGGCAGCGCTATCGCCTGGTCGAAGCCATCCTGGATACGCGGGTCCAGATGAGCTACGCCTGGAAGAGCATCGAGACGATTCCGGCGCGCACGCTTCCCCCGAAGGCGCTGATCATCGCGCTCACCCCGCTCGTCGACGAGCGCATCGCGGCCGCGCTCGATCAGCTGATCGGCCGGGGGTTCGACCTCATGATCTGCGAGGTGGCGCCGACCCCGCCGGTGGTCCCCGGCGACCCGGTCGGCGCGCTGGCCGCGCGACTCCTGGCGCTGCGGCGCGACACCCTGCGCGGCCGCTACCACCGGGTGGGGGTGGCCGCGGTCGAGTGGGCCGCCTCGCGCCCGCTCCAGGAGAGCCTCGAGGAGGTACGCACATTCCGGCGTCACGCCCGGCGTCGATCCGCCTGACCCTGGGCGCGGGCGCGCTGCTCGGCGTCCTGGGGGTTTCCGCCCTGCTGATCGAGCGGGCTCAGCAGCCGGGCACGGTGGCGGCGTTTGGCGCCCTTTCCGCGCTCGCGCTGCTGGCCGGAGTCGGGTTCCGCCGGCCGGGAGGCATCGCCGGGTCGGTCGTGCTCCTGCTCGTGGCCTACGCGGTGACGCTCGTCGAAGGGGGCGAGGCGATCGACGCGGGCAGCCTGGTCGTGGCGGGCGCGCTCTTTTGCACCGCCGAGCTGGGTTTCCTCGCGGTCGAAGCCGGGCTGCCGTCCGGCGTCCCCTGGCGCCGGCTGCTCGCCACCGTCGCGCTGGCCGCCGGATCCGCGCTGCCCGGCGTGATGATCCTGGCCGCCGGCCAGTCGTCCCTTCCGGTCGGGCCGGTTGGGACCGCGGCCGGCGTCGCCGGCGCCCTCATCCTGACCGGCATCGTGGTCCGGGCCGGGCGCGCCTGAGCCGGATCCGCCGCGGTCAGACGACGAAGCCGAGCAGCCAGATGGCGACCGCGACCGCAGCGACGTAGCCCCACCAGTAGGACGTCACCTCCGCGATGTACGCCTGGCCACGCAGCCGTCCGCGCGTGAACCGTCCCATGACCAGCAGGCCCACGATCGCGGTCAGCACCAGGTGAGCGCCGTGGTAGCCCGCGATCAGGGTCGTCATGCTCGCGTAGCCGTGCAGGGGCGATGGGAAGTCCAGGGTTGCGATCAGCCAGACCTGCCCGACGAGCGCGATGACCACCAACCCGACCGCGAGCCAGGCGAACTCATTGAAGACGCTCTCGTCGCCGGAACGCAGTCCCCTGGAGCCCCACCAGAAGGCGACCGCGCTCCCCACCACGACGGCGGTCAGCAGGGTCTCGATCGCGAATGACGGCGCATGCTCGCCGGCCGGCCGGAACTGCCCCATGACGTTCAGCGCGTTCAGGTAGAGGTGGCTGGCCAGCGTCGCCGCGACCAGCATCCCGTCGGAGAGGATCAGGAGCAGCACCCCGACCCGAGAGCGCACCGCGCGCGGGTCCACCGAGTCGGCCGCGGGTGTGGGGATGCTCGCCACCGCTCAGGACTCCTCCAGCACGTTGCCCGGGTCGTGGGCCCATCCGGTCACGACCGGCAGGCGCTCGAAGTTCTCCAGCGGGACCGGCGTCGGCACCCGCCACTCGAGCGTGCGGCCACCCCACTCGTTGGCGTCGGCCCGCTCGCCGCGCAGCGCGGACGCGATCACGTTGTAGGCGAAGACCACGACCGACAGCACGATGACGATGGTGAACAGGCTGGCGACCAGGTTCGCGGTCGCGTACTGCCGCGGGATGAACGCCATCCAGCGAGGCTCGCCCTGCAGCCCTGCGTAGAACAGGGGCAGGAAGGTGCCGAGGAACCCGATCTCGAACAGCCAGAAGTGAAGCCGGCCCAGCCGCGCGTTCAGGCGCCGACCCACGATCTTCGGGTACCAGTAGTAGAAGGCGGCGAAGAAACCGAACACCATCCCGCCCACGAGCGTGAAGTGGAAGTGCGCCGTCACGAACATGCCGCCGTGGAAGATCGTGTCGGTCGGCACGTCGGCCAGGTAGAGGCCGGTCACCCCGCCGATGATGAAATTCGAGAGCACGGCGAGCACGAACAGCAGCGGGACGGTCACCCAGACCCGCCCCCGCCAGAAGGTGCCGACCAGTACGAAGAAGATGATCCCGGTGGGGATCGAGATCAGCTCGGTGCCCAGCATGAACGGTCCGTTGAGCGGCGTGTTCGCCCCGCTGAGGTAGATGTGGTGATACCAGACCAGCAGGCTGAGCAGGCAGATGCCGACCATGCCGCCGATCATCAGGCGGTATCCGAACACCGGCCGGCGATTCATGACCGCGGTGATGTCCGCCGCCGCCGCCAGCGACGGGAGCGCGATGACGTAGACCTCGGGATGGCCCATGAACCAGAAAAGCTGCTCGTAGAGCCAGTTGCTGCCGCCGAGCGAGGCGATGAAGAAGGAGGTGCCCAGCACGCGGTCCATGAGCACCATGATCTGGGAGAGCGCGAAGGACGGGAACACGATCAGCCCGAGCAGGACCGACAGGGTCGCGCCCCAGACGAACATCGGCATGCGGTTCCAGAACATGCCGGTCGTCCGCATGGTGATCGTCGTGGTGACGATGTTGATCGCGCCCAGCGTCAGCGAGATCGCGACCAGGATGATCGTGAACGAATACGCGTCCATCCCCGGCCCACCCTGGTCGGCCAGCGGCGCGTAGGCAGTCCAGCCGGTCTGGAAGCCGCCCAGGAGGATGGTGGAGAGGAAGACCGGGATCGCCGCGAACAGGAACCAGTAGCTGAGCGCGTTCAGCCGCGGGAAGGCCATGTCGCGGGCGCCGATCAGGATCGGCAGCATGAAGTTGCCAAACGTGCTGCTCAACATGATGATGACCGCCGCGATCATGACGGTGCCGTGCATCCCGACCAGCGTGTTGTAGACGGCGGGTTTGAAGAAGAGGGCGCCCGGCTGCGATTGCTGGAGACGGATCAGGAAGGCGGCGAGCGCGCCGACCAGCAGGAGGACCAGGACGGTCGTCAGGTACTGGACTCCCACCACCTTGTGGTCGGTCGTGAAGCGGAAGAACCGCCAGGTCCCGGCGCCCCGGCCGGCCAGCAGCAGCTCCTCGTCGTGGGTGGGATTGCGCCGAGCCAAGCCCCAGCGGGCGGCCTGCCCGAACGCGCCGATGCCGATCATGAAGAAGATCGCCCAGGCGAGGTAGCCGGCCACCACGCCTGCATCGGCTGCGCGCTTTCCGGGGACGACGTTGCCGACCAGCACGCCCGCGATCACCGCGGCCACGACGCCGAAGACCACCGCCGAGACCACGCTCGGATAGAGCGGCGCGCGCAACCCGAGGGTGGGCGTGCGGCCCGGCTGGCGGGTGGCGGTGGCTATGGATGACCTCCGTGCTGCAGGATCCAGGCGGTGAAGTCCGCATCCGGCACGACGTGGACGCTGGTGAACATGAGCGAGTGGTAGAGACCGCAGAGCTCGATGCAGCGCACGTCGTAGGTGCCGGTGCGGGTGGGCGTGACCGTGGGGGAGGTGACCTGCTCGCCCGGATTCGCGTCGACGCGCACGCCCAGGTCCTGGATGGCGAAGCCGTGCAGGACGTCGACGGAGGTGACCCGAAACTCGACCGGCCGGTTCACGGGCAGCTCGAGCGCGGCGATCTTGAGCTTGTACTGCGGGTAGGCGAAGGTCCAGGCCCACTGGCGGCCGGTGACCTCGACGATCAGCGTGTTCGGCGCCGCGGCCGCCTGCTCGTAGACGCCGACCAGTCCCCACACGACCAGGAAGAGGCAGAGCGCCGAGGTCGCGACCACCCAGCCGATCTGGGCCAGGCCTGGGGCGAGGATGCGCGGCGCATCGGTCTGCGGCCGGGTGCGCGACCGGAAGACGACCAGGCTGTAGCCCAGGAACACCCAGACGAACAGGGCGACCGGCACGGCGGCGGCGGTGAAGACGACCACCGAAAGGGTGTCGAAGGCGGCCGCGTCGCTGGCGGCGATCGGCATCAGGCGGGGCGTCAGAATAATGGCGGCGATCACGCCGATGACCGAGAGGACGGCCCAGATGATCAGCGCCCGGCGGAGGTGTCGAGGTTCGGCGGCGGGGCTCACCGGGCTATCCATTCACTTGGCGGCCACGGTAACACATTGCCATCCGACCGGCATCGAGCATCATCACACGATCGTTACGCAGATGTCGCCGCGGCCGCACACCTCGACGCGTGATGGGCGCGGTTCGGTGACGGGCCGCGGGTCAGGGCTGCCCCCGCGCGTTATAGGCACGGGGAGAACGAGTGGGTTCAAACACATACCGCAACACGAGCCGGAAGCGCCGCGGTGGCCAGTCGCTGGTGGAATTCGCGCTGGTCTCGCCGCTGCTCTTCCTCATCCTGCTGCTGACCATCGACTTCGGGCGATTGGTCTACACCTACGGCGTCATCACCTCTTCGGCCCGGGAGTCGGCGCGAAGCCTGTCGCTCAAGGTCAACCAGGCGAGCGATTGCGCCGCCTTCCTCAACGCCGAGCAGTTCGCCCAGGGCTTCCAGCTCGCGCCGGACCCGGACTCGCTGGTCGGCGACAGCAACCCGAACGCGCCGACTGGCAGCCTGCAGCCGAGGACGCCGCCCGCCAACAGCGGGTACATCTATGTCTGGCCGGCGGTCGCGCCCTCGGCGCCGCAGGACCAGCACCCGTCCTGCGACGGGCAGGCCCGCTTCCCGACCTCGAACTCGCTCAAGGACGTTGCCGTGCAGATCGAGTTCACCTATCAACCGCTGGTGCCGCTGTTCGGCAGCTTCACCGGGTCATTCACGCTGAAGGCGATCAGCGTGGTCCACACGGAGTACTGAGGTGCGGTCGCCAATGCTCGGGGACCGGATCCCGGGGCGACGCAAGCGCGGGCAGACGATTCCGATCATCGCCCTGATCCTGGTGGTGCTGATCGCCTTTGCCGGGCTCGCCATCGACGGCGTGCACGTCTACCTCGTGCGCCGTCAGGCGCAGAACGCCGCCGACGCGGCCGCGCTCGCGGGCGGCAAGTGGCTGATTGCGACCGGTGGGTTGTGGAGCGCACCCCCGCACGGGACCGACAAGCCGGTGACCGCGGCCCACGACCTGGCCGGGATCAACGGCTTCACGACCATCCTCGACAGCAGCTGCGACGCCTGGTCGCCAACCAGCTTTACCACTACCTGGGTCGATGCCGGCGGCTGCCGCGGCAACGGGTTCAGCAGTAAAGTCACGGTCAACTCGCCGCCGCACGGGTCGCTGCCGCCCGATTGCGTCACCGTCCCCTACAACTGCATCCAGGTCACGGTCACCAGTCAGTTCCCGAACTACCTGATGGGTGTGCTCGGGATCCCGACCAGCACCGTGGCCGCGACCGCGACCGTGCTGGCGCAACCGCCGAGCAACGCGTTCCCCACCCCGCCGCCGGTCGCGCTCTACCTGTACGAGCCGCCCGCGGCGGCCTGCGCGGCGCCGATGCAGTGCTATGACCCGACGCGCGCCGCGTCTCGGGTCCAGCTGAACTGCGTGAACTGCCCTACGTTCTGGAGCCGGCCCAACGCCGGTCCCGTCATCGGCGGGCTCAATGGCAAGCTGCTGGCCTCGGCCGCGGATCAACCGGCCCTCCAGGCAAACGGCGACATGCTGATCCAGGACAACACCACGATCTGTGACCCATACGGTGGCGCCACCTGCGCGCAAGGGGTCGCCACCGGGGCCATGGGCTTCGGGCTGGCGGGCGGCGCCAAGCTGTACTGCAGCGGCTTCGGCGGCGGGAGCGCCAACGGACTGACCGGGTGCACCACCAGCGGCCCGTCACCGCTCGGGCGGATCTACGGCAACGAGGTCGGCTTCACGCCCGAGACCTGGTCCCCGAACGTGGACACATCCAACCTGCCGCACTGCGGCGCGCTCGTCCTCAACGGCGACACGGTCTCGCGCAGCCTCGGCGGGGCCGACGCGGCCTGCTACCCGCCGAGCAGCGAACCCTACCTGATCATGCCCGGCATCTACACCTACATCGTCGTCAACCACGGGGCCTACGAGTTCCAGGCCGGCCTGTACGACATCACGGCGGTCGCGCCCCAGAGCGCGATCAGCCACGGCCACGAGAGCTCGGCCGATTACGACCTCTGCGCCGGCGTGGCCGGATGCACGGCCTCGGCGGGCATCTGGATCGGCTATGGCAGTAACGGCTACGTGCCGGGATCGTCGGGCGGCTCGAACTGCCTCGGCTCGCCGGGCTCGGGCGGTGGCGGCGATGCGACGAACGTCACCGGCTCGAGCGTCAGCTTCCGGTTCGAGTCGACCTCGAGCGGCTTCGTCTCGACCCATGAGGTCCAGTCGGTCCGGCTGACCGCCCCCGGCGTCGGTGCGAGCAAGGCGGTCAACGGCGTGCCGCTGCTCTTCGACGTCGAGAACCCGACCGCGACCGTCCACCTGGACGCGGCGCCGCCGGCCAACGGGAAGGCGAGCGGCTACACCGGCGTCGTCTACCAGACCAAGAATGCGACCGGCGGGGGCGTCGAGATCAATCCGGGGCTGGGCGGCAGCAAGCCGGCGCTGAGCGGCCAGGTGCTCGCCTACTCCTTCAATACGTTCGGGAGCCGCGGGCCCGCGCTGGACTTCAGCCAGGGTTACGGGACCGCCAGCGCGCCGGTGATCAGCTCGGGCGGTTTCAACGAGACCTCGATCCTGACCGCGGAGACGTTCGCGGACCTCGGCAACGGGGTCGGCCGGCTGACCCTGCAGTATGCCGACGAGTGGGCGCTCGATGCCTATGACGCCTACGTCAAGATCAATGGCGGCAACCCGATCTTCTTCTCGCAGGGGATCTGGACCTCGACGCCGCAGACGCCGCCGCCCGCCGTCAACGTCCCGGGCGACAGCAACCCCGCCTACCCGGCGGCGGCCCAGGACGTCAACAACCAGTACGCGAAGACGGTGGACGTCAACGGCCTGCCCGACTGGACCTACAAGCTTGCCGACGGGTCCACGTTCGAGGTCACCGGCAACTGGACCTGGGGCCACGAGCGCAGCATCTCGGGCGCCCAGACGGCGTCCAATACCGCGACGCTCATCTACACCTTCACGGCGCCGCCGGGATCGACCATCGACGTGCTCGTCTTCATGACCGACGGCGACCGCTGCGGCGACTACGTCTCGGCCGACAAGATCTTCAACAACGTCAGCAACCCGCAGGCGGGCCAGCAGAGCGCCGGTGGCGTGCTGCTGATCAGCTGAGGTGACGCGCATGAAACGATCCCGCTGGTCGAAGCGCCGCAAGGGCCAGGCGCTCGTCGAGATGGCCATGGTCATCCCGGTGATCGTCATGCTGATGCTGGGCGCCGCCGACCTGGGACGCGCCTTCTACATGGACATCGAGGTCACCGGCTCCAGCCGCGCCGGTATGCGCGAGGGCGTGAACGGCCAGGGCAACGACCTGGGCAATGCCCTGCGCAACGAGGCGTTCGACGTCATCGACAACACCCAGACCGTCTGGGGGGATACCGGGCCGGGCGGGACCTATGACGGATGCGGCCACGCCGGCCAGCCGTGCGGCGATCCGAACGGGTGCCCGACGAGCATCTTCACGGGCGCCCGGACCGCCTGCTTCGCGGTGCGCACCTGCACGATCGTCAACGGCGCCTGCGGGTCGCTCGGAACATGGGGATCCCGACCGGCGCAGGGCACCAACCAGGCGCTCCTGGTCCGGACCGTCTACAAGTTCACCCCGATCACGCCGCTGATCGAAGGGCTGACCGGATCCGCCGCGCTCTACCTGCGCAGCGACACGATCGGCCTCGAGCTCTATTAGCGCGGAGCGATCGAGCGCGCGGCGCGGACCTCTAAAGAAGCGTGCGGCGGCCGCCGCCGAGTCGGTGAAGATCACCGCCATGTTGTGGAAGACCGCGAAGTTCGCCTCGCGCCCGGCGCGCTTTCGAAACCGTGGCGGTGGGCGAGAGGCAATCGTAAGGCAGGCGATTCGATGAGAGCCTCTCATCTGATCGTCATCGTCTCGAAAGGTGCGCGGGGCCATCCTCGACCTGGTGGCGATCAGCCATCGTCGCCAGGAGGTGAGCACGCGCATGACACGTCTCGCATGGCCGCGCGGACCGGCCGTCAAGGCCGCCATGGCCATCGGGCTGGCGATGGGCGGCGGATTCGGCAGCTTCGCGATCGTGCACGCCGCGACCACGCCGGCGCCCGACACGTCCGCGTCCCCGTCGACCTCGGCGTCCCCCTCGACCCCGGCGACCCCGGGCAGCGGGTCGGGGACCCACAATTGCCCGAACATGTAGGCGCGCGATCGGGAGCGGCGGTCGCAGCCCCTGTGGCTGCCGCCCCCCCTTCAGTCGACCGGCAGCGCCTGGGGTGTCTCCAGGTGGTCGGCGATCCGGTTGGCCAGGCGGACGAACACCTTGCGTTCGCCGGGACGCAGCTTGGCGAAGGCCGCCATCATCTTCAGGTGGCTGCCGCCGCGCAGGCGATCGAAGAGACGGTCACCCCGGGGCGTGATCTCCAGCCAGGTCAGGCGGCGGTCCTCCTGGTCGGGGACGCGGCGCAGGTAGCCCAGCTCCTCGAGCCGGTCGCAGAGCGGGACCAGCGTGCCCGGGGTGACGTGCAGCCGGGTGGCCAGCTCGCGGCCGGTGAGCCGGCCTGAATGCCGGATCACGGCCAGCGCCCGGAACTGGGCCATGGTCAGCTCGAGATCCATGAAGAAGCGCGCCGTCTCGGTCGCCAGCGCCGCCTGCTGCCGGCCCCAGGCCTTCATCATGGAGCGCACGTCCTCGTCGAGGGCCGGCGGGATCGAGACGCGGACCAGGGCTCGCATCAGCCATGATCCTACCAAATGACTTGACTTTTGCCAATGATTTGATAGGATCAAATCAATGGTGCCGCCGCATCCATGCTGATTCGTTTGCTCCGGAGCGCGCTCCGTCCCTACCGTCGCCAGGTGGTGATCGTGGTCGGGCTGCTGCTGGTCCAGGCGATCGCGAACCTGTATCTGCCCAACCTGAACGCCGATCTCATCAACCACGGTGTGGCGACGGGGGACGTTCCCTACATCTGGCGGATCGGCGGCCTGATGCTCGGCCTGGCGTTCGGCCTCGGGGCGCTCTCCATCGTCGCCGTCTACTTCGCCTCGCGCACCTCGATGGGTGTGGGACGCGACCTGCGCGCCACGCTCTTCGAGCGCGTGCAGCACTTCTCCGTGCGCGACATGAACCGGTTCGGCACACCCTCGTTGATCACGCGGAACACGAACGACGTGCAGCAGATCCAGCTCTTCCTGCAGCTCGCGCTGACCATCATGGTCATCGCCCCGATCATGGGCGTCGGCGGCGTGATCATGGCGATCAACGAGAACGTGACCCTGTCCGCCCTGCTCGCGATCATCGTGCCGCTGATGCTGGCCATGATGGCGGTCCTGCTGATCGTGGCGATCCCGCTCTTCCAGTCGATGCAGACCAAGATCGACCGGATCAACCTGGTGCTGCGCGAGCAGATCACCGGGGTGCGCGTGATTCGCGCCTTCATCCGCACCGGCTACGAGCGCCGGCGATTCGACGAGGCCAACGCCGACCTGACGGCCACGGCGCTGCGCGTGAACCGGATCTTTGCCCTCGCCCTGCCCTCGCTGATGGTGATCATGAACCTGTCCAGCGTCGCCGTCCTCTGGTTCGGCGGGCACCTGATCGAGAGCGGGGCGATGCCGATCGGCAACCTGACCGCGTTCTTGAGCTACATCATGCAGGTGATGATGGCCGTGATGATGGCGGTCATGATGGCGATCTTCATCCCGCGCGCCGTCGCCTGCGCCCGGCGCCTGCAAGAAGTCCTCGACACACAACCCTCGATCGTCGACCCGCCCGCGCCCGTCCTCCCGGCCCGCCAGGCCGGTAGCGTGGACTTCGCGTCGGTCACCTTCGGCTATCCCGGCGGGGAGCGCCCCGTGCTGCGCGACCTGTCCTTCCATCTGCGGCCGGGCGAGACCACCGCGATCATCGGCGGGACGGGCTCGGGCAAGACCACGCTGATCAACCTGATCCCGCGCTTCTTCGACGTGACCGACGGCGAGGTCCGCGTCAACGAGGTCGACGTCCGGGCCCAGCCGCTCGACGTGCTCTGGAGCGGCATCGGCCTGGTGCCGCAGCAGGCCTACCTGTTCCGCGGCACGATCGCGAGCAACCTGCGCTTCGGCAAGGAGAACGCATCAGACGCCGAACTCTGGCAGGCGCTCGAGATCGCGCAGGCGCGCGATTTCGTCGAGGCCATGCCCGGCGGGCTGGATGCGCCGGTCGACCAGGGGGGCACGAACCTGTCCGGTGGCCAGCGCCAGCGGATCGCGATCGCCCGCGCGCTGGTCCGGCGGCCGCCGCTCTACCTGTTCGACGACTGCTTCTCCGCGCTCGACGCGGTCACCGACGCCCGCCTGCGCACCGCGCTCAAGGCGCAGACCCGCGAGGCGACCGTCCTGATCGTCGCGCAGCGGGTCAGCACCATCCTGCACGCCGACCGCATCATCGTCCTCGAGGACGGGCGGATCGCCGGCATGGGATCGCACGAGCAGCTGCTCTTGAGCTGCGAGCCCTACCGCGAGATCGTGGCCTCGCAGCTCGGGGAGCGGGCCGCGGCATGATGATGCGGCCCCAGGCGGGGCGGCCGGGCGGGGGTCCCGCGCTCGGCGGCGGGCCGGGCGGCCGGTTCGGCATGATGCCGCCCCAGAAGACGAAGGACGTGCGCAAGACGCTCGGCCAGCTGCTGGCGCGGCTGCGGCCGGAGTGGATGAAGATCGCCGTCGTCACCGTGCTCACCTCCGCCGGCGTGGCCTTCACCGTGATCGGTCCCAAGATCATCGGCAACGCGACGAACGTGATCTTCGGCGGCATCCTGGGGAAGGACCTGCCGGCAGGCCTGAGCAAGGCCCAGGCGATCGCCTACCTGCGCGCCCACGGTCGGGGACAGATCGCGGACCTGATCTCCGGGGCGAACGTGACCCCGGGACACGGCATCGACTTCACCCAGCTCGGCCAGATCCTGCTGCTGGCGGCGAGTGTCTACGTGCTCGGCGGCCTGCTCGCCTGGGCCTCTGCCTACATCATGGCCGGCGTCGCCCAGCGCACGGTCTACGGCATGCGGAAGGACGTCGAGGCCAAGCTCGCCCGCCTGCCGCTCAAGTACTTCGACAGCCACCCGCACGGCGACCTGCTCAGCCGCGTCACCAACGACATCGACAACGTCACGACGACCCTGCAGCAGGGCCTCAGCCAGCTGCTCAACTTCTCCCTGACCATCATCGGCGTCCTGCTCCTGATGATCTGGATCAGCCCGCTGCTCGCGGTCATCTCCCTGGTCACCGTTCCGCTCTCGATCGTGGTCACCATGCTGATCGCGAGGCGGTCGCAGAAGCAGTTCGCCGCGCAGTGGGCGCGCACCGGCACGCTCAACGGGCACGTCGAGGCCATGCACACCGGCCACGCGCTGGTCCAGGTGTTCGGGCAGCGCCGCCCGGTGATCGAGGAGTTCAACCGGCAGAACCAGCAGCTCTACGCGGCGAGCTTTCGGGCGCAATTCCTCTCCGGCCTGATCATGCCGGCGATGCAGTTCCTGGGCAACCTGAACTACGTGGCGATCGCCGCCATCGGCGGTTACCGCGTGACGTCCGGCACGATGTCGCTGGGGGACGTCCAGGCGTTCATCCTCTATTCGCGGCAGTTCACCATGCCGATCACGCAGATCGCGAACCAGATCAACCTGCTGCAATCGGGCCTGGCCTCCGCGGAGCGCGTCTTCGAGTTCCTCGACGCGGAGGAGGAGACGCCCGACGTCGCGACGCCGCGCGAGCTGCCGGCGGTCGCCGGCCAGGTGACTCTGGACGGCGTGTCGTTCCGCTACGAGCCGCAGAAGCCGCTCATCCACGACCTCAGCCTGGAGGTCGCGCCCGGGCAGACGATCGCGATCGTGGGTCCGACCGGCGCCGGGAAGACGACGCTGGTCAACCTGCTGATGCGCTTCTACGAGATCGACGGCGGGCGGATCCTGATCGAGGGCGTCGACACCCGCGAGGTCACCCGCGACCAGGTGCGACGCGTCTTCGGCATGGTCCTGCAGGACACCTGGCTCTTCACGGGGACGATCCGCGACAACATCGCGTACGGGCGGGAGGGCGCGACCGACGAGGAGATCGTGGCCGCCGCCCGAGCCGCCTACGTCGATCAGTTCGTCCGCCACCTGCCCGAGGGCTACGACAGCGTGCTCAACGACGACGCCTCCAACATCTCGTCCGGGCAGAAGCAGCTGATCACGATCGCGCGCGCCTTCCTGGCCAACCCGAGCATCCTCATCCTCGACGAGGCGTTGAGTAACGTCGACACCCGCACGGAGGTGCTGATCCAGGACGCGATGGCCCGCCTGCGTCACGGACGGACGGGGTTCGTGATCGCGCATCGCCTGTCGACCATCCGCAATGCCGACTCGATCGTCGTCATGGACCAGGGCCGGGTCGTCGAGCAGGGCACCCATCGGGAGCTGCTGGCCCGGCACGGCTTCTACGCCACGCTCTACAACAGCCAGTTCATGGACACGCTCGCCGCGGCAAGTTGAGCGCGCCATCTGCCGGTTTCGACTCTGCCTATCGCGGGATCGCGCCGCCCTGGGACATCGGTCGCCCGCAGCCTGTCTTCGTACGCCTCCTCGGGTCGGGGGAGATCCGGGGCTCGGTCCTCGACGTGGGATGCGGCACCGGAGAGAACGTCCTCTTCCTCGCCGAGCGGGGTCTTTCCGCGACGGGGATCGACGGCGCGCCGGCCGCGATTGAGAAGGCCCGCGCCAAAGCGCAGGCGCGCGGGCTCGACGCGCACTTCACGGTCGCGGACGGGCTCGATCTGGCGGTCCCCGCGCAGCCGTTCGACACGGTGATCGACTGCGGGTTCTTCCATGTCCTGGCCGACGACGAGCGCCCGCGCTACCTGGCCAGTCTCTCGCGCGTGCTTCGTCCGGGCGGCACGCTCTTCTTGCTCGGGTTCAGTGACCGGCAGCCCGGAGTCCTCGGTCCGCGCCGCCTGACCGAGGCCGAGATCCGGAGGACGTTCCAGGACGGATGGCGCGTCGCGGCCATCCACCCGGCGGTGTTCGAGCTGACGCACGGCGGCGCCGCCCAGGCATGGCTGGCCTCGATTCAGCTCGCGGAGCGCGCCTGAGGTGCGATGCAGGGCCAGATCGCGCTCGTGACCGGCGCCGGCAGCCCGAACGGGATCGGCTTCGCCGCCGCCCGGCGCCTGCTTCAGGCCGGCGCCCGGGTCGCGATCACCTCGACCACCGATCGGATCCACGACCGGGCGCGCGAGCTCGACCCGGCCGGCACCGCCGTCTTCGCCCAGGTCGCCGACCTGACCGATGAGGCGGCCGTCACCCGGCTCCGCGACCAGGTCCTGAAGTGGGGCGGGCGGATCGACATCCTGGTCAACAACGCGGGCATGGCGCAGACCGGGCATCCCTGGGAATACCGGCCGCTGCAGGACCTGCCCTACGCCGACTGGCGCCGGATGCTCGCGATCACGCTGGACAGCGCCTTCCTCATGACGCGGGCGGTGCTGCCCGGCATGGTGCAGCGGCGCTATGGCCGGATCGTGAACGTGTCGTCCGTAACCGGCCCGCTCGTGATCACGCCCGGCTCGGCGGCCTACGGCGCGGCGAAGGCCGGCATGGACGGGATGATGCGCGGGGTCGCGGTCGAGGTCTCCCGGGACGGGGTCACCATCAACGCGGTCTTACCCGGGTGGATCGCGACCGACTCGTCGACGGCGGAGGAGCGCGACCCCGCCATCCACACGCCGGCCGGCCGCGCCGGGACGCCGGACGAGGTCGCTGCGGCGATCGCCTTCCTGGCATCGCCGGACGCGTCCTATATCACCGGGCAGACCCTGGTGGTCGACGGGGGCAACATCATCCAGGAAGACAAGGGTCCCTGAGTCAGGCCGGTAGGGGAAGCTGCCGCGGGGATGCCGGGGATTCGACCCGCTCGGCGACCTCCACCAGGCGGCAGAGCGCGCTCGCCAGCTTCATCTGCTCCGGGGTCGCGCAGCGCGCCTTGAGCAGCTCCGGACTGCACACGAGGATGACGATCCCCTGCGCCCGGGACGTCGCCACGTTCAGCCGGTTCAGGCTGAACAGGAAGTCCATGCCGCGGGGCGCGTCGTCCACCGACGAGGTCGCCATCGAGTAGATGACGACGGGCGCCTCCTGCCCCTGGAACTTGTCGACCGTCCCGACCCGGGCGCCGTCGGGCAGCCGCGCGGCCAGCTCGCGCACCTGCGCGTTGTAGGGCGCGACCACCAGGATGTCGTCGACGCGCAGCGGGCGGGTGCGCCCCTGGCAATCGGTCCAGGTCTGCCCGAGCATCCCGCGGAAGGCGGCGTCGACGCGCGCGGCCTCCTCGTGCGAGAGCGTGCGGTTGCCGTGATGCGCCACCGGGAGGTACCGCAGCCCTGCGCCGGGGCCCCCGCGGCCGGGACCGGACTCGAGCCGCTGCCGCGCGCACGCGGGGTCCGGTTCCAGCTTGCCGTCGTAGAAGGCTTCCGAGACGTACGCGCAGATCGAGGGATGGAGGCGGAACGTGGTCTCGAGGAAGAGACCGTAGGCGGGCGGCATGGTCTCGTGCTCCTGGATGACGTGATCGAGCACCGAGCGGTCGACCCCCGGCGGATGGATGCCGCGCGACGGCTGCCGCAACTGGTTCGGGTCTCCGAGGAGGACGAGGTTGCGCGCCGACGCCGCGATCGCGAGCACATTCGCGAGCGCCATCTGGCCGGCCTCGTCGACGACGAGCACGTCGAGCCGGTCCTGCATGGTGCTCCGGGCGAACAGCCAGGGGGTGCCCGCGACCACCTCGACGTCGTCCGCGTCCAGCGCGTCCTCGACCTCGCCGGGTGTGCCCACGCAGCGGACCTCCCCGGACTGGCAGCGCTCGCGCTCGTCCGCCTTCTGGATCGCGCGCACCGCCAGCCCGCGCCGGCGTGCCTCCTCCATGACGCGGTCGAGCACGTGCCCGATCACCTTGTGGCTGCTGGCCGTGATTCCGACCCGCTTGCCGCGCGCGAGGAGGTCGAGCACGATCGCCGCGCCGGCGGTCGTCTTGCCCGACCCGGGGGGTCCCTGGATCGCGAGGTACGACTGATCGAGCAGCGGCGCGAGGCGCACGGCGGCGTCGCGGGCGCGTTCTCGCTCGGGCGCGATCGGCGATCCCGGCGTCAGCCCGTCGATGCGGGGCGGGCGCAGCGCCAGCCGGTCGCGGCCCGCGCCGTGCGCGCCCTCGCCGTCCAGGCCGTGCTCGGCCACCCACCGTCCCAGCCGCAGGAGCGCATCCCGCTGCTCGCGGGTCGGGATCGGACTCGCCGGGATCAGCGCGGTCGGATGGGGGAGCTCGGATCGGACGCTGCGGCTCAGCTCGATCCACCCGGCCATCGGGTCGAGGTCGACGACCATGCCGGCGCGCGTCTGCAGCCGCGGATCCTCCGGCTGGTCTCCCTTGCCGATCTTGTACTCCTGGGTCGGATCGAAGTGATACCGGAAGACGTTCGACTGCCGCTCCTGACGCACCTCGCCGCGAAATTCGAGCCCGCCGAGCGCCTCCCGGTCGTCGATGAGCTGCTCGTCGGTGAGGCTGCACTTGCGGAAGTACTCCCACCACTCGGACTTCTCCTCGCGGCGGTGCCAGTTGATGCTGTGGGCGAGCAGGTAGCGGGCCTCCTCGACGGGGGATCGGTCCTCCGCGTCATCGGGCACTCCCTCCAGCAGCTGCTCGACGAGTTCGGCGGTCCTCGTATCGAGGTCGCGCGCCGCGTCGCTGGGCGCCCCGTCCTCGTGCGGCGGCCGCGGGATCTCGCCGTACTCCGCGATCGCCTCCGTGCGCCTGGCCTCGAGCCAGTCGCGGAGCTGCGCCGTCGAGAGGCAGTCGTCGGCGTTGTAGCGCGCGATCTCGTCCAGCAGCCGCGGCTCGTGGGATTCCAGCCAGCCTTCGTAGGCGACGATGCTGGCCGCCGCGTCGACGATCTCCGCCGTCCGCGCGTGCTCCCGGTAAAAGGGCTCGAGCTTCTTCAGCGAGTAGGACTCGGTGGACATGCGCACGCCCTGGCGCACGATCCGGTAGAGGTCGGTAAGGACCCGGCCGCGAAGCAGCCGGTCGACCTCCGCCTCGCGGGTCGCGTAGGTCGAGGCCAGCCACTTGAGCGCATTCGGCTCGTAGGCGGCGTAATGGTAGACGTGCAGGTCCGGCGATCGATCGAGCCGCGCGATGATGAAGTCGACGACCTCCTCGAAGGCGCGCTGCTCCGCCTGCTCGTCGTGTGCCCAGAACGCGTGGTAGCGCGGCTCCCCGTCCACGAACTCGGTGATCCCGAACAGGTACTCGAGGCCGTTGTCACCCACAAACGGGTCGCCCTCCATGTCGAAGAATAGGTCGGCGGGGGAGGAGGGTGGCAGGGACTCGAAGCCGAGGTGGGCGCCGAGCGGCGGGAGCACCTCATAGCGGAGCGTGTTCGTCTCGCGATAGTCGACCTGCAGGCGCGCCTGCTGCCGCAGCCGCCGCAGCGGTACCTCGCCGATCCCGTCGACCGGCCGGTCGGCCGGGCTCGCCGCGAGCGTCGCCACCGTGGTGATGCCCGCGGCCTGCAGGCGGCGGGTGTGGTCCCGGCGCATGCCGGCCACCAGGCACAGGTGGTCGTCCCGGCGGCGCCGCGCGTCGCAGACCTCGAGGAAGCGGCAGAGATCGCAGTGCCGCACCGGGTCCGGGTAGGTGGCCCGGGGCGGGCCGAGCACCGTCTCCTCGAAATGCCGCTTCACGGTCCGGTAGTAGGCGGCGTAGTCCTTGAACCGCAGCGCCTCGTCGGTGCGGTCGCCCAGGATCAGGTGGATGGCCTCGGGCTCGATCCCCTGGATTGACGCGAGCTGCTCCGCGTAGACGCAGCACTGGAGCACGGCGGCCGCCTTCGCCTTTCGGGCGAGCTTCGTGTCGGCGACCTCGTAGCTGTACGGGCCGAGGGCGCTTGGCCTCTCGACCTTGATGAGGAAGTCCGCGTGGCAGCGCCAGCGGCCGTCGAAGAAGGTGGCCTGGTAGATGACGTCCGCGCCGTCACGCATGGCCGCGACCGTCTGCTCGTGCGCCTGCCGCAGCCCCTCGATCGTCCCGTCGGGGAAGGCGAACTCGACGATCCGCTTCCCCTTGGCGCGCAGGCGCTCCAGGTGCCCGCGCTCATGCTCGAAGCCGCGCCGGCGCACGATCTCGAGCTCCGGATCGTCCCGCTCCGGGCGCGGGATCTCGCCCCGGGCGGCCGCCATCTCCTGCTGGGTCAGGTGCTCGCACTCGAGGAACCCGGTCAGATCGCTCGGGCTGACGACGAGCCGCCCTTCCAGAACCTGCATCCGTCTGTCCCTTCAGCCTGCAGTCTAGGGCCGGGTTGTGACAGCTGTCTGTCAAAAATCCCCGGCCCGGCACCCCGGTAGACTGAGGTCCGTGGACGTCCACGTCGCGCTGCCCAACGGCCACCGCGACGTCACCGTCGATCAGCTGGCTGAGATCACCGATGCCGCCGAGGAGCTCGGGTTCGCGGGCGTCTGGCCGCTAGACCACATCCTGGTCGGCCCCGACCTCAAGGACCGGTATCCCTGGGTGATCGAGCCCATGACGCTGCTCGCCTTCCTCGGCGCGCGGACCCGGCGCATCCGGCTGGGCACCTCGGTGATCGTCCTCGGGATGCGCAACCCGTTCGTCGTCGCCAAGCAGGCCGCCACGGTCGACCTCCTCTGCCGGGGGCGGTTCACGCTCGGGCTGGGAGCCGGCTACTCCGAGCCCGAGTTCCGCAACGTCGGCGCGGCCGCCGTGTGGCCCACCCGTGGCAAGCGCCTCGATGAGGCGATCGCGCTCTTCCGTCACCTCTGGTCCGGCTCGCCCGGCCCCTTCCACGGCTCCTTCTATGCCTACGAGGAGGGCTACTTCGGCCCGCCGCCGCCCCAGGGCGCGCGCCTCCCGATCCTGATCGGCGGCCAGTCCGAGGCCGCGCTCAACCGAGCGGCGACGCTCGGCGACGTCTGGCAGTCGACCGGGCTCTCCCCGGACGAGTTCAAGCCGAAAGCCGCCTGGGTCCGCGACCACGCGAGAGGCCGGCGCGTGGAAATCGGCGCGCGGACGACCCTCGACGGCCGGCCGGACGCCGTGCTCGCCAGGGTGCGGGCGTTCGAGGCCGCCGGGGCGGAGCACGTCTGCGCCTACTTCGGCAAGCGGCCCGAGGACTTCGTGCCCGGGATGCGCGCCTTTGCGCACGAGGTGATGCCGGCCCTGCGCTGACCCTGCGCGGCAGGCTCACGTTACCCGCAAGCGTCCCTGAGGGTAAAGCGGAACCTTTTTCCCTAGACTCCCGGTTACCTTCCATGGCTTCGTTCTCGCTCCGCGTCCTTGCCGCGGCCATGCTCGCGCTGGGCCTCCTGGCCGCGCCACTCCTGGCGTCCCACCCAACCCCGGCGGCCCCGGTCTCGGCGGCGACCCTGGCCATCAAGGCGCTGCGCGCGGCCCGATCCATGCCGGTCGCCTTCCGCCTGCACCCCGACAACCTGCTGAGCCGGCCCGACCCCACGCCGTCGCCCACGCCCCCTGTGGCCCCGACCGCGACCCCGGTCCCGCCTCCCGTCGCGGCCCGACCCGCGCCCGTTCGCGCCGTCCCCCCGCCGGCGATCACGGCCCAGGCCGGCGTCCTCCTGGACGCGGACACCGGGCGGATCCTCTGGGCCCGCGATGCGCGGGCCGCGCGACCGATCGCCAGCATCGCGAAGATCTTCACCGCCATGGTCGCGATCGACCTGGTGCCGCTCGACCGCGTGCTCCCGGTGCCGCCCTCGATCGCGAGCCTCCCAGCGGACTCCACCATGATGGGCCTGCACCCCGGCGAGCGGCTCAGCGTCCGCGAGCTGCTCGACGGCGCGCTGCTCGTCTCCGGCAACGACGCCGCGGTCACGCTCGCCGGCTCCGGGTCGAGCCAGCCCGCTTTCATCGCGGACATGAACGCGCTGGCCGCGAGGATCGGGTTGCGGAGCACGCATTTCGTCAATCCGGTCGGCCTCGACAGCCCGGGCCAGTACTCGTCGGCGATGGACCTCGCGACCGCGGCCCTGTTCCTCGATCGCCACTACCCGCTGCTCGCCCGACTCGCGGCCACCGGGGAGATCGACCTCCCCGCCACCGCGACCCACGGAGCCTACCGCCTGCAGAACCTGGACAAGCTGCTCTGGACCTACCCAGGCGTCGACGGCCTGAAGGGCGGCTACACGGAGCTGGCCGGCGGGTGCGTGCTCACCACGGCGACCCTCGGCGGGCACCATGTGGTCGCCGTCGTCCTCGGCTCGCCGCCGTTGCCGTCCCCGGGCGCGTTTGCCGACATGCGCGCGCTCCTCGACTACGGTGCCGCCCTCTTCCAACGCTGAACCCTCCCGCTCTGGTCAAATCAGGCGCGTGACGCAGCGGCCCCAGCTCTACCCGGCGATGCTCACCCCGCTGACGGCGCGGGGCGAGGCGATCGACGAGGCCGTCATCCCCCCGATGATCGACTTCCTCATCGCACACGGCGCGGACGGGCTCTTCGTCCTGGGGACGACGGGGGAGGGGATCAACCTCGACCGCGGCGAGCGGGCGCAGGTCGTGCGCGCCGCGAAGCAGGCGGTCCGGGGCCGGGGCCGCCTGATCGTGCACTGCGGCGGGCAGACCACGCGGGACACGGTCGCGCTCGTCCGCGACGCCGTCGAGGCTGGAGCCGACGCGCTCGCCGTCATCCCGCCGCCCTACTACCCGCTCGAGGAGGGCGAGCTCCTGCAGCACCTCGAAGCCGCCGCCCGTGCCTGCGGGACGACGCCCTTCTACGTCTACGTGTTCAGCGGCCGCAGCGGGTATCCCGTTTCCGCCGCGGTGATCGCGAGCCTGCGCGAGCGGGCCCCCAATCTCGCCGGCCTGAAGGTCTCCGAGTCGCCCTTCGAGCGGCTTGCCCCCTACCTCGATCTGGGGCTGCCCGTCTTCATCGGGAGCGAGCCCCTGGTCGCGCGCGCCGCGGAACGCGGCCCGGTGGCCGGCTCCGTCTCCGCGGTGGCGAGTGTCTTCCCGGACGAGATGCGGGCCTTCCTCGACGACCCCACACCGGCGCGCGCCCGTCGCGTCGCCGCGATCCGCGACGCGCTCGCCCCGGGATCCCTGGTCGCCGCGGCCAAGATCGCCCTGGCGACCCGGGGCATCCCGATCCGTCCCGACATGCGTGCCCCGCTTCAGGCGTGCACGCCGGAGCAGGCGGAGGCCGTCCGCCGCAACGTGGCGGCCGCGCTGAGCCGCTCTCATGCCCCCCTCATCGAGGGGTAACGCTTCCGAAAGGTTGGGTGACCCAGACTCACCTCGCGCGATCGGTCTCGACGCGCATGCCGATCCCGTCACAAGGAGGTGAGAACAGATGACCACGATGCAACGTGCCCTGCTCGCCGCCGGCGTGGCTGGATCACTCCTGACCGGCGGTGTCATCGGGGCGACGATCGCCGGCCCGCTCCTCGCGAGCGCGTCCGGGGAAGGCAATGCGCCGGCCGCGTCCTCGGCGACCTACGCGAACGCGCCCGGCATCCTGCAACAGCTGGTCGCGGCAACGGCGAACCCGGGCGCGAGCCCGAGCGGCACCTTCAAGTCCAACGAGAACGCCACGCACGAGTCCGGTGAGAGCGCGACCGTCGAGAGCCAGGAGAATGCGGGCATCCGCCCGGGCGGTGGCGCCGGCGGAGCCTTCACTCCGAACGAGAACGCGACGCATGAGTCGAGCGAGAGCGCTGCGCGCGAGGCGCAGGAGAACGCCGGCCAGCGTCCGACCGTCCCCTGAAACCAACCCCCAATCCTCGATGCCCTCCCCCCTTTCGGGGGAGGGTCCGGGTGGGGGGTAACGTAAAGGGATGCGACCAGGGGCTCGATTCATCACCGCCATCGCGGGGGCTACCACGGCTGCCGCGGCCATTGCCGGGCTGCGTGACCTGCTGCGCCGCGCCCCGGTGCCGGGCGGCCGGGAATTCCTGGCGACCGCCGGGCTGCGGGCCCCGGTCGAGATCCTGATCGACCGGTCCGGCGTACCCCACCTCTACGCCGCGGGCTCCGCCGATCTCTTCTTCGCTCAGGGGTACGTCCACGCCCGCGACCGGTTCTGGCAGATGGAGCTGAACCGCCGGATCGCGCGCGGCACGCTCGCCGAGCTGTTCGGCACGGCGGTGCTGGACACCGACCGCTTCCTTCGACGCCTGGGGTTCGCGCGGCACGCGGAGCGGGACCTGCGCCAGCTCGATCCCGAATCCCGGGCGCGGCTCGACGCGTACACGGCCGGTGTCAACGCCTACCTCGGGCATCACCGGGCGCCGCTCGAGTTCACGCTCCTGCGCGCGCGTCCCAAGGCCTGGCGCGAGACGGACACGCTGGCCTTCGGCCGCTACATGGCGTGGACGCAGACCGCGAACTGGGAGACCGAGCTCATCCGGGCGCGCCTGCTGGCACGGCTGGGCCCGGAGAGGGTCGCGGCGCTGGAGCCGGGTGATCCGGCTTCCGGCGTGCCGGCAGGCGGGGGGCTCGGTCCGGCCGAGCCGGGCGAGGCCGCGCGCGAGGCGGCCCGGGCGCTGCGGCCGCTGGCCGGCCTGCACGCAGGGGCGAGCAACAACTGGGTGGTCGCCCCGGAGCGATCCGTGACCGGGCATCCGCTGCTCGCGAACGATCCGCACCTGTACCCGCGCATCCCGGCGGTGTGGTACGTGGCGCACCTGCATGGCGACGGCTTCGACGTGGCCGGCGCGACCCTGCCCGGCGTCCCCGGCGTGATCACCGGCCACAACGATCGGATCGCGTGGGGCATCACCGCCGGGATGGCCGATTGCGAGGATCTGTTCCTCGAGCTGCCCGACCCGCAGCATGAGGGACGCTTCCTGTTCCACGACTCCTCGGAGGAAGCGGCCGTTCTGCACGAGGTCTTCCAGGTGCGCGGACGGCGCGAGCCGTTCGAGGAGGACGTCATGGTGACCCGCCACGGCCCGATCCTGAACGGCACCCTCGACATCCCCCCGGACGGCACCCGCATCGCGCTCCGCAGCGTGCTCCAGGATTGGCCGAACCCGGTCGGCGCGCTCTTCCAGTTGAACCGCGCGACGGACTGGTCGAGCTTCAGGACCGCGCTTCGATCCTGGGCCTTTCCCTGCCTCAACTTCGTCTACGCGGACGTGGAGGGCAACATCGGGTATCGGCTCGCGGGCAAGGTGCCGACGCGCGCCCGGGGCGACGGCTACGCGCCGGCGGTCGGCTGGACCGGCGAGTACGAGTGGACGGGCTACGTGCCCGACGACGACATGCCGGAGGCGTTCAATCCGCCCGACGGTTTCTTCGCCACCGCGAACAGCCGGCCGGCCGCGCCCTCCCGGCACTTCCTCGCCCGGGACTGGATCGATGACAGTCGCTGGCGCCGCATCGTCGAGCATCTTCGCTCGCGCTCGCATCACACGCTGGACGACTTCGCGCGCATCCAGGCCGACGTGGTCTCCCTGCCGGCGCGGGAGATCGTCGCGTGGCTGAAGCCGCAAACGTTCGCGCGACCGCTTCACCGCAAGGCAGCGGCGTACCTGCGCGCCTGGAACGGCATGCTCACGCCGGAGAGCGTCGCCGCCACGATCTACCACGCGTTCCGCCTCGAGCTGCTCCGCACCCTCAATCCGGACCTCGCTACAGACCTCCTCCAGCTCGTCGAGGGACGCGGCCTCGATCCGCTGATCGCGCCGGTGTCCGCCTTCTACTTTCGGGCGTCCACGGAGCTCGTCGCGCGGCTCCAGCACGCCGATCCCGCGGTCGTGGAGGCCGCCTTCAGGGCAGCCGTCGAGCGCCTGCGCCGCGAGCTCGGCCACAACGTCGAGGCATGGCAGTGGGGGAGGGTGCACCGGATGACCTTCGCCCACCCGATCGGCCTCGGGGTGCCGGCGTTGGACAGGGCGCTGCGCCTGAGCCGCGGCCCGATCCCGGTCGGCGGGGACGCCGACACGGTCGCGCAGGCGGGCGTGGATCCCTGGCACCCGTTCGCCGCGAACGCGTTCATGGTCTCCTACCGGCAGCTCTTCGACGTGGGCGACTGGGACGCCGGGCGCTTCATCCTGCCGCTCGGCCAGTCCGGGCACCCGGGCAGCCCGCACTACGACGACATGCTGGAGGCCTGGCGGAAGGTCGAGTACCGCCCGCTGCCGTTCACACGCGCAGCCGTCGTGGCCGCCGCCGCCGAGACCATCCTCCTGGCTCCCGACTGATCGGACGGCCGAACGGACCTTGACATCCGGCCCCGGCTTCGGCAGCATGCGTTCGGGGGCGAAATCCGAAGGGGAGGGAACGCGCGCATGAGCTCGCACGACTCCAGGTCCGAGCATCCGACACTCCTCGCCAACGCGATCAGCCTCGGCGGTGACTGGGTTGCCTCGGTCGCCAACGTGGCCCCCAGCAGCAGCGTTGCCTTCACGCTCGCCCTGCTGGTGGGGCTGGCCGGCCTGGCCTCACCGCTCGCCGTCGCCCTGGCGGGTCTCGCCATGCTGCTGGTCGCGGTTGGCTACTCCCGGCTCAACAACTGGAAGCCGCATGCCGGCGCGCCCTTCATCTGGGTCGGGGAGACCGTCTCGCCGGTGCTCGGCTATGCCACCGGCATCCTGGCCGTCCTGGCCGCGACCGTGGCCAACATCGGCAACATCACGCTCGCCGGCACCTACCTGCTCGGCATCCTGAGCCCTGGCACCACGTTCGCGAACCCGCTGGTCTGGGTGCTTTCGGCGGCCATCATGGCGCTCGTCGTCTACATCGCCGTCCTCGGCATCCGCCCCTCGATCCGCGTCCAGACCAGCATCATCGTGTTCGAGTACGCGGTCGTCATCCTGTTCGTCCTCCTGTCACTCAAGCGGGAGATCATCGACCACGTCGCCGGCACGACGGCGCCGTCGCTGAACGCCTTCGCCATTCATACGTCGCCGACTGGACTGGCCGGCGTCATCGGAGCGCTCGTCATCTGCGGCTTCCTGTATGCGGGGTGGGAGGCGCCACTCGTGCTCGGGGAGGAGTCGAAAGACGCGCACTTCAACCCGGGCCGGGCGGCCATCCTGGGGGTGGTCTTCCTCACCGTCTGGTACACGTTCCTGATCATCGTCTTCCAGGGAGTCGATTCGACGAAGGCGATCGCCGCGAACAGCACCGACTTCCTCGGCTACGCCGGGCGCTTGCTGCTCCCCGATCCCTGGGGCCGGCTCCTCTCGCTCGCCGTCCTCTCCGCTGTCTTCGCCACCACGCAGATGCAGCTGACCGAATCGAGCCGGGTCACGTTCGCCATGGCCCGCGACCGCCTGCTGCCGAAGGGACTGGCCGTCGTCCATCGCACGTTCCGCACGCCGTGGGTCGCGGCCATCGTGCTCGGCGTGATCCCGCCGATCGCGCTGATCCCGTACCTTGCGAACGCGGGCGCCACCACCGCCATCGGCTACGTGATCAGCGCGGACGGTCTCCTGTACCTGATCATGTACGCGATCATCGCCTTCGCCTGCGTCTGGTACTACCGCCGTCTGCTCGGGACCGGGACCCGGCATCTGGTCGAGAGCGGGATCCTGCCGCTGGTCGGCGGCCTGGCCAACCTCGGGATCTTCGCCTACGGGCTGAAGACGCAAACGCCGCAGGTATCGATCGTCGCGGGTGCGCTCTGCCTCGCGTGCGTGGTCTGGGCCGCCATCGCGCGGGTAGCGATCGGCTCGGTACCGTACTTCCAGCGCACCACGACCGCTCACGATGCTGCCGCGCCCGAGCCAGAACGCGAACCAACCCGCGTGTAGGGAGGGGCGCGGATTGATCGCCGAGGTCGAGGCCGGGTCCGTGGACATCCCGCTCGACAAAGCCCAGGCGATCCTGACGGCCTGTCTCGATGAGGCGCGCCGGCAGGGCGTCCTGGTCTCGGCGGCGGTCGTCGATGCCGGCGGCAACCTCAAGGCGTTCGCCCGTATGGACGGTGCCGAGGTCGCCGGGCCCACGCTCGCGACCGACAAGGCCTACACGGCGCTCGCCCATCGGACCCCGACCCACGAGCTGGCCGCACAGGCGGCGCCGGGCGGGCCCCTCTTCGGGCTGCATGCGAACGGCGGCGGACGCTACGTCATCTTCGGCGGCGGCATCCCGATCGCCAGCGGCGGGCGCGTGATCGGCGCCGTGGGCGTGAGCGGCGCGGCGGTGGACCAGGACGTGCGCTGCGCGCAGGCCGGGATCGGCGCGGCCGCGCGCCTGCTCGCGGCCGGCCGCCGCTCGCGCGAAGCCTCCTGAGTACAATTCCGCTCACGAAAACGCTCGATTCGCTCGTCGCCGCAATCGACGAGGCGGCCGTCCGCCTGAACGGCGTCGTCACGCCCTCCCCGCTGCAGCGCTCCCGCAGGCTCTCCGACCTCTACCAGGCGGACATCGCGCTCAAGCGCGAGGACATGCAGGTCGTCCGCTCCTTCAAGATCCGCGGCGCCTACAACACGATCGCCTCGCTCTCCCCCGAGGACCGCCGCCGGCCAATCGTCTGCGCCAGCGCCGGCAACCACGCGCAGGGCGTCGCCTACGCCTGCGCCGACTTGAAGATCCGGGGCACGATCTTCATGCCCGAGATCACCCCGCTCCAGAAGATCGAGCGGGTCGAGCAGTTCGGCGGCGATTTCGTCGAGATCAAGCTGGTCGGCGAGTCCTACGACGAGGCCAGCCAGGCCGCGCGCGAGGAGTGCGCGCGCCGCCAGGGCGTTTTCGTGCATCCCTTCGACGACCTGCAGACGATCGCCGGTCAGGGCACGGTCGGCAAGGAGATCGCGGACGCGACCGGCGGCCGGGTCGAAGTCGTCCTGGTCCCGATCGGCGGCGGCGGGCTGGCCTCAGGCGTCGGCGCCTACCTCAAGCAGCGCAACCCGTCGGTGGCGATCATCGGCGCCGAGCCGGCGGGGTCGCCGTCCATGTACGAATCGCTGCGTCAGCAGCGGGTCGTCACGCTCGAGCAGATGGACACCTTCGTCGACGGCGCCGCCGTGCGCACGGTCGGCTACCTGACCTTCGATCTCTGCCGCCGCCTGCTGGACCGCGTCGTCGTCGTCCCCGAAGGCAAGGTGTGCACGACCATGATCGACCTCTACCAGCAGGAAGGGATCATCGCCGAGCCGGCGGGCGCGCTCGCGATCGCCGCGCTCGACCACGTCCGCGATGAGATCCGGGGCAAATCCGTCGTCTGCGTCCTGAGCGGCGGCAACAACGACGTCCTGCGCTATCCGGAGATCATGGAGCGCAGCCTCGTCTACCAGGGGCGCAAGCACTACTTCATCGTCGAGTTCGCGCAGAAGCCCGGGCAGCTGCGCCAGTTCGTCGACCGCGCGCTCGGGCCCACCGACGACATCGTGCGCTTCGAGTACATGAAGAAGACGAACAAGGAGCGGGGCGCGGCGCTGATCGGGATCGAGCTGAAGCACAAGGAGGACCTCGAGCCGCTGCTGCGTCGCATGACCGAGATCCAGTTGAACTTCCGCCCGCTGGGGAGCGAGGAGCTCCTCTACGACTACCTCGTCTAGCCTTTGCGACCCGCGATGATCGCCCATCCGACAAGCTCGCGCTCCCATCGGAGGTAGCGCTCCCGCTGCCGCGCAAGCCGCTCGCGGAACGCCTCCGCGTCCGGGTCGTCCCGGTGCTGCGGGAGCCACTCCTCGAGCGCGAGCCAGTGGAGCGACTCGTAGCGATCCCAGTCGTCCTCGGAGGACGCGATCAGGCTGATCGGGGCCAGTCCTTCGGCCTCGAACCGGGCGACCGTCTCCAGCAGCGTCGCAAATTGCTCGTCCTCGTCCGGCCGGTAGCCGTCGGGAAGCGGTGAGCGACGCCAGTAGGGTTCGCCGGCCGCGACGTGGCCGCCGGGTTTGACCCCGGGGCGCAGCGCCCGCAGCGTGCCGGCCAGCCCGCCCCAGATGAAGGTGGCGCCGAGGCAGAGCGCCGCGTCATAGCGCTCGGGTGCGATCTGGAACTCCCGACCGTCGGCGCGGACGAACTCGAGCAGGTCGGTCAGTCCGGTCGAGGCTGCCCGCCGGCGCGCCTCGCCGAGGAATTCTTCGGACCGCTCGACCAGCGTGATCCGGCAATGAAAGGCGCCCGCCAGCAGGACCGCCGGACCGCCGCGGCCGGAGCCCATGTCCAGCACGTGGGAGTGCGGGCCGAGCCCCAAGCGCTCCCCCAGCAGGCGAACCTTCTCGGCGCTGGTCGGGTTCTGCAGATCGTGCCGGCTTTCGACCACGTGATACCACCAGGGCATGGTCGGAGTATAGATTTGACCCATGCCGAAAGAGGTGTTCAGCGCGGAGGAGGTGGAGGCCCTGCTCGCCGCCGGCGCCCAGCTGGTCGACGTGCTCGAGCCCGAGTCCTATGTCCGGGACCACATCCCGGGCGCGATCAACATCCATCTGAAGCGGCTCGACGCGCAGGCGGCCTCGGTTCTAGACCGCAGCCGTCCCGTGATCGTCTACTGCAACGACTTCGGCTGAGATCTCTCGCCCCGGGCCGCGTGGCGGCTCGAGAGCCTCGGCTTCCAGGAGGTCATCGATTACGTGCCGGGCAAGCAGGCCTGGTTCGACGAGAACCGGCCCCGGGAAGGGAAGAGCGCGGAGGAGGTCTGGGTCGGCGACGTCGCGGGCCAGGCGGTGCCGGCCTGCGGCCTGCAGGACCGGATCGGCGCGGTCCGAGACCGGGTGCGCGCGGCCGGCCAGCAGGTCTGCGTCGTCCTCAACGAGGAGCGCATCCTGCTCGGCATGCTGCGCCAGAAGGCCCTGGAGGGCGATCGCGAGCGGATCGCCGGCGAGGTCATGGATCCGGGCCCGAAGACGTTCCGGCCGAGCGCGACCCTCGAGCAGATGCTGGCCTGGATGCGCGAGCACGACGTCCAGACCGTGGCGCTCGTCACGACGTCGCTGGGGCGGTTTTGCGGCGCCATCTCCAGGGCGGACGCCGAGGCCACCCTCGCCCACGACCATGCCCATGATCACGACCATGTCGATTCCGCCCGGTAACCGTTCGTCGTAAGGGTCAGCAGGCGGAATCGAACACCCGGAGGTCTGGACACCATGGCGAAGTACGTACTCCTCTATTCGGGCGGTCAGATGGGCGTGACCCCGGCGGAGCAGCAGAAGCAGATGCAAGCGTGGGGCGCCTGGTTCGGCAAGCTCGGCACGGCGGTGGTCGACAACGGCAACCCGTTCTCGGACAAGGCAAAGACGGTCGCCCCGGACGGGAGGGTCAAGGAGGGCCCGGCAGGCCAGCGGGCGACTGGTTACAGCATCGTCGAGGCGTCCTCGGTGGACCAGGCGGCCGAGCTCGCCAAGGGCTGCCCGGTCCTGCAGAGCGGGGGCACGATCACCGTGTACGAAACCTTCAACGCGATGTAAAGCGTCGCGAGCCACGCGGGCGTCAGGCCACCGCCTGGCGCCCCTTTCGATCTCGCCGGCTCCTGGATTGTTAACACTTGACATCCCATCGCGCCCTTCTTATGCTCACCGCAAACGTCGGGGGCTCAAAAGGGAGGGAAAGCGATGGCAGGCTCGTCTTCGGACGGCAGCGCCGGCCCGTCCACCATCATCGACGACTCGCGCAAAGACGCCTCGGCCGACGACGTCAGCTACCTCAGGCAGCTCGGCTACACCCAGGAGCTCCGCCGCGCGCTCGGCCTCTTCGCCAGCTTCGCCATCCAGTTCTCGCTCATCGGCATCTCGATCGGCCTGTTCCTGCTCTTCGGCTACGGCCTGACGACCGGCGGCCCGGCCTACATCTGGCCGTTCGTCATCGGCGGGGCGCTGCAGATGGTCGTCGGGCTGGGCATCGCCGAGCTCGTCTCCGCCTACCCGGTGGCCGGCGGCGCCTACCAGATCGTCAACCGGATCACGAACCGCGTGCTCGCCTGGCAGGTCGGCTGGTGGCTGGCGCTGGCGCTGCTCGGGGCGGTCGCCGCCGAGGCCGTCGGGCTGGCGCCCTACGTCGGCCCCTGGTTCGGGATCAACAACCCGACCTACCTGGAGACGCTGGGCATCGGCTTCGTCACGATCGTGATCACCACGGTCATCTGCCTGGTCGGCATCAAGATCGCCTCCCTGGTCAACAACATCGGCGTGGTCACCGAGCTCTTCGGGCTGAGCACGGTGCTCGTCCTCCTGCTCCTGCACGGCACCACCCAGCCGCTGTCCTTCCTCACCAACACCGGGGGCACCGACGCCGGGCACAGCCTCGGCTACCTGGTGCCCTTCCTGTTCGTGATGCTGATGCCGGCCTTCATCATCTCGAGCTTCGACTGCACCGGGCACACCGGGGAGGAGACGAAGAACGCCGCGGTGACCGCGCCCAAGGGGGTGGTGATCGCGAACTTCAGCTGCTTCGTGTACGCGACCGCGGCGGTCCTGATCCTGCTGCTCTCGGTCCCCGACCTCAAAGGGGCGATGGCGGCCGGCGCCCCGATCGTCTACGTCGTCACCAACCGGCTCGGGGCCGGGGTCGCGAACGCCCTGACGGTGGTGGTCGTGATCTCCTTCCTGGTCAACATGGAGATCCTCGAGCTGACGGCGGCCCGCATCTTCTGGGCCCAGGCACGCGATCGCCAGATGCCCGCCTCCTCGTGGCTGCGCAAGATCAGCGCGCGGCAGACGCCGGCGAACGCGACCATCGTGGCCGGCATCCTGGCCTTCGCGCTCTGCCTCTACTCCTCGCTGCTCGCCGTCCTCGCGGCGGTGGCGGCGCTCCTCTTCGCGGCCTCCTACGGCACGGCGGTGGCGGCCGGCATCCTGGCGCGCCGCCGCGGCACCCTGCCCAAGCATCCCTGGCACTACGGCCGCTGGAGCCAGCCGATCGCCTGGGTCGGGGCGCTCTGGTCGCTGGCGCTCTGCGGCATCCTGATCTACCAGAACCCCGGGCAGGTCGGCCTCGGGTTCATCGCCGTGATCGTGATCGGGCTGGCCGTCTACTTCATCGGAATCCCGCGCGCGATGCGTGGCGTCATCCCCTCGGGCGAAGTCGCCGCGGTCTCGCCCAGGGTCGAAGAGCCGGTCCTCCGCTGACCCGTCGATGCCCGTCAAAGACACCCTGACACTGCCCCGGAGGCCGCTCGGCGTAAGCGGCCTCCAGGTCACCGCGGTCGGCATCGGGACCTGGGCGGTGGGCGGGGGCGGCTGCATCGACGGCTGGGGTGCGCAGGACGACCGCGACTCGATCGCGGCCATCCACCGCGCGCTGGACGAGGGCGTCGGCTGGATCGACACGGCCGCCGTCTACGGGCTCGGCCACTCGGAGGAGGTGGTCGGGCGGGCGATCGCGGACATCCCCGGCGCGCAGCGCCCGTTGATCTTCACCAAGTGCGGCCTGCAGTGGGACGAGCGGGACCGCTTCGCGGAGCTGACCCGCAGCCTGCGCCCACAAACCATCCGCCGCGAGTGCGAGGCCTCGCTGCGCCGGCTGGGCGTCGATCACATCGACCTCTACCAGTTCCACGATCCGGACCGGCTGGGGACCCCGGTCGAAGAATCCTGGGGCGAGATGCAGCGGCTGATCGCGGAGGGCAAGGTGCGCTGGGGCGGCGTCTCGAACTTCGACGTCTCACTCCTCGAGCGCTGTGAGCGGATCCACCACGTCACCTCCCTCCAGCCGCCCTTCAGCGCGATCGCCCGGGACGCCGCAGCCGGCCTCCTCCCCTGGTGCGCGGCCCACGGAACCGGCGTCATCGTCTACAGCCCGATGCAGTCCGGCCTGCTGACCGACAGCTTCACCGCCGCGCGCGCCGCCGCCCTCCCCGACGACGACTGGCGCCGCGCATCGGACGACCACCGCGAGCCCCGGCTCGCCCGCAACCTCGAGCTCCGCGACGCCCTGCGGGCGCTCGCGCAGCGCCGCGGCACCACGACCTCCGCGATCGCGATCGCCTGGGTCCTTGCCTGGCCGCAGGTCTCGGGCGCGATCGTCGGGGCCCGGCGCCCGGCGCAGGTCGACGGATGGATCGGCGGGGCCCGCATCACGCTGACGCCGGCCGAGCTCGAGGAGATCGCGGACGCGATCGCGCGGACCGGAGCGGGCAGCGGGCCGCTGAAGCCGGCTTAGACCGCGCCGGAGAGACCCGCCATGGAGGCCCAAGCCCCCCGGGCCGCCTGGCGGGCCTCTTCGGCGACCCGGTCGGCCGTCGATCGGTCCGCAACCGGCTGGGCAAACGTCACGGCCCCTCCCGCGAAGATGGCGCCGTCGACGTTGCGAAGCGGCACCAGGCGCGCCGCCAGGATGACGGCGCTGCAGGCGATCCGCTCCACCTGCGCGCCTCTCGAGAGCGTGAGCTGCTCGACCCGGCTGCGCCCGTCGACGCGCAGCGGCGCGAAGCCGCAGAGCCGCTCGGCGCCGAAGTCGGGGGGCGCTTCGCCCGGGAGGGCGACCGCGATGACCTGCGCCCGTTGCCCGGCGAGCGCGGCCGCGACGCGCCGGCCCCAGTCGGAGGAGCCGACGACGGCGACCACCGTGCCCAGGCGGACCTGCGCCTCCATCAGGTGCGCAGCGACCGTCGCCGGCAGGACCCCGGCCAGCCGCTCGCCCGCGATGCCCAGCTCCGCCGGCGTGCTGGGCCGGCTGCCGCCCGCGTAGACGAGGTGGCGCGCCATCGTCCAGCCGATGCCGCCCGGTCCGGCCAGGAGCAGGTGGGTGCCGGTCCAGCGCAGCGCCGTGGTGCCCAGCTTAAAGGCCGCCCCGGCTCGCACCGCCTCCTGCCGCAGTGACCGGACCAGCGGGTGCTCGTACCCGAGGACGCCCCCGTCGGCGGGCAGGCGGTCGATCACGACGACGCGCGCCTTCAGGGCCAGCTCCGCGGCGCCCGCCAGCCCGGCGACCCCGGCGCCGACGACCGCGACGTCCACCTCAGGAGCCGGCATGGCCGATCCCCAGCGTGCCCCGCGAGCGTCCATAGGGGATGCGTTCGGGCGGGAGGCCGGTGTGCAGCGAGCACAGGAAGGCGACCCCGGCGAGGCAGACGGAGCCCTGGCAGCGGCCGCCGGTCGCCCGCGTCCGCTTGCGAATCCCCTCGATCGAGCGGGCCGGCACGCCCGAGGTGAGGGCGGCCGCGATCTCCGCCGCCGACACCTGCTCGCAGGCGCAGACCACCTGCGCGTAGCGGCGATCGAGCTTGAAGAGCCGCTCCGGCTGCGGATCGAGCAGCAGCCTCGGCAGGCGCGGGACGGCGGTCGCCGCGTCCGCGCGGTCCGGGGCGTCGAGCCCGGCCTCGCGCAGCAGGTGCAGGACGTAATCCGCGAGCGCAGGGGAGAGGGAGACGCCCGCCGAGCGGCTGCCCACGTGGATCAGGTTGAGGATCCGGGCGTCGAACCGGGCCAGGAACGTCTCGGTCCCGGCCGGCCGGATCGCCCCGTAGCTCTTGATCGCATGGTCGAGCGTGAGCCCGGGGGTCAGCGCGCGGATCTGCGCGACGATGCCCTCCAGCGTCTCCCGATCGGTGCTCTTGTCGTCCCGCCGGTCCGTGTCCTGCGCACTCGGCCCGAGCAGGACCGATCCGTTCGTGGTCGGCACCACCTGCACCCCGCGCGTGTGCTCGAGGGGGATCGGGAAGACGATCCGGTTGAAGCGGGCGCCGACCTCGCGGTCGAGAATCCAGTACTGCCCCTGGCGCGGCGTCCGCTCGAGCGCCTCGCCGCCCGCCATGGCGCTGACCCGGCCGAGGTCCAGCCCCGCCGCGTTGACGACGAAGCGGGGCGCCAGGCCATGCGCCGGCGTCCGAACCGTTCGCACCGCGCTGCCTTCGCTGGTCACGGCGGTGGCCGGTGTGGCGCGGCGAATCCGCGCCCCGTTGCGGTGGGCGAGCTCGGCATAGCCGATCGCGAGCCGCATCGGATCGATCAGGCCCTCGTCCGGCAGGCTGATTGCTCCCAGCGTCCGATCCGAGATCATCGGCTCGATCGCCCGCGCCTGGGCGCCGGTCAGCAGCTCGGCCCGCGCGCCACGGGCCCGGATGCCCTCGAGGATCGGCTCGAGCCGCGCCTCCTGTTCCGCGGTCACGGCGATCATCAGCGCGCCCATGCGCCGGTAGGGGACGTCGAGCCGGGCGCAGAGATCCTCCCAGACCGGGTTCGAGGCCGCGATCAGGCGCGACTCGAGCGTCCCGGGCGCGCCGTAGAAGCAGGTCGCGATCCCTGCGTTCCCCTTGCTCGCGCCTTCGGCCAGGTCGTCCTCCGCCTCCAGCAGCACCACACTCGCCGTCGTCCGGCTCAGCCGGGCCGCCACGGCGGTGCCGAGCACGCCGCCGCCGATGACGAGGACGTCGACCTCTTCCACGCTTCGCTCGGGATTATCGGCGCCCATGTGAAGAAAGTAAACACTTGACAGTGCGCAACCACCGACCATAGACTGGCCGCACCGCTCGACGTTGGCACGCGACTGCGTAGGGGAGGATCCGGTGAAGGAGAGGCGGACCGGCGACGCGTTGCTGCTCGGCTCGGATCTCGGCACCAGCAGTACGAAGACTGTCCTGATGTCCGAGACCGGCCACTTGCTCGCCGAGGCCGTCCAGGAATATCCGATGCACCGGCCGCATCCGGACTGGGCGGAGAACGATCCCGACGACTGGCTGCGGGCGGTCCTGGACACGGTGCGCCGCGTGATCGCGGCGGCCGGCGCCGACCCGGCGCGGATCAGGGGATGGAGCCTCGTGTCGCAGCGCGACCCGGTCGTCCTGCTCGACGAGGGCGGGCGGGTCCTGACCCCGTCCATCAGCTGGGTCGACCGCCGCACGCTCGACCTCAATCGCGAGCTGTTCGAGATCTTCGGCTACACCCGGCTGGTCGACCTCACCGGGGTGCGCCCGATCGGCGGGCTGACCCTGCACAACCTGGTCTGGACGATGCGGCACCGGCCCGACGTCTGGGGCCAGGTGCGCCACATCCTGTTCGCCAAGGATTACGTGCTCTACCGGCTCACCGGCCAGATCGGCACCGACTCGTCCACCCCGTCCCGGAGCGTGATGAACGACGTGCGCGCGGGAGGGTGGTCCCACCGGATCTGCGACCGGATGGGGATCGACGTCTCACTCCTGCCCGAGATCCGCTGGCATCCGTGGCAGCAGCTCGACGAGCTCTCCGCGACGGCCGCGGCGGCAACCGGCCTTCGCCCGGGCATCCCGATCGCCGCCGGCGGCGGGGATGACCAGAGCGCGACGCTCGGCGCCGGCGTGATCTCACCCGGCGACATCTGCGCCGGCACCGGGACCGCCAGCTGCTGGCGCAGCGTCACAGACGTCTGCCGGCCCGAGCCGCAGGGGCGCGCCGACCTCTCGCCCCACGTCGTGCCGGACCGCTACGTCCTGGAAATGACGATCGCATCCACCGGCTCCTCCCTGCGCTGGCTGCGCGACACGTTCGCGCAGGACGCGCTTGCCGAGGAGGCGCGGACTGGCAAGAGTGCGTACGACTCGCTCGTGGAGGCCGCGGCGCAGGTGCCCCCCGGCGCCGACGGCCTCCTTTACTACCCCTACCTCGAAGGCGCCCGCACGCCCCGCTACAACGACGACGGCAGCGGCGTCTTCTTCGGGCTCCGCGCCTCGCACACGCGGGCCCATTTCGTCCGCGCCGTCCTGGAGGGCGTCGCCTTCCAGTACCCGGCGACGCTCGCGCTGCTCGCCTCGCAGGGCATGGGCGGCGGTCGCTTCTCGCTGGTGGACGGCGAGACCCGCAGCCCGCTCTGGAACCAGATCAAGGCCGATGTCCTCGGGCGCCCGGTGCACGTGCCGCGCGTGATCCAGTCGGCGGCGGTCGGCGCCGTGATCCTCGCCGGGATGGCGGCCGGCGTCTTCCGCGACGCGCAGGAGGGCGTCGAGGCGGTCGTGCACTGGGATCGGGTCTACGAGCCGGACCCGCTGCGGCAGGCGCGCTATCGTGAGCTCGGTGACCGCTACGAACGCGTCTACCCGATGCTCGACGAGGCATTCCATCGCGCCGGGGCGGCCCCGGCTGCGCCCGCCCCGGCTCGCGAGCCGATCATCGTTGGAGGCTCGCGCTGACGCGGGCATCATGAAGAAGGAGGACTGAGGTGACCGCACTCGGAAAACAGCTTCGCCTGAGCCGGCTCTTCGACCAGGCCTCGCAGACCTCGATCATCATTCCGATGGATCACGGGATCGAGGACCCGAACTACCCGCAGCTGGAGGACCCGCGAAAGCTCGTCGCCGATCTGGCGCGGGCGGGCGTCAACGCGTTCCTGATGCGCCGGGGGCTGGCGCGCTTCACCGCCGAGAGTTTCGCCGGACGCGCCGGATGGGTGCAGCGGATGACGGGGCGGACCGGCCTGGCCCACGATGACGCGGACCAGTTGCTGCTCGCCTCGGTCGAGGAGGCCGCCCGCAGCGGCGCCGACGCGATCGTGCCCACCGTCTTCCTCGGCGGCCAGACCGAGAAGGCGCACCTGCCGCTGATCGGCCAGCTCGGTGACGAGGCCGGCAAGTACGGCATCCCGCTGCTGGTCGAGGTCTTTCCGACCGGGGACAGCAACGCCCACCCCTACGACGGGCCCTACACGGTCGCGGACATGCGGGTGGCGGTGCGGGCGGCGTCCGAGGAGGGTGCGGACTTCATCAAGACCTGGTACACGGGTGACCCGAAGACGTTCAGCCAGGTGGTCGCCTACAGCACCGTCCCGGTCCTGATCGCCGGCGGCCCCAAGGCGAGGGACGAGCGCCAGGTGCTGGAGATGGTGAAAGGCGCCATGGATGGCGGGGCCCGCGGGATCGCGATGGGCCGCAAGATCTGGCAGTCGGCGAACCCGGTGGGCGTGGTCGAAGCGCTGAAACGGATCATCCGGCATGGGGCCTCGGTGGACGAGGCGATGGACGCCATCAAGACGCCGGTGCTCGCCGGGGCGGCGCGATGAGCGTGAGTCGCGAGGCGGCGCCGCGGGTCGACGCCGTCTCCCCCCGCCTGCTCCACCAGGAGGTTGCGGATCGATTGCGCGCAGCGATCATCCGAGGGGATTTCCGGCCCGGCCAGCGCCTGCGCGAGCCCGAGCTGGCCCGCATGCTCGCGCTCTCGCGCGGCCCGGTTCGTGAAGCGCTGCGCAAGCTGGAACAGGAGGGCCTGGTGACCACGCTTCCCCACCAGGGCGCCTCGGTGGTCGCGATCGAGGCGAAAGCGCTCGACGACGCGATCGCGATCCGCCGCTTCCTCGAAGAGCGCTGCGCGCGTGTCGCGCTGAGCCGGGCGACGGCCGCCGACCTGCTCGAGCTGGGACGCTGCCTGCGCTCGATGGAGGATGGGATCGACGCCCGGGATCACTTCGCCTCGGCGGAGTACGACTTCCGGTTTCACGAGCGGCTGATCCAGATCGGCGACTCCGACACGATCCGCCGGGTCTGGAACCTCCTCGCGGGCCGGATGCGCCTCTACCTGAACGAGAGCAACCGCGCCATGGCGCGGGCGGGGCGCGATGTCGTGCGGAGCCATCGAGCGATCGCCGATGCCCTGGCCGCCCACGACGCACCGGCGCTCGAGCGGGCGATCGACCAGCACTTCGCGGAGACGCGGGAGAGCCTGCTCGGTCGTAGTCGCTCCTCCGCCGAGCCGGAATCCGCGGAGGACCTGACCGCGCTGGTGGCCGCCTCGCTCGAGGCCTATTGAGCGAACCGGTGCGCCGCATCCGGTTCGGAATCAAGACGACGCCGATCGGCACCAGCTGGGACGAGCTGCTGCGCACCTGGCAGCTGGCCGAACGCCTCGGCTTCGACAGCGCCTACCTGTACGACCACCTGATGCCGCCCAGCGGCGTCCGATCCGCGACCTGCTACGAGTCCTGGACCACGCTCTCGGCACTGGCGGCGCGTACGGCGCGCCTGCGGGTGGGGATCCTGGTCACGGCCAACACCTACCGGCCGCCGGCGCTGGTGGCGAAGATGGCCGCCACCCTGGATGTCATCTGCGGCGGCCGGCTCGACCTCGGGCTGGGCGCCGCCTGGTTCGAGCCGGATCATCGCGGCTACGGGATCCCGTTCCCCAAGACCGCCGAGCGGATCCATCGCCTCGAAGAGGCGTGCCGCCTGATCCGGTTGCTCTGGACGCAGCCGGTCACCACGTTCGCCGGGACCTATTACACGCTCGATGAGGCGTACTGCGAACCGAAACCGCTGCAGCGGCCCCACCCACCGATCCTGCTGGGAGGCGGCGGCGAGCAGCTGACGCTGCGGGTGGTGGCGCGGCAGGCGGATGCCTGGAACATCTTCCAGGTCTCCCCCGAGGGCTTCGCGCACAAGGCCCGCCTGATCGACGCCTACTGCGAGCAGGCCGGTCGCGACACACAAGCTATCGACAAATCGATCAATGCCGTGATCGCGATGGGCGCCGACGCAACGGACGCGGAGCGCGTGCTGCGGCGGCTGGCGGCACGGCGCGGCGAGGATCCCGAGTTCGCGCGTCAGACGATGCTGACCGGTACGGCGGCCCAGGTCCAGGACCGCGTGGGCGCCTACATCGCGGCGGGCGCCGAGCACGTCGTGCTCTCGCTGCAGGCCCCCTACGAGACGGAGCAGCTGGAGCGCTTCGCCGCCGAGGTCATCCCGGCGTTCCGGAGGGACCCGGTCCCGGCGTAGCCAGCGCCCGCGGCGCGAGCGCGAAGATCACGAGTCCCAGCAGCGGGATGACGCCGAGCCCGGCCCGCAGGTTGGCGACCTGCGCGATCCCGCCGATCAGCGGGGGCCCGGCCACGAAGCCGGCGTAGCCCATGGTCGCGATCGTGCTGATCCCCGCCGAGGCGGAACCGCTCGCCGCCCTGCTCCCCGATCGGCCGCCCGCGCTGAACACGATCGGGACGCCGTTGGCCAGCCCGGCGCCGAGGCAGGCGAAGCCGGCGATCGCGATCGCGGGCGTGGCGCTCAGCAGGCCGGCCCCGAAGCCGAGCGTGACCAGCAGGGCGCCGCCATGCAGCACACGCACCGGGCCGAACCGATGCACGAGGCGGTCGCCGCACAGCCGCCCGGCGGCCATCGCCAGGGAGAACGCCGCGAATGCCTGGGTGGCGAGGCCGGGACCGACCCCGAGGACGTGTCGCAGGTAGAGGGCGCTCCAGTCCCCGGCGGCGCCTTCCGCGATCAGCAGGCAGGCCGCGACCACGCCCAGCCCCAGGATGCCGCGGCTGATGCTGCCCCGCAGCCCGCCGATCGTGACCGCCTGGCGGGGCGCCGGCAGCAGCCCGCGCGACGCGACGAGGGTGAGGACGGCGAGCAGGATCGCGGCGCCGGCCAGGTGCGGGAGCGGCGCGACCTTGAGCCCGTTGACCGTCGCGCTGGCCATCGCGCCGGCCAGCCCGCCCAGGCTCCAGAGCCCGTGGAACGAGGACATGATCGGGCGCCCGTATCCCCGCTCGACGGCGACCGCCTGGGTGTTCATGGCGACGTCCATGGTGCTGGCGAAGGCGCCATACAGCATGAGCGTCAGAAAGAGCGCGAGCAGGCTGGGCGCGAGCACGGTGAACGGGAGCACGGCGAACAGCAACAGCGCGGCGGCGACCGTGACGACGCGGCTGCCGAGGCGGGCGACGACGTAGCCGGAGGCGATCAGCGCGATCATGGCGCCGACCGCCGCGCCGACCAGCCCGAAGCCGAGCGCGGCGGGTCTCAGCCGCAGGTGGTCCGCGACGGAGGGGATCACCGAGACCCAGTTCGCGAAGGCGAACCCGTGCGCGAAGAACGCGGTGACCACGGCCAGGCGCGCCCACCGCCTGGAGGGTCCGGGCTCGAACGCCGGCCTGGCTAGCTCCACCCGCGGGCCTCGACCGGCTGCCAGGTGGCGCCCGCCTCATCGATGAAGAGGATGGCGGGATGGAGGTTGATGGTCGTGCAGACGTGCGCGGGCACGATCACGAGCCGGTCGCCGGGACGCAGCCGTCCCGCCTCGACGCCGGTCACCAGGGCGTGCTCCTCGCTCAGCCGCGCGACCGTGAGGTCCGGGGAACCCAGCACGATGCCGTAGCCGACCAGCCCGGGCACGCGCAGGTCGGCGGAGAGCGCCTTGGAGCCGGCGTCGAGCACGGCCCGATCGTCCGCCGGCCTCGACACCACGGTCGCTACGACCGCGAGCGCGCAGTCGTCGAGCCGCTGGCTCCGCAAGGTCACCTGGTTGGCGTCCCCGAAGACGTAGGTGCCCGGCCGCATCTCCGTGATGCGGGTCGCGCCATGCTGAAATCGACCCGCGAACTCCGCGGTTGGCGTGGCGCCGATGCTCAGCTCGCTCGGCGCGATTCCCTGCACCTGGAGCAGCGCCGCCGTCTGGAGCAGCCCGTTCGATTCCTCGGCGGCGGCTGCGGCACGCGCGTCCGGCGTCGCCGCCGCGTAGGACTGGCCTCCGTGGGTGATCAGGCCGCGGAAACGCGCGCTCCCGATCGCCTCGATCAGCGCTTGCACCTGGGCCACGGTCGCGTCCCCCGGCGCGGTGCCGATCCGGTGCAGCCCGGTGTCCACCTCCCAGTAGACGTCGACCGAGGCGGGCAGCGCGGTCGCGAGCTCGACGCTGTCGAGAGCGACCGCACACCGTCGCAGCCTGCCCGCCAGCGCGCTCAGCCGTCGGAGCTTCGCGCTGCCCACCGGCGGATGGGCGAGCAGCAGGTCGTCGACGCCCGCGTCCACGAAGACCTCGGCTTCGCGGAGGGTGGCGACCGTCAACCCGGTCGCGCCGTGCGCGAGCTGCCGCCGGGCGACCGCCGGCATCTTGTGCGTCTTCGCGTGCGGCCGCAGCCGGATCCCGGCGCCGGCCGCGAGCGCCGCCATGCGGGCCAGGTTGCGCTCCATGACGGGGACGTCGACGACCGCCACCGGCGTGGTGAGGTCGCCGGTTGACGCGAGCGCGCGGTCGCGGTCCAGGCCGCTCAGCCCGCGCTCGAGCGTGCCCAGAGGTTGATCCCGCTCTCCTGCGCGTACCGGTCGATCTCGGCCAGTTCCTCGGGCGCGAACGCGACGTGGTGCACCGCATCGATGTTCTCATCCAGCTGCGCGACGCTGCTCGCGCCGATCAGCGCCGAGGTCACGCGCGGATCGCGGAGGACCCAGCTGAGGGCCATCTGGGCGAGGGACTGACCCCGGCGGGCCGCGATCGCGTTCAGCGCGCGAACCCGCGCCAGGTTCTCCTCGCTGAGCATGGAGCGCTCCAGTGAGCCGTCCTGGCGGGCGCGCGATCCTTCCGGCACGCCCTGCAGGTAGCGATCGGTCAGGAGCCCCTGCGCGAGCGGCGAGAATGCGATGCAGCCGACACCGAGGGCCGCGAGCGCGTCGAGCAGCTCCTGCTCGATCCAGCGGTTCAGCATCGAGTAGGACGGCTGATGGATCAGCAGCCGGATGCCCATCCCGCGCAGGATCTCCGCCGCCTCCCGCGTCCGCGACGCCGAGTAGGAGGAGATGCCGACGTAGAGCGCCTTTCCCTGGTGCACCGCGGTGGCCAGCGCGCCCATCGTCTCCTCGAGCGGCGTGTGCGGGTCGAATCGATGCGAATAGAAGATGTCGACGTACTCCAGGCCCATGCGGCGCAAGCTCTGGTCGAGGCTGGCCAGCAGATACTTCCGCGATCCCCATTCGCCGTACGGCCCGGGCCACATGTCGTAGCCGGCCTTGGTGGAGATGATCAGTTCGTCGCGATAGGGCCGGAGGTCGCTGGCGACCAGCTGGCCGAAGGTTTCCTCCGCGGACCCGTAGGGCGGCCCGTAGTTGTTGGCCAGGTCGAAATGGGTGATCCCGAGGTCGAACGCCCGACGGACGATGGCGCGGCTGTTCGCCAGCGGGCGGGTGCCCCCGAAGTTCTGCCAGAGGCCGAGGGAGATCGCGGGCAGCAGGATCCCGCTTCGGCCGCTCCGCCGGTAGGGCATGGACTGGTACCGGGCGGGCGCGGCGCCGTAAGGCATGCTTCATAATGGCGCATTCGTTATCCGACCATGCGGATGCCGCGGCTTGGCGCCGTCGACCGGCTCACCTGGGTCCTGGTCGCGGCGGTCAGCGTCCTGACGGTGGCCGCGCTCGGCACCGCGGTGCTGACCCGGCCGCCGTCCGGCGACCTGCGGACCCCGGAGGGCGTCGTCATCGCCTTCGTCGAGGCCATCCAGGCGCGGCACGCGGATGACGCCTGGGCGCTGCTCGCTCCCTCAGCCCAATCCCCGTCCCCGCCCGTCGGCGGCCCGGTCTTCACACAGGACGAGTATCGTCGAGCGGTCGAGAGCACGGGTGCAGGCAGCAGCCGCATCCGGATCAGCTCGGTGAGCCAGGTCGGGAACGCGGCCACTGTCCAGCTCGAGGTGACCACGGGAGCCGGGAGCCTGTTCGGCGGCGCGAGCTCGCATACGGTCACGGTCGCGCTCGCGCGCAATCCGGCCGCAACCGGCTCGCCGTCATCTCCCGCCTGGCTGATCACCTCGGATCCTTCGCCGTGGCAGTTCCAGTGAGATGATCCAGCGCCGCCTCTACCTCTATATCGTCAGCGCCGCCAGTCTTGGCATGGTGCTGGTCGGCCTCGCCAACCTCGGGGCGACCGCGATCACCCAGGGGGTCGGCCCGGTCGCGCCCGGGTTCAGCGCCCGCGACGCCTATGCGGGGTTCGGGGCCGTGACGCTCGTGGGCCTTCCCGTCTGGGCGATTCACTGGGGGATCGCGCAGCGGCTCTCGCACCGGAGCCTGGATGAGCGCGCCTCCGTCCTGCGCCGCCTCTACCTCTACGCGGTCACGGCCGCGGTGGCGATCGCCGCGGCGATCTTCCTGCGCCGCTTCCTGGAAAGCGTGCTCAGCGCGCTGATCGGCCCATCCGGTGACGGTGCGCTGATCGCCCGGTCGCTCTGGGTCACG
>DASQGL010000078.1:0-94352 GCA_035632635.1 Candidatus Limnocylindrales bacterium
GGGATGGGATCCGAGGTGATCGCCGTCTATGGCATCGAGACGCCCGTCTGGTTCGCGTCCGCCGCCGGGGTGCTGCCACCGCAGTTCGACCCGCAATGGCGCGCCGAGATCCAGGCCGAGTTCGAGAACGAATGGTGCAAGCCGCTGAAGGACGCGGGTGTCCCGTATCGGACCGTCATGCAGGACGGCCGTCCCGCCTCCGTGATCGCCCAGGTCGCCAACGAGGTGGACGCGGACGTCATCGTGGTCGGGCGGCGAGGACGGGGCGGCGTCGCGGAACTCGTCTTGGGGAGCGTCAGCCATGAGCTCGTCCTCCACTGCAAACGCCCGGTGCTGCTGATCTCGAGTGCGCCGGCCGGGGCTGCGGCCCCACACTGACCGTAACCTGGCTGCTCTATCTCGACTCACCGGAGCTGGGTGTGCGCCTGGGCAGCGCTCTCCATGCCGCGCGGCGTAAGCGCTAACCCGCGAGTCAGGAGATCGGCAACCTCCGCGTCTGTCGTCGGCGTGAAGTCCTCGTACCAGTCCCCGACTGCCCGCATCGCGTCTGACACGATCCCACAGACGGTGCCATCTGCCAGGCGGCTGACCGCCTCGACCGCGGGTGGGGCGCCGACCGGGACGGCGACGATCACCGCGGCCGGAGCGCGCTGCCGGATCGCCGCGATCGCCGCCCGCATGGTGGATCCCGTCGCCAGCCCGTCGTCGACGAGCATCACCGTGCAGCCGCGAGGGTCCAGGGCAGGCCGGCCCGCGCGGAACATGCGCTCGCGGCGCTCGAGCTCCCGTCTCTCGATGGTCGCGACACGGTCGATGACCGAGGCCGGCACGCCGAGCTCGGCGACGACCTGCTGGTCGATGACCCGCACACCCCCCGAGGCGATCGCGCCCATCGCGAGCTCGGGCTGGCCGGGCGATCCCAGCTTGCGCACCACGATGACGTCGAGCGGCGACTTCAGGGCTTTAGCGACTTGGTAGCCGACCGGCACGCCGCCCCGCGGGATGGCGAGCACGACCAGGTTCGGTCGCCCGGCAAACGGGGACAGCAGGTCGGCAAGCGCGATCCCCGCGTCAACCCGGTCTCGAAACCGACCAGGGATCACACCCCGGCGTGGCCGAAGGATCTGCCTCATGCCCCGGTCTCCTTCACCCCGATCCCGCATCACCCTGTGGCGTGAGCCGCCCGTCACCCCACCGCAAGTCCCAAAACTGCGCGGCGATCGTGGCTAATTCGTCGCGGCCGCCGGCAGTTCGTCCACCCAGGCCGCCGGACAGCGTCCGGGAGCCATCTCGTTCACGGTGAAGGACAGGCCGTCGTGTCCGGTTCCCTGCACGGCGACGATGCGCAGGCCTTGACAGATGTACGGCGGCTGCGCTGCACGCGGGCACCGGCCGTCCGGAGTGCCGCCGGAGCACACGTACAGCACCTCATCCGTCACCGGATCGAGCGCGACGAATACGCGGTTCGCATTCATGTCACTACCCTGTCCCCCTGCCGGGCCGCCGTCAGCGTCCAATGGTCCCGTTCCTGCCCAGACGTTTGGCCCTGAGCCGGGCGGGTCCGCTCGGCTACGCTTTCACTCGACTCCGGAAGTCTCTGCGAAAGAGTCGAGCGGTCCCGAAAGATCGAAGACCCGGAAAGGCTGAAAGGCCGAGATGGCGAAGCGACCGGGAGAGACCGCAAGACCCCTAAACACTGATTGCCGGAGTCATTCGTTTCTTCGAGGTCCTGGGTTCGCGGGAGCGGTCGAACGAAGGACGAAAAGCTGGCCGTCGCGGGCGAACTCTCCGAACGGCGGCCGGTCACCGCGGTCGATGGCCCGGATGGTGGGCCGGCCAATGTGCGCGTACACGAGGCGCCGCACGCCCTGGCGCGCCGCCGCCCGCGCAACGGCCAGGGCATCGAGATGGCCTCCAACGCCGCCCGCGAACCGGATGGGCCGGTCCCAGCCGGCCGCTTCGGCGAACATCAGGTCGGCGCCCGCGGCCCACCGGGGAAAGCGGAAGAACTCGGGCGCCCAGACCACCGTCCGGCGTCCCCACGTGATCCGATAGCCCCAGGCCGGATGGCTGGTATGGACCACCGGACGACGCTCGATCTGGAGGCATCGCCGCCGGAAGGACCCGGCGCGTGGAAGGAGGCCCCGTCGCCGGCCCAGCCGGCGGATGTCGGCGATGAGCTCGGACTGCTCGTCCGTGACCAGCCATGCCGCGAGTTCCCCGGCCGGCGCCGCCCCAGGGCCGCCATCCATCATGACGCGGACCCGGCCTGCGTCGATCAGCAGCCCGGCGGGTCGATAGCGCGGCGACGCCGCCGCCCCGACTCCCAGCGTGGTCAGTCTGAGGCTGACGGTCAAATCGCCGACCTCCCGGGCCGTGAGGGACCGATCAGGCGATGCGCCGCTGGCCGGCGGCGGCGCGCGTCTGCTCGGCGAGATGGGCGAGGCGCTGGGTCAGGTGGACCGGCATCGGCTCCGGGTCGACCAGCCGCCGGCAGTGGGCGGGCAGCGCATCCAGGTCCGACTCGAAGCGCTGCCGGGCGTCCTCGAGGCTGGGCGATGGATCGAGCCGCCGCCCCGCCTGCATCACCGGCTGGAGCAGGGACTCGGCTCCGGCTGGGGCGGGCTCGTCGCGGAGGCCGATCGCATCTCGCAGGCCGGGCTGCCGAAAGACCTGCTTGGCACCGGGCAATGTCTCCTTACCAGTCGAGAGCTTCATCACCGGCCGGCCGGCATAGACGACCAGCTTGTAGACCGTGTCCAGGTAGGGCGCATCGGCTGATACGCCCATCCGGGTGCCGACGCCGTAGGCGTCGATCGGGGCGCCTGCGTGCACGAGCGCGGCAACCTCGAGCTCATCGAGGCCGCCGCTCGCGATGATCCGCACGTCGAACAGCCCCGCGTCGTCGAGGAGGCGCCGGGCGCGGCGCGACAACACCCTGAGGTCGCCGCTGTCCAGGCGGATCGCAAGACGGCCCTGCAGATGCTGGGCCTTGATCACGTCGACTGCCGTCTGCACGCCGGCCAGCGTGTCATAGGTGTCGACCAGGAACGTCGTGTCATCGGGATAGTCCTCGGCGAAGGCGCGGAAAGCCGCGGCTTCGGTGGGGAAGGCCTGCACGTACGAGTGCGCCATTGTCCCCGACGCCGACAGCCCGAAGGTCCGTGCTGCCTCGACGTTGCTGGTGGCGCGGAAGCCCACCATCGCCGACACCCGTGCGACCATCATCGCGGCCTCGATGCCTTGTGTCCGCCGGAACGAGAAATCGACCAGGTCGGTGCCCTTCGCGGCCAGCCGGACCCGCGCGGCCTTCGAGGCGAGCGCGGTCTCAACGGTGACCTGATTGAGGAGGAAGGTCTCGAGCAGCTGGGCTTGGGGCAGGGGGGCGCTGACCTCGAGCAGGGGCTCGTTGGCGAACACAATCCGACCTTCGGGCACCGCCCAGACGTCGCCGGTGAATCGTAGCGCTCGGAACGAGTCGATCGCCCGGCGATCCATCCGCTGGACGTCGCGCAGGTAGTTGATCTCGTGCTCCTCGAAGCGAAAATCCTCGATGAAGCTGAGACAGTCCTCGAGCCCGGCCGCGACCAGGAATCCCCGGCTCGGCGGCAGCTGGCGCGCGAAGAGACTGAACGTGGCGGACTCCGCCATGCCATGACGCAGATAGCTGGCCGCCATCCGCAGCTCATACAGATCGGTGAGCAGCGCCCGCGGCATAGCCCCTTGGACCGGGCTCAGCGTGGCAGCGATCTCGGATGGCTCGACCTGGGTCAGCAGTTCCGGCATAGGCTCACTCCATCGCCGGGAGGGCAGGCTCGGTTGAGGGCTTTTCCTCAGGGACCTCGAAAACGGCCGCCTCGGTGGTCAGGACCATGACCGCGATCGAGGCCGCATTCTGGACGGCCGATCGCGTGACCTTGGCCGGGTCCACGATGCCAGCCTCGAACATGTCGACGAAACGATCGGTCAGGGCGTCATAGCCCCATCCGGGCTCGAGCTTTTGGACCTGGTACAGGATCACCGAGCCGTTCTGGCCCGCGTTGGCGCAAATCTGCTTCAGGGGTTCTTGCATGGCGCGCTCGACGATCCGCACCCCCGTGAGCGCATCCCCGGTCAGGTCGAGTCCGCCGCGGAGGACCGATTGGACCCGCAGCAGGATGGTGCCGCCGCCAGAGACGATCCCCTCGTCCACCGCGGCTCTGGTTGCCAGAATCGCGTCCTCGATGCGATGCTTCTTCTCCTTCTGCTCGACCTCGGTCGGGGCACCGACCTTGATCACTGCGACGCCGCCGGCCAGCTTGGCCAGGCGCTCCTGCAGCTTCTCCTTGTCGTAATCGGACGTGGCCTTCTCGATCTCGGCCCGGATGGTCTTGATCCGCGCCTGGATCTTCTGCTCGGCTCCGGCACCCTCCACGATGAGCGTGTCGTCCTTTGTCACCTTGACCCGCCGGGCCCTGCCGAGCTGCTCGACCCGGGCCTCCGCGAGCTTGAGCCCGAGCTCCTCCGAGATGACGGTCGCCCCGGTCAGGATCGCCATGTCTTCGAGCATTGCCTTGCGGCGATCTCCGAAGCCGGGCGCCTTGACGGCGACCGCCGTGAACGTGCCGCGCAGCTTGTTGACGACCAGGGTGGCGAGCGCCTCGCCCTCGACGTCCTCGGCGACCAGCAAGAGGGGCTTTCCCTGCTGCACGACCTTCTCGAGAGCGGGGAGGAGGTCCTGCATCGCCGAGACCTTGCGGTCGGTGATCAAGATCAGGGGGTCTTCGAGCTCGGCCTCCATTCGCTCCACATCCGTCACAAAGTAGGCTGAGACGTACCCGCGATCGAACTGCATCCCCTCGACGACTTCGAGCTCGGTGGAGATGCTCTTCGAGTCCTCGACGGTGATCACGCCATCTTTGCCGACTCGGTCCATCGCATCGGCGATCAGGGCGCCGATCGTCGGGTCCGCCGAGGAGATCGCGGCAACCTTGGCGATGTCGTCGTGGCCCTTGACCGGTACGGCAAGGCGTTTGATCTCATTCACCACGGCCACGACCGCCTTTTCGATCCCGGACTTGATCTGGATCGGGTTGGCGCCGGCGGCGAGGTTGCGGAAGCCCTCGGTGATCATGCTCTGGGCAAGCAGGGTGGCGGTCGTGGTGCCGTCCCCGGCGACGTCGTTCGTCTTGCTGGCGACCTCGCAGAGCAGGGCCGCCCCCATGTTCTCGACGGGGTCCTTGAGCTGGATGTCCTTGGCGATGGTGACCCCATCGTTGATCACCAGCGGCAGCCCGTACTTGCGCTCCAGAACGACACTCCGGCCTCGCGGCCCAAGCGTCACCCGGACCGCATCCGCGAGCGTGTCCATGCCTCGTCGCAGCGCCGCGCGTGCCTCGGCGTCGAAGACGACTGCCTTCGCCGTGGTCATGTGATCCTCCTCAGCCGGCCTTGACCGGGACTTTCCCATCGGGTTGATGCGACGTGACGGTCGCGACGGTGGCGTCCGGCGCCGTGACCCCGACAGCCGGGGAGGCTTCGAATTCCCAGCGCGATTCGAGCCGTTCCATCAGTTGGGGCATCGTCGTGTATTCGAGCTCGTCGAGCCCCGCTCGATGGGGTTCGAACGGGCCCATGTGGCGCAGGTAATCCGCCTGCTCGAGCGCGATCTGGCGTGACCGGTCGAAGCTCTTGTCGGCGAACATGTCGCGTGGCCCGACCAGGTGGCCCTGCGTTACCTGGAAACCCAGCGCCACGATCCGGGGCGGCCCATCGAACCGGGCCGGCGTTGCATCGGCGACGCCGGTTGGCATCAAGGGCCCGAAGTGCGAGCCCCGCATCCATCCGCCGACCAGGTGCGGGAAGGCGAACGGCTCCAGCACCTCGCCGACCGCCGGCAGCCCGCTCTGGCAGCGGACCGCCATCACCGGGTCGTCTTTGCCGACATACCGTCCGGCGATCAAGGAGAGCCGCTGGGTGGAGGTAACCGCGGCAATCTCGTCGAGGGCCCGGGCATAGATGTGTTTGATCACGAACCGATGCGGCGCGCCGATGAACATCAGCAGGTCGTAGTACTCCTCGGGGGTGCGCAGCCGCACCGTCTGGTGCTTGTGGAGGTCCAGGACCTCGAACTCAAAGCCGGTGTGCATCTTCAGGTCGATCACGAGCCCGATCGACGTAAAGGGGTCGGCGAAGATCCGCGAGAGGGGATAGTTGAACGCGCCGGGCTCGGTCTTGTCGGCCAGGAAGGCGATGATCGGCTCGCTGGGTCGCTCCGTAAAGGACATCTCGGCGTAGCCCGGACCCATGCCGCGCAGGTTGCCGCTGAACGCGTCCGAGAGGAGATCCTGCCCCGCCCCGTACAGGCCAAGCCGCCTGGCGACCGCCGTGGTCGCCTGGAAGACCTCCCAGGCGAATCCATGGATGTCGGGATGCTCTGGACCTCGGACATGGGTCAGGATCAGGGCGAGGTCGTCTCCGACCCGGTTGACGTGGCCATCGATGACCAGCCCGGCCTGGATCGCCTGGGCGACGCGGGTGCGAGCCACCTCGAGCATCTCGGGATGGACGTCGGTATGGCCGACGAAACCGCCAGTATCCGCCTTGATGATGGAGAACGTGATGTCCATGCGCAACCTCCTGTGAGTTACCTCATCCTTGGCGGGGGGGCTGCTCGGGGGCAGGGACGATGGCCCCGGCCCGAGCGGGCCCTTCGGCCCGCGTTCTGAGCACCGGCTAGGGACGGCTGAAAGTCCTCCCTGCCGGAGGGCGCGAGACCCTCGTCAGGTGGGAGTGGGAGCCGTACTGTCGGAAGGGTGGCCGGGTACGCGACCGGGTCAGCAAGGTCAGCAAGATGAACGCAAGGGCAGCCGGCGTCGCGGAGACCGACCAGGAACCCACTCTCCCTGCGATCGACGTGGAAGGCGTGAGCCGGAACTACCACCTCGGCCGGGTGGAGGTCAGGGCCCTGTCCGCCGTCACCCTGACCATCGCCCGAGGCGAGATGGTCTGTGTGATGGGCAGGAGCGGCTCTGGCAAGTCCACCCTGCTCCGTCAGCTGAGCCTGATTGATCGGCCGGATGCGGGCCGCATCACCATCGATGGCGTAGAGGTAACCCGGTTACCGGAGCGGTCGCGGAGCCACCTTCGGCTCGCCAAATTGGGCTACGTCTTCCAGGAGTACGCGCTGGTCCCGGAGCTGACCGCCGAAGAGAACGTCTACCTGCCGGGGATGATGCTCGGGCATCCCAGAGGTGACTACCGCTGGCGCGCGCGTGACATCCTGGGGCTCGTCGGGCTGGGAGACCGCATCTCGCACCGGCCCCGCGAGCTGTCGGGTGGAGAGCAGCAGCGGGTCGCGATTGCCCGGTCCCTGATCAACAACCCGTCCGTCATCTTCGCCGATGAGCCGACAGCAAACCTCGACTCCATCTCGGGCCGGACGGTGATGGAGACGCTGATGGACCTCAACCGGCGCCTGTCGGTGACCGTCGTCTTCGTCTCCCACGACGCCGATGATCGCCGGTATGCCGGGCGGGTCCTGTTCCTGCGCGACGGCAGGCTGGCCGAGGGCTTCTGATGCTCCGCCGGACCGTCCGCGTGTCCGTCTTCCTGGCCGAGCGGTCGTTGGTTCGAGGCAATGTCGGCGTGACCGTCATGACCATCGCAGTGCTGCTTCTCATCTACATCGACCTGCTCTTCGTGCCGTCCTTGATCCAGGGGGCCATCGACAAGATCAATCGCCAGACGCGGGAGACCCTCACGAGCGACGTGCTGATCGCTCCGGCACACGGAGCCCGCGACATCTCCGGCGTGGCCGCCTATCTGGCCCGAATCCGGTCCAGCTCCGGCGTCGCGGCGGCGACCGCGACATATCGGGTTGGCAGTGCGATCAGCCACGGGGATGAATCGAATGTCTGGTCGATCGACGCCATCGACGCGGCCTCGTATGGCCAGGTGTTCCGCACGCCGTTCAATGTCATCGAGGGAGCGGCCCTGACGGCCGGCAACGGCAACGGCATTCTGCTCGGCATCCAGATCGCGGGCGTGGGCAACCCGACGCTTCGCGACTACGCGACCTCGCTTCGAACCGTGCACGCGGGAGATTCGGTCTCGATCAAGCTGCTCACAGGCCAGAACCAGACCGTCCGGGTCGCCGGCGTCTTCGACGACCATTTCTTGCTGGCGGACGAGAAGGCGTATGTGACGCAGGCCTGGGCGGAACAGTGGATGCCAGGGGTCCAGGATCGTGCCACGACCATCTATGTGAAGGCGCTGTCATCGACGTCTGCGCAGCAGCTCATCGCGAGGCTCGCCCCGCTTCGAAAGGACATTGCCTTCCATAGCTCGGCCGAGCTGGCCGGGTCGATCAAGGACGAGATCGACACCTTCACCCTTATCAACAACATACTCAAGGCGATCACCCTCTTCGTGGCGCTGATCACCGTGTTCATCGTGACGTATGTGGATCTCGTGAACCGCCGCCGTCAGATCGGCATCGAGCGGGCCATCGGCATTCGGCCCATGGCTCTCATCCTGAGCTATGTGCTCAAGGCCATCGTCTACGCGTTCGCCGGGATCGCTCTCGGCGCGCTCGCTTTCCTCTACGGCGCGGGCCCGATCGTCCAGCAGCACCCCTTCGAGTTTCCGTTCGGTCCGGCCACGCTGGGTATCCGGGCCGATGAGATGTGGCGCGATGCGGCAATCCTCGTCGTTGTCGCGGCCATTTCCGCCTGGGTCCCCGCCTGGCGGTCGGTCCGGATGCGGATCCTCGACGCCATCTGGAGCACATGAGCGCACGAGGCACGCCTCCGGCCCCGTCGTGGGATGCCGGACCGCTGACGATCAACCCGAGGCTGGTCACGCGGATCCTGACCGGCTTCATCCGGGACGAGGTCCGCGACGTTGGATTCGAGCGCGTGGTGATCGGACTGAGCGGTGGCGTGGATTCGAGCCTGACGGCGACCCTTGCCGCCGGCGCCCTGGGCCCCGAGAATGTGCGGGGCCTGTTCCTCCCTTACCGCACCAGCGACCCGCAAAGCCGCCTGGACGCGCGAGCCGTGGCCGACCGCCTCGGACTGCGCTGTGACGAGATCGACATCAGCCGCCAGATCGATGCCTACTTCGCCGACTTTCGGGATGCCGATCGCATCCGGCGTGGCAACAAGATGGCGCGCGAACGAATGTCCGTTCTCTACGACCAGTCGATGGCATGGCGGGCGCTCGTGATCGGAACCAGCAACAAGACAGAGCTGCTGCTCGGCTACTCGACGATCTACGGGGACATGGCCTGCGCGCTCGCCCCACTCGGTGACCTCTACAAGACCCAGGTCTGGCAGCTCGCCGAGGCGGTCGGGGTGCCGACTGCCATCGTGCAGAAAGCACCGTCACCGGACCTGTGGGAGGGGCAGACTTCCGAACAGGAACTCGGCTTCCAGTACCGGGCGGTCGACCGGCTGCTCTACGAACTCGTCGACCGTCGCGCCAGCCCGGCGGAGCTGGAGGAAGCGGGTTTCGACCCCGCCTTCATCAGGGACGTGATGCGGCGGGTCCGGGACAGCCAGTACAAGCGGCGGCCACCGCTGATCGCCAAGCTCTCGCGACGCACGATCGATCGGGAGTTCCGGTACCCACGCGACTGGGGTCACTGATTCAGATCGGTCAGACGTCGACGAAGACCCGGGCGTGCCAGGCGGCTCCTTTGCGTTCAACGACGAGGCCGTGCCGGGTGACCCCCTTGATCGCGGGCCCGCTGTATTGCGTGCCGGGGCCGGCTTTCCAACCGCTCGCCTGTCCCGTGACGCGCCCCGCATCGACGCCACGCACCACGAAGCCGGTCAGCACGATCTCACGAACCTCGGAGAGGTAGAGCAGCTCTTCGAGCCAGGCGACCATGAGCTCATCGAGCCGATCGGCGTGCACATCGAGCTCAACGGTGGCCGGCTCGGCCCCATCTGGCTGGCGACGGGGGACGAAGCTGCGGAACAGCGCGGCGGCTGTGCGGGCGAAACAGAGCTCCAGTGAAGGCGCCTCGACGTCAAACCCGAGGTCGGCCGTATGTGCGATGGGCTGGACTCCGGGCGGCCAGCTCGGACCGGCCGCGCTTGCGCTCGCCGCCTGCCCGCCCTCCGATGCGGGCTCTGCCGTCATCCCTTCAGGACCCCGAGCGGCGTGAGCCGCGCCACGGCGCGAGACAGCCCAGCGCCCTCGCAGACGCGAACGACCTCATCGATGTCCTTGTACGCCTCGGGCGTTTCCTCGGGAAGGGACTGGATGGCGCGGGCGAGGACGAGGATGCCCTCATTCTTCAAGCGGGCCGCCAGCGCTCGGCCCCCGACGGTCTTCATCGCCTGGTGGCGGCTCATCACGCGCCCGGCGCCGTGACAGGTGGAGTAGAAGGTCTCGCTCGACCGTGTCCCGACCAGCACGTACGACGCCGTGCCCATCGACCCCGGGATCAGGACAGGCTGACCGACATCCACGTAGTCGGTTGGGAGGTCCGGATGGCCGGGCGGCAGCGCCCGGGTAGCCCCTTTTCGGTGGACGCAGAGCATCCGGTTCCGCCCATCGACGGTGTGCCGCTCCAGCTTGGCCAGGTTGTGGGAGACGTCGTACACGAGCGGAAGATCGGCGCAATCCAGCACGCGCTGGAAGGACCGCCGAACACCCCATGCGATCACCTGGCGGTTCGCCCGTCCATAGTTGGCGGAGGCGGCCATGGCGTTCAGGTACGCGTGACCGTGGGGCGAATCGACCGGAGCAGCGGCCAGCTGCTGATCCGGAAGCACGATCCCGTATCCCGGCAGCGCCTTCACCATCGCCCGCACGTGGTCGCTGCAAACCTGGTGGCCGAGCCCGCGCGAACCCGTGTGGATCATGACGGTGACCTGGCCTGCAGTGAGTCCGAAGCGCCTGGCCACGTCAGCATCGAAGACCTGCTCCACCTGCTGGACCTCGAGGAAATGATTGCCGGAGCCAAGGCTTCCCAGCTGGGGCAGGCCTCGCTCGATCGCGCGGTCGCTGACGCTGGCGGTGGTTTCGACGGGCAGGCCACCCTGGTCTTCACAATGGGTGAGATCCTCGTCGGTTCCGTACCCGGCGGCGATCGCGGCGGCCGCTCCCCGGTGGAGGACTCGGTCGATATCGGCACGAGTGTCGAGCCTCCAGATGCCGCCCCCGCCCGTCCCAACCGGGACCGTACGGGCTAGCTCGTGCATCAGCGCGCCGAGCTGGGGCTTCACCTCGTCGGCCTGCAGCGGTGTCCGCAACAGCCGGACTCCACAGGAGATGTCGAATCCGACGCCACCCGGCGAGACGACGCCGCCGGCCGATACATCGGTAGCCGCGACCCCCCCGATCGGGAAACCGTATCCCCAGTGGATGTCGGGCATGGCGTAGCTCGCCCGCACGATTCCTGGCAGCGTGGCCACGTTGATCACCTGCAAGATGGAGCGGTCGCCACTCGCGGCGGGCAGCAGGGCCTCGGAAGCGAACACTACGCCGGGCACCCGCATGGCCCCGTGGCGCGCCACGACCCAGCGGAACTCGTCCTCGCGGATGAGGCCCTCGACGCGCTGATCGGATGGAGCGGCGGTCGCGCTTGCCATGGTAACCGGGAGGCTCCAGTGTCGCCGGTCCCGGTGACGATGACACAGGGCCGGAGGTCCCCCTCTCGCCGGGCAAAGCGACACTGGCCGCCGGACGCGGCCGCTCGGATGCTAGGACCAGGAGGTGGTGTATGTGTCAACCGCGACGCAGCAGATCGCCGGCAAGGGGGTCGCGTTCGAGGTGCTGGCCCACGCGCCAACTTATGACGCCCTCGACGAGGCGCGACGCCTGGGCATTGAGGCGTCGGATGTTGTCAAGACGATCGCCATCAAGACCCGTTCCGGGCATGCGCTCATGGTCATCCCCGCGTCGACCCGACTCGATCTGAAGCTCGTCCACCAGGCTACCGGTGACCCGCATGCGCGGCTCGAGAATGAAAGCGAGATCCAGCACGAGTTCCCGGCCTTCGACCTCGGGGCTCTGCCTCCGCTGGGCAGGACGATCGACACCCCGCTGTATGTCGATCCCCAGGTGATGACCCACGCCTCCATCGTCTTCGCGGCCAGCCCGACCGAGTCCATCCTCGTCCGGACTGATGACTTGCTGCGCAACGAGCTGACCATGATCGTTCCGCTCGTCGTGCAGGAGGAGGGAGCGCTGCCGGTGAGCGAGGAGATCGAACCAGCCGATGCCGCGGCCGAGGAGGCCGGACGCCTGGCTGATCCGCCCCCGGGCGATCTCCGGCCCGGTCACCGAGAGCAACCCAAGGGCCAGGGCGGCGCCACGGTGGGCTACTGGCAGGTCGGTGGGGCGAGCCGGTCAGCGATCAAGCGCACCAAGCATCCATAGTGGCCATGACAGGTGCGCGCCGCCCACTCGAGGTTGTGGTCCGCGACCGGACCGACCAGGTGCCCCCGAATGTCCGGGCCTACGCGAGCAGCCGGTTGCGGCGACTCTCGAGCCACCTCGTTCTGCTCGAGAAGGCCGAGATCGAGTTCGACCGTGAGGCGAAGCGAAGTCGGGAGCCGCTCGAGGTGGTCGAGATCACCGTCAAGATGACCGCCCATCGGCTGCTTCCGCTGCGCGTTCGCGAAACGGGCCGCGACCTCCGGGAGACGCTCGACCTCGCCCTGAAACGGATCGACGAGGAGATCCTGACGCTCAAGGGGCGCTTCAGGTAGGGCGGAGCGAGTTTGATTCCGGAGGGCGCGAACGGGGTATAAACACAGTAGCCGGCGAGGCCGGCGGGCCGAGGCGCTTCGAGAAGCGCCGGTCAGGGTTGGTATCGGTTAGCCACCGAGCGAAATTGCCAACCCTATTCTTTTGCCCCAGTGCAGGCACTATGTCCCCCGCAGCTGCTCTGTCAAGGCGCCAGATGTCGCATACAGCGGAGCGGCGAACTCACCCAGCAGGGCCGCGTGTAGTGGGTCCGGAAGCTGCTGGATGAACGTGGCACGCGCCTTCGGCGGGCCGACCACGACGATCGGACCCGGATACGTCTCTCGATGTCGGACGATCCAGTCGACGACCGCCCTCGCATTGCCCTCGGCCCGGAGGTCTTCGCGGCGCTGGTACTTCTCCTGCGACCATCCCCCCTGACGCTGATGCTTGATTGGCTCGCCCCGCAACTCGGCGACCTGCTGGACGCGATCGAGGATCGAGGTGAACACCCGTCCACGCTCCTTGTCGACCGCCACGATGAGCAGGGGGAGGACACCGAGCATGCTGACGAGAGGATCCAGGTACAGCCGCCGATCGATCCGTAGCTCAGCGGTCACGTCGGACGGCAGTCGGTAGATCTCGAGAAGATCGGCCGGTTCGCTGGAAAAGATCGCCAGTGGCCGTCCGCCGGCTGAGCGCTGGTCGAGGAAGGCCCCCACTCGCCGTATCTCCCGCTCCAGGGCGAGCCGTTTCTCTCGAGTGAGGACCTTGGTCCAATCTCTTTCCAAGTCTTTGAGCAACGCGTGATGGAACGCCTGGTCGAGCGCGGGCCCCGCGGGAAGATAGAGGCTGAGCGCCAGGCCCTCGAATTGTGCCTGCTGAAGCTGAGCGAAAGGATCAATCATGGCAGGCTCCTGGGCGGGCTCACCGCCACTGCTCCTCGATGCGGCCGTCGTCGATCTTCATCCGCGTCCTGGTTCTGGCTGACGACTCCCCCCATTCGATATCGACCATCCCGTCGACACCGCGAAACTCGACGTTGATGAGTTGGGCACCGAGGAGGTCACCGCCCACCAGGCGGCCGTGGATCGCATCACGACCGGTGACGGTGGTGCCGGCCGAATGGTACGAGGCGTCCGGGCGATAGAGGTGGAGCGCCGCCTCCACGTCGCCGAGGCCGATCAGCTCGATCCACTGGCGCGCCACGTCCATCGGGGTCCTCGCACCGACGGCAAGGTCCGGATGCCGGCGGGTCAGCGGAGCATGGGACGGGGAACTGCTGTCACGCCGTCCACCCAGGCTCCCGAATCGACGCTGCGCGCCGCCGACGCGAGTGCCGCGCTGCAAGCGTACGTTGACGGCTCGCGCATTACCGGCCACCCGGTCGATGTCGAAGCTGACGCGGACCCTGGCCTGACGCGCGGCAGGCTCGATGTCCGCCATGGCCACCGGGTACTCGTGACCTGAATGCATGATCGAGCCCGTTCCGCTCCGGACGTCGATCCATGCGAGCGTTCCTGTGGGCACGGCTTCAGTCTCCCCCGTGGGGCTCTGGCAGGCCAGGACGGATGGCCCTCGAGAATGGGGACCAGCTGCCCCTGCCGCCATGGCCGAGCGGGACCCTCATCGCGCGACCGTCTGAACGCTGCGAGCTGCGACGGGCTCCGGCTCGGCGGCCACCGCGGGGGCAGGCGTCGGAGTCGTCACCCGCTTCAGCGCAATCGCCAGGACCTGATCCATATCATCGACGAGCTCGAACCGGATCGCCTGGCGAATCTCGGCCGGGATGTCGACCAGGTCCCTGGCGTTCCGCCGTGGCAAAATGACGCCCTCGACGCCCACCCGGTGCGCGGCGAGCACCTTCTCTTTGATCCCCCCGACCGGCAGGACGTGACCGCGCAGCGTCACCTCCCCGGTCATCGCCCAGCGTCGATTGACCGGGCGCCGGGTGGCGGCCGACACCAGCGCGGTCGCCAGGGCGATGCCGGCTGATGGGCCGTCCTTTGGGACGGCGCCGGCCGGAACGTGAACGTGGACGTCGGATGACTTGAACAGGTCGGCCGGCAGGCCCAGCTCGGCCGCACGACTGCGGGCATAGGTGATGGCCGCGCGCGCGGATTCCTGCATCACCTCGCCCATGTGCCCGGTCAGCGTCAGCTGACCGCTGCCCGGCACCAGGCTTGCCTCGATGGTCAGGATCTCGCCGCCCGCCACGGTCCAGGCCAGTCCGGTCGCGGCACCCACGGACTCCGCCTCTTCGAGGACCGTTCCCTCGATCGGTGGGCCAAGCCATTCAGTCAGCTGCGGCTCGACGATGGTGACCATCTGCTGATCGCCGCGGGCGCGGCGCGTCGCTACCTTGCGGCAACAGGAGGCGAGCGCTCGCTCCAGCTGGCGCACGCCCGCTTCCACGGTCCAGCCGCGGACCAGCGCAACGAGGATCTGATTGGTGAAAACAACCGATCCGTCCGGAAGGGCGTGCTCAGCCATCTGTCGCGGTAGCAGGTGCCGGCGCGCGATCTGGAGCTTCTCCTGCTCCATGTAGCCGGGAAGCTCGATCACCTCCATGCGATCCCGGAGCGCCGGTGGGACCGGATCGAGCACGTTCGCCGTGCAGATGAAGAAGACCAGGGAAAGGTCATACGGCAGGTCGAGGTAATGGTCGGTGAAGGCGTGGTTCTGGGCAGGATCGAGGACCTCGAGGAGGGCCGCCGCCGGGTCCCCCTGGAAGCCGACCGCGAGCTTGTCCACCTCGTCGAGCATGAAGACCGGATTGCGTTGCCCGGCCTTCCGCATCCCTTCGACGATCCGGCCCGGCATGGCGCCGACGTAGGTGCGACGGTGTCCGCGGATCTCGGCTTCATCGCGCATGCCTCCAAGCGAGGCGCGGACGAAGGGACGACCGAGGGCACGGGCGATCGACTGACCGAGAGAGGTCTTCCCCACTCCGGGCGGCCCCACGAAGCAGAGGATGGGTCCGTGCGGGCCGCTTCGCAACCTGGTGATCGCCAGAAACTCGATGATGCGTTCCTTCACCTTGTCCAGCCCGTAATGATCAGCATCGAGCACCGCGCGAGCCCGATCCAGGTCGATGGTCGACGGGGGCGGATCCTCCCAGGGGAGACTCAAAATCCAATCCAGCCGGGTCCTGATGACGGCATGCTCGGGGGAAGCCGGGTTGATTTGCGCGAGCCGGGCGAGCTCGCGGTCCGCCTCGTCCTTGACCTCGGCCGGCAGATGACGCGCCTCTGCTTGGCGTCGCAGCTCATTCACTTCGGCTTCCTGCGGTTCGAGCTCCCCGAGCTCTCGCTGGATGGCACGAAGCTGTTCTCGCAGGAGATATTCACGCTGGGTCTTGCCGGCTCGGCCGGAGACTTCCTCCTGGATCTTCCGGGAAACCTCGAGGTAGGTTCGCTTCTCCTCGCAGAACTGCAGCGCCAGCTCCAGCCGCTTGAGCGGGTCGATCTCGTCCAGGACCTGCTGCCGCTCCTGTGGCTTGAGCTCGATGCTCGCCCCGACGATGTCGGCGAGCTCCCCGGCGTCGGTGGCATTCGCCGCGACGATCACCATCTCCTCCGGGATCGTGGGAGACAGGGCGGCAACGACTCGCATACTGTTCAGGACCGCCTCGCGCAGCGGATTCGCAGAAAGATCTGCGTTGGGCGGCTCGAGGGTCTGGATCAGCAGCGTCGGCACCGGATCCCTCGATACCACCGAGATAAAGCGGACCCGCGCGATCCCCTGGACGATCAGCTGGATCGGTCCCGCGGGCAGGCGGATGAGGCGGACGATGCGGGCGCTCACCCCGATAGAGGGGAGATGGTCGAGATCGGTTCCCTGCCGGCCCCAGAAGAGCGCGAGCGGACCGTGCTCGCTCGCCGCCCGCTCGACGGCCGCGAGCTGAAGCGGCTGCTCGATCAGAAGCGGGGCCATCAGCCCCGGCAAGGTGAGGACGCCGGGAAGGACGAGGACCGGCAGCGTCGCCTTGTCCGGGGTGGGCAGGAGGAGACGGCTCATGATCCTGCGGAACCCTCGAGAGTGATCTCGATTTCCCTCGAGACTCTCCTCGGCAGCCGGATGACGAGCTGCCCGTCGCCTATCGTCGTCCGTATCTGGCTCAGATCAGCATCGGGCGGAACGCCGATGCGGCGTTCGAACCGCCCACCTTGCGACTCGACGAGGTGGACCGTCACTTCCCGGGGCAGCGTCATCACTCGCCGTCCGCTCACCGTCAGGCTCCGGCCCCGGACCGCGACCTCGAGGTCCTGGCTGCTCACCCCGGGCAGGCTGACGATCAGGATGAACTCGGCTTCAGTCTCGTAGATGTCGAGGTCGGGAAGCCAATCGATCTCAGGGCGGAAACCGGTGAGGTCCTCAAAGGCGCCGGCCCGGCGGAACGGAGGTCTGCGGACGAGCACGCCGTCAGGGTAGGCAGCTTCACACGCATTGACGAGGGACGTTCGGTCCACGAGGTGGGGGCCCTATGGGACTCCGGTCCTCGGATCCGAGCCCTCCGACCCTGCACCGGGACACAGCTGAGCGCGACGATGCATTCGTGTTTGGCGCCCCTCCCGGCGGGACGCCGCGACCCACGGCATCCCCACCGCGACGCTCGTGGCTAAGTGCCTGCTTCTCATCCTGGCCCAGGTGCTGCTCCTGGGCTTGCTGCTCCCCTCCGTCTCAGCGGCGACGTTCGTCTCGAATGTCATCACCAGGACCCTCCGGATCGCGGTCAGCTACGGCGGAAGCCCGAAGAGCACCCAGTTTCACAGCCACCTGCCCGCCTACACCGACGCCGGATTGGCCACCCTGCTGGACGGCCATCATGTCACCGTCACGGCCGGAGCGACCGGCCCCGACTGGGGATCGTTCGTGAGCAGCATGGTGCCCTCCCTGTTCCTGATCGGCTTCTGGATCTACCGCTTCCGGCGCGGTGGTTCGGCCACGCAGGGTCTCTTCGCTGATCGCCGGCACGCCAGTGAGCCAGGCGGCGGCGCTCATCGATGAAGGGTGCGCCGGATCCTGAGCGGTCGGTCGGCGGGTGATCCTCGGACGATTCCGCGGTCACCGCTCGGTCGTTGGTTGCAGCGCTCGACGCAGGATGACGAGCCGGGCCACGTCAGCCGGTGACAGGATGCCGACCAGCTGTGGGCCGTCGAAAACGAGCACCCGCCGGTCGAGGGCCGGCCCCAACCGCTCGAGGAGCGTCTCGAGATCCTCATCGGGACGCGCGGTGGGGATTTCGGCGACGGGCCGGGCCGCGTCACGCAGCCGTTTCTGCTGCCCGCCCGACGACGCGGTCCGGACAACATCTCCAAGCCGCGCCACCCCCGTCAGCGTGCCGGAAGGCTCATACAGCGGATACGTGGTGAAAGGATGCCGGGCGGCCACCGACGTCAGGAAATCTTCGACCGTCAGCCAATCGGGCACGGTGACCACGGGGGCGCTCATCGCCGCTGACACCGGAACCGACTTGAGCAGCACCCGTGCTCGGGTCGCCGACTCTTCTGCACTGGCTGCGGCCAGGAGGAACCAGCCGATGAACGCGATCCAGACGCCGCCGAGGACATCATTCAGGAACAGCTCGGCGACGCCGAGCCCGATCATCAGGAAGGCGACGATCCGGCCGACCTGGACGGCCCGGTGGACGCCGCGCGGCCGGCTGCCGGTTCGCCACCAGAAGAACGCGGCGAGCAGACGCCCACCGTCCAGGGGAAAGGCGGGCACGAGGTTGAACAGCCCGAGACCGGCGTTCAAGAACGCGAGCCAGGTGAGCAGGTCCGTCAACAGTGCGGGCGCACCGGTGGCGGACAGGCCCAGGGCAAGCACTGCGGCAAGCACCGCCAGGCCGAAGCTGGTCAGGGGCCCCACCACCGTCAGGAGCGCTTCGTCTCCCGCGGTCGAGGGTTCCCCTTCGAGCTTCGACACGCCGCCGAACAACCAGAACGTGATCCCGGACACTTTGACGCCTTTTCGCGTGGCGACAACCGCATGCGCGAGCTCATGCATCAGCAGGCACGCGTAGAACGCGAGGGCGCCGACTACCGCGGTCGCCCAGTAGGCCAGGGAGGACTGATCCGGCACGTCCTGCGGCAGCACGGTGGCGGCGAGCGTCCAGGTGATGAGCGCGAAAAGGAAGAGCAGGCTCCAGTTGAACCCGATCTCGATCCCGAACAGCCTGCCCAGCCGGATCGACGACGTCATGGGAACCGGCCTCACCTTACCAGGGGTATGGGGGGTTCACGTCGGTACCCTCGGTCCTCCCGGGACAGGGCCGTTGGTCCCTCTCCCACGTGATCATGCGGCCACACAATGAGGGCACGGACATGGCCTGGGAAACGATCGCAAAGCGCGGGCTGCGCTGGCGGGTGCCACCGAACCTCACCGACTACGACGCAGCTTGCGCCACCTTTACCTGGGATGCCGCCCGCCAGACGCTGGACGGCCTTCCGGGAGGCGGGCTGAACATTGCCTACGAGGCGATCGACCGGCACGCTGCTTCAGAACGGCGAGACCGGCTGGCCCTCCGCTGGCTGGGCAAGCAGGGGCAGGTCAGGGACTTCACATACGCCGATCTCCATGAGCAGACCAACCGGCTCGCGAACGTGCTCCGGCAGCTTGGGATCGGCCGGGGCGACCGGGTCTTCGTCCTGGCGGGACGGATCCCAGAGCTCTACATCAGCGCGCTCGGCGCTCTCAAGAACGGGAGCGTCTTCTGCCCACTCTTCAGCGCCTTCGGTCCTGAGCCCATCCGCCAGCGGCTCACGATCGGACAGGGAGCGGTGCTCGTCACCACGGAGTCCCTCTATCGCCGCAAGGTCGCCCAGATCCGGGCTGCCCTTCCGGACTTGCGGCACGTTCTGCTCGTTGGAGCGTCGGCCGGCACGACGGCTGCAACCGATACGCTCGATCTCCAGGCCCTGATGGCTCAGGCGTCGACGGCGTTCGAGATCGCTCGGACGCAGCCCGAGGACTGGGCCCTCCTTCACTTCACGAGCGGCACCACCGGTAAGCCGAAAGGCGCGATCCATGTGCATGAGGCGGTCGTCGCTCACCACGTGACCGGCTCCATCGCTCTCGACCTCCATCCCGACGACGTCTTCTGGTGTACGGCCGACCCCGGGTGGGTCACCGGCACGTCCTATGGCATCATCGCGCCGCTCACACACGGGATCACGAGCATTGTCGATGAGGCGGAGTTCGACGCCGAGCGATGGTACCGCATCCTCCGCGACCAGCACGTCACCGTCTGGTACACGGCGCCGACCGCGGTCCGGATGATGATGAAGGTCGGCGTGGAAGTGGCACGCTCCTACGCGCTTCCCGACCTGCGCTTCATCGCGAGCGTCGGCGAACCGCTCAATCCCGAGGCGGTGGTCTGGGGCCAGCAAGCGTTCGGGCTTCCGATCCACGACAACTGGTGGCAAACGGAGACCGGTGGAATCATGATCGCGAACCTCGCCGCCACCGACGTCAAGCCGGGCTCGATGGGCCGCCCGCTGCCCGGTATCGAGGCGGCCGTGCTCCGCCGGGACAATCGCGGAAACGTGGTGATCAAGGACGGGGTGGCCGAGCCGGCCAGACTCGGCCAGGACGGCGAGCTGGCGCTTCGGCCGGGGTGGCCGTCGATGTTCCGGGGATACCTGCACGATGAGGAGCGTTACCGTAAGTGCTTCGCCGGCGGCTGGTACCTGACCGGCGACCTCGCCCGCAAGGACCAGGATGGCTACTTCTGGTTCGTTGGGCGCGCCGACGACGTGATCAAGTCGGGTGGCCACCTGATCGGGCCGTTCGAGGTCGAAAGCGTGCTCATGGAACACCCGGCGGTGACCGAGGCCGGGGTGATCGGGAAGCCGGATCCGATCTCGGGCGAGATGGTCAAGGCCTTCGTCTCGCTGCGGACGGGATACGAGCCGGGGGAGGCCCTCCGGTTGGATCTGCTCGGCTTCGCGCGCAAACGGCTGGGCGCCGTGGTTGCACCCAAAGAGATCGACTTCGATCAGCACCTGCCGCACACCCGGAGCGGCAAGATCATGCGGCGGGTCCTGAAGGCTCGCGAGCTCGGCCTGCCGGAAGGCGATCTTTCCACGCTGGAGGAGGCGAGCTGATGGCGCAGGTTGAACCGGCCGTGGCACCTGTCGAAGGGGAGCATTCCCTCGATCTTCTGCGCCAGATGCTGCGGATCCGCCGCTTCGAGGAAATGTGTGCCGAGCTGTACAGCGCCGGGAAGATCCGCGGCTTCCTCCACCTCTACATCGGTGAGGAGGCGGTCGCGGTCGGGGCGATGCGGGCGCTGACCCCGGAGGATGCCGTGGTCGCCACCTATCGTGAGCACGGCCATGCCCTGGTCCGTGGGTTGAGCGCGGCCGCGATCATGGCCGAGATGTATGGCAAGGTCCAGGGATGCAGCCGGGGACGGGGCGGGTCGATGCACCTCTTCGACAGGGCCACCCGTTTCTACGGGGGCAATGCCATCGTCGGCGGCGGGCTGCCGATTGCGGTCGGCCTGGCGCTGGCCGACCGCATGCAGGGGCGCAACCGGGTCACAGCCTGTTTCTTCGGTGAGGGTGCGGTGGCGGAAGGCGTCTTTCACGAGTCCATCAACCTCGCCGCGCTCTGGCATCTCCCGCTACTACTCTGCTGCGAGAACAACCTGTACGCGATGGGCACGGCCCTCGAGCGCTCGGAGTCGGAGACGAACCTCGCGGGGAAGGCCGCGAGCTACCGCGTCCCATCGCGCGCGGTCGAGGGCATGGATGTGCTCGCCGTCGAAGCCGCCTCAAAAGATGCGGCCGAGGCGATCCGAGGCGGCGGAGGACCGCAGTTTCTCGAGTACCGCACGTATCGCTTTCGCCCCCACTCCATGTTCGACGCCGAGCTCTACCGGTCGAAGGAGGAGATCCAGGAGTGGAAGAAGCGCGATCCAATCACGACCTTCGTCGCCGCGGAGAGTGCCGCCGGGCGGATCCGCCCCGATGACCTTGCCCTCCTCGAGAAGGAGATCGCCGCCGAGATCGCGGGGGCGGTCGCCTTCGCCGAGGCCGGCAGCTGGGAGTCGGTCGAGGACCTGACACGCTTCGTCTACAGCGAGCGAGAGGGATGATGGCTGTCGCCGTCGGGACGAAGCACACGACCTACCGGGAGGCCCTGCGAGCTGCCCTCCGTGAGGCGCTGCAGCGTGACGAACGCGTCTTCTTGATGGGCGAGGACGTCGGACGCTATGGCGGCTGCTATGCGGTCAGCCTCGGCCTCCTCGCCGAGTTCGGCCCAGAACGGATTCGCGACACCCCGCTGTCAGAGTCAGCGTTCGTCGGGGCCGGCATCGGTGCCGCGCTCGGCGGGATGCGACCGATCGTCGAGATCATGACGGTCAACTTCAGCCTGCTGGCACTGGACCAGATCCTCAACAACGCGGCCACCATCCTTCACATGTCCGGTGGGCAGTTCAACGTCCCGCTGGTCATCCGCATGGCAACCGGCGCCGGCCGGCAGGTGGCGGCCCAGCACTCGCACAGCCTCGAAGGCTGGTACGCGCACATCCCGGGCATCAGGGTGCTCGCCCCGGCAACCCTCGAGGATGCGCGGGGCATGCTCTGGACCGCGCTGCTCGACCCGGACCCCGTCCTGCTCTTCGAACATGCCACCCTGTACAACATGGAGGGGGATCTGGCTGCCGACGCCGGGCCGGTCGACATCGATGCCGCGGCGGTCCGCCGGGCGGGAACCGACCTGAGCCTGATCACGTACGGCGGCACTCTCTCGAAGACGCTGCAGGCGGCGGACGAGCTGGCGAGTGCCGGCGTGAGCGCGGAGGTCGTCGACCTGCGCACGCTCCGGCCGCTCGACACCGAGACCATCGTCGCCTCCGTCCGCAAGACGCACCGCGCGCTCATCATCGACGAGGGCTGGCGCAGCGGCAGCCTGGCGGCCGAGGTTGGCCAGCGGATCATGGAGACCGCCTTCTATGACCTCGATGCCCCCGTCGCGCGCCTGTGCACCGCGGAAGTACCGATTCCGTACGCCCGGCACCTCGAGGAGGCGGCGATTCCGCAGCCCGCGAGCATCGCGCAGGCGGCCCGGGCGCTCCTGAAGAGCGGTGGCTGAATTCCGCATGCCGTCCCTCGGGGCGGACATGGACGAGGGGACCGTGGTGCAGTGGAAGGTCAAACCGGGCGACTCGGTCAAGCGCGGAGACATCGTGGCCGTGGTCGAAACGAAGAAGGCGGCCATCGAGATCGAGATCTTCCAGGGCGGGACCGTCGATGAGATCCTGGTGCCGGAGGGCACCAAGGTCCCGGTGGGTACGGCCCTTGCGCGCCTTCGGGCGGACGGCGAGATCGAACAGCCGGTGCCCGTCACCCCGCTGATTGCGCCCGGTATGGCTGCGCCACCGCCGGTGCCGACAGCCGCGCCTTCGGCCCCGCCACCTTCGCCGGTCGCGGCAGCGCAACCCCCAGCGGCCGGTGGCCCCCGCATCCGGGTCTCCCCGCTCGCCAGGCGGCTGGCCGCTGAGCTGGGTGTGGACCTCGCAACGGTGAGCGGCAGCGGGATTGGCGGAGCGATCAGCAGGACCGACGTCGAGCGGGCGGTGTCGAAGGTGGTCGCGGCCGGGCCGGGGCCGCCGCCCGCGCAAGTCGAGGCGGCCGCTGCCCGTCAGCTCGCCATGCGCGAGGCGATCGGAGCCCTGATGGCCCGGTCGAAGCGAGAGATACCGCACTATTACCTCCGCACGACCATCGATCTAAGCGCGGCGCTCGCCTGGCTTGAAACGGAGAATCTTCGGCGCGCGGTGGCCGACCGCCTGATCCCTTCCGTGCTGCTGATCAAGGCGGTCGCGCTGGCCGCGCGCGAGGTTCCGGAGATGAACGGATTCTGGGTCGAGGGCCGCTTTCGGGCGAGCGAGGCCATCCATGTCGGGGTTGCAGTCTCTCTCCGCCAGGGCGGCCTGATCGCCCCCGCCATCCACGACGTGGACCGGATGGCCCTCGACCACCTGATGCCCGCGCTCCGCGACCTCGTCAATCGGGCCCGAGGCGGCATGTTGCGCGGCTCGGAGATGTCGGATCCGACGATCACGGTGACAAACCTCGGCGATCAGGGTGCCGATGTCGTCTACGGCGTGATCTACGCGCCACAGGTGGCGCTGGTTGGATTCGGCCGCATCGTCTAGCGGCCGTGGGCCCGCGAGGGAATGATCGGCGTTCACCGGGTGGTCGACGCCACGCTGGCCGCTGACCACCGCGCGAGTGATGGCCACCGCGGTGGTCGCTTCCTCGCGGCGGTCGAGCGATGGTTGCAGAAACCCGAGAACCTGTGAGAGGAGAACACCATGAACGATGACCAGGCACGTGCCGCGGTGACGACCGCCCTGCACCAGGTTGCGCCGGAGGCCGACCTGGCCGCGCTGGACCCGGACGCGGATATCCGTGAGGAGCTCGACATCGACTCCATGGACCTGTTGAACTTCGCAATCGAGATCGAACGGCTCACCGGGGTCGACATTCCGGAGCGGGACTACCCACAGATGACGACGGTGAATACCAGCATCGCCTACCTCGTCGCCCACGGCCAGGCCGCGGCCAGGGCCGGCGATCAGGAAGGCGCCCAGGTGGCGGTGGACGCGGAGGGTCGAGCCCCGTGATCTCGATGGCCGAACTGCTGCAGCGATTCCGGCGAGCAGCCGCGCCCCCAGGTGCGGCGGCGCAGCCCGGCATCCCCTCGGATCGGAAGGCCGATCTCTCGAGCGAGCTCGGCGAGGTCTTCGCCGCCGTTCGCGCGATCGAGGCCGAGGCTGCCGCCATCACCACCGGAGCGCAGCGGGAAGCGGCGCGCATCCGCGAGACGGCGCTCGTCGAAGCCCAGCGCATCGTGGCCGATGCCCGCGCTCAGGTCCCGGCCGCACGGGCGGAAGCCGCGGCGGCGCGACGTCGGGAACGGGACCGGGAGATCCGCGAACTGATGGGCGGCGCGGAGAATCAGGCCACACAGGTGCGTCTGATGGCGGCCAGCCGAACCGGCAGCCTGGTCGAGCGCATCATCGGCGACGTTCTCGATGGCGTAACCCAGGCTGGTGAGGATGATGTCGAGCTCATGGGTCGCCGGTAGCGTTCGCGCGAAGCTGCTCACCAGCCGGCGGCTGGGCAGTGCACATGCCCGCGACCTGGCCGCCAGCCCGTCCCTCGCCGCCGCCGTCGAGCGGCTGAGCCGGACGTCTTATGGGCACGACGTGGCAATCGGAATGGACCTGGACGAGGCGCAGGTTGCGGTTGCCGCGACCCTGCTCTGGCACCTCCGGGTGCTCGCCGGCTGGGTCCCGCCAGGCGGCGGCGAGATGATGCGGGCGCTCGCCGCGTGGTTCGAAATCGCCAACGTTCAATCCCGTTTCGCCTTCTTCAGGACCGGCGAGCGCCGATCGCTCTTCCAACTCGGCTCGCTGGCCACCGCCTGGCCCGCGCTCTCCGAGGCCGCCTCGGCTTCAGAGCTGCACCAGATCCTCGCCCAGTCGGCATGGGCCGGCCGGGGGAATGAGCAGATCGAGGACGTCCTGACCTCGATGCACCTGCGCTGGGCGGCGAGGGTCCGCGACGTCATCCCGTTTGCGGGCACGTGGGTTGCCGCCGCGAGCCTCCTCTACCTCGCTCGCCTGCTCTTTCTGGCGCCGCGACTGCCCACGAGTGCCGCGCTCGAGGGTGGGCCCGGGCTGCCGGTCGGGTGGCGCACCGCCGCCTCGATCGCGCAGCTGTCTGCGATCGCCCCCGTCGGCGCCCGATGGGTGCTGGACGGAATCCACGAACCCGAGGATCTGTGGATGGCCGAGCGCCGCTGGTGGAGGCACCTCGGGGACGAGGCGGCCAAGCGGATCGTGCGCGGCGGCTCGAGTCCCGAGACGGTTGTGGCGGCAACGATGCTGCTCGCGGTCGACGCGTGGAGGACGCGAGCCGCGCTCGCCGCTGCCGCTCACCCCACGGGGAGGGAGGTCTTCGATGCTGTGGCGTGAGGGTGCCCAGCCGGTGCCGATGACTCGTGTCGCGCTGGTCGTCCCGACCTGGACCCTGCGCGACGTCCTCGTGCGCATCGCCGAGGCGGGCACCGTGCAGCTCGACGTTGCGATGGATGGCGAGGCCACCGAAGCCGCGGATGCCGCGGAGGCCCTGCACCGTTTGCAGGCCAGGGGGATCGCCGTCCGCGAGCCGGCGCTGGTGATGGGCACGCCGCGAATCGCGGATCTCGAGGCGCGCCAGGACGCCAACCTGCTGGCGGGTGAAGTCGACCTGTCCCGGCGCGCGTCTGCCGGACTCCGCCGCGGCGACGCGACGGCTCTCGTCGGATGGACGGCGCAGGTATCCATCCCCGCCCTGCAGGCGGAGATCGCTCCCCTTGGCGCCGCCGTCGTGGAATTGCCGCTGAAGCCCTGGATGGAGCCGCCCACGCGGCTCACGGGCGCGGCCCGCTCGTCCTTCACACCCCTGGTGGACATCTACGGAACGGTCCGCTACCGCGACATCGATCCGACCCTCTTCACGGCCGTCAGCTTCGTGCTCATGTTCGGCATGATGTTCGCCGACCTGGGGGAAGGACTCCTGCTCGCGCTCCTCGGTCTCTATGCGCGGGTGACCCGGCGCCCCCGATGGGCCGCAGTCCGGCGCGTCTGGGCGATCCCGTTCTGGGGAGGCATGGTGGCGGCCCTCTTCGGCCTGGCTTATGGTGAGGCATTCGGCCCGACCGGTCTCGTCCCTGCGCTGTGGCTCAAGCCGATGCAGAATCCCATCACCCTGGTGGAGGCCGGCATCGTGGTCGGGGCGATCCTCCTATCGATCAGCTACCTGATCGGCATCGTCAATCGTTACAGGGAGGGAGGGCTCGGGGCGTCACTCTTTGCCTCCTCTGGGGTGGCCGGCTTCGTGGTCTTCCTCGGGGTCGCGATCATCGCTTCGGGCTGGCTGCTCGCGACGTCGCCGATCCTCCTTCCGGGACTGGCGCTGGGGGCTTTCGGGATCGTCCTCCTGTTCATCGGGCTGCTGGTCGACGCCGGGTTCAGCGCGACCGGCGTCCTGGAGGCCCTGATCGAACTGCTCAATCAGGTCGTCCGGATGGCGGCCAACGCCATCTCCTTCGCGCGGCTGGCCGCGTTCGGCCTCGTCCATGCGGCGCTCGGCAGCCTGGTCTGGCAGGCCACGGTCGGCCTGTGGAGCGGCTCGGCGCGGCTGATCGCTCCGCTCGTCTTCCTCGGCGGCACCGCCGTCGCCTTCGCCCTGGAGCTGCTCGTGGCGGGCGTCCAGGCGCTTCGACTCGAGTACTACGAGCTCTACTCGCGAATCTTTGCCGGCGAAGGGCAGCCGTTTCGGCCGTGGCATCTGCCCGTCGTGAAGGAGAACCCATGAGTATCTGGTTGATCGCCCTGCCGCTCATCGCCGTCGTCCTCGTCAGCGCCGTCGCGCTGCTGCGGCGGGCGTCGCCGAAGCGCCTGCTGGCGCTTACGGCGGCCAACCTCGTGATCGGCGTGGGGGGTGTGGCAGTGCTCGTGCTGGCGCTCGTCTCGCACCCACCCACGGCCCTCCCCGTCCAGTTGGTGGCGACGACGGCAGCGACGAATTCCAACTGGGCGCCCACGATCGGGGCGGCGATTGCCGTTGCGGGGTCGTCGATCGGCGCCGCGATCGCGGTCGCCTACACGGGATCGGCGGCGCTGGCCGCGATCAGCGAGAAACCGGAGATCTTCGGGCGCGCGATGGTGATCGTCGGCCTCGCCGAAGGGATCGCCATCTACGGGTTGGTGGTGGCCGTCGCCCTGCTCGGGAAGTCATGAGCCGGATCGTGGCGCTCGGCGAGCGGTCGCGGGTCAAAGGATTTGCCCTGGCGGGGGTCGACATCCTGGCCGCAGAGGATGCCGCTGCCGCGGCGGCCGCCTTCGCGCGACTGCCCGATGACACAGGCGTGCTGATCCTGACGCCATCCGCGGCGGCCGCGATCGAAGCCCACCTGCGAAGACGGCGCCACCTGCTCTGGGCGGTGATGCCGGCTTGAGCCTCGAGCCGCTCCGCCAGGCCTATCTCGAGCGCGCACGCTTGGCCGCCGAGGCCGCCCTGACCCAAGCGCGGGCGGAGGCTGCCGCGCTGGTCGAGGCGGCACGGCGCGAGGCGGACGCGCTGATGGCCGAGGCGCGCCGGCAGGGCGAGGAGAATGCGGACGCGGACGTGGCTCGCGAGCGCGCGCTCGCCGGCCGGCATGCGCGTGCCGTCCTGCTGACGGCGCGACGCGACGCATACGGCGAGCTCCGCCGGCGGGCATTGCAGGCAGGACTGGCGCTACGAGGCCGTCCCGAGCACCGAGCCCTGGTCCGGCGGCTGGTCACCCAGGCGCGCGCGCAGCTGGGGCCGGGTGCGCGAATCGAGGTCGATCCCGGAGGTCAGGGCGGGATCGTGGCCAGGGAGGGGGCTCGCCGCGTCGACTACACCATGGTCGCGCTCGTCGAGCGCAGCCTCGAGAGCCTCGGCGGAGCCGTGGAACAGCTATGGACCTGAGCCGCTTGCCGACGGGGACGGTGATCCGCGTCAACGGCCCGATCGTCGAAATCGAGGGGCTCAACGGGATCGCCGTGTTCGACCTCGTCGAGGTCGGACCGCAGATGCTCCCGGGCGAGGCGGTGGCGATCCGTGATGGGACGGCAACCCTCCAGGTCTACGACTACACTGGCGGGCTGCGTCCGGGCGATCCGGCGCGGACCACGGGCCGGCCGCTCTCCGTGGCACTCGGGCCCGGCCTGCTGGGCGGCGTCTTCGACGGCACGATGAGGCCCCTCACCGGCGCCGGACCATACGTGCTTCCCGGCCATCGCGGTCTCCGCGGTGCCGGCGACCGCCTGTGGTCCTTCCAGCCAGCCGTCCACACCGGCGATCGAGTCGAAGCCGGTATGGTGCTCGGCCAGGTCCCCGAGACCAGCGCGATCGAGCACCGGATCCTGGTCCCGCCCGGCGTCCACGGGACGGTCGAGTCGATCGCCGCCGCCGGGACCCTGGAGGGGGAGGCGGACGTCGCGATCGTCGAGGGCCATCGGATCGGCCTGCGCCAGGCGTGGCCGGTGCGCCGTCCCCGACCCGCCGCTGGCCGGCTCGAGGGCGGTCCGCCACTCCACACCGGGCAGCGAGTTCTCGACCTGCTTTTCCCACTCGCCAAGGGTGGCAACGCCGCCGTTCCGGGCGGATTCGGCACGGGCAAGACGGTACTCCTTCAGCAGATCGCGAAATGGTGTGACGCCGACGTGATCGTCTACGTCGGCTGCGGTGAGCGTGGCAACGAGATGGCCGATGTCCTCGAAGACCTGCCTACCCTCACCGATCCGCGCACCGGACGGTCGCTGATGGAGCGCACCGTGATCATCGCAAACACCTCGAACATGCCGGTCATGGCCCGCGAGGCGAGCATCTACACGGGCGTGACCGTGGGCGAGTACTTCCGAGACATGGGATACGACGCGGTCGTGATCGCCGACTCAACCTCGCGCTGGGCCGAGGCGCTGCGTGAGTTCGCCTCGCGGACCAACGAGTTGCCCGCCGAGGAGGGGTATCCAGCCGGCCTTGCCTCAGCGCTGGCCGCCTTCTACGAGCGTGCCGGCCGATTCACCACGCTCGGTGGGCGCGAGGCGTCCGTCACCATCATCGGCGCGGTCTCGCCGCCGGGCGGGGACATGACCGAGCCGGTGACCACGCACACCAACCGCTTCGTCCGTTGCCTGTGGTCACTGGACCGTGACCTGGCCTACGCCCGGCACTACCCGGCGGTGAGCTGGAGCGCGTCGTTCTCCCGCGACGCCGAGGTGGTCGCGACCTGGTACGCGCGCCAGCACGACCGTGACTGGGACGCACGCCGCCGGCGGGCGATCGCTCTGCTCGGCGAGGCGGACCGGCTCCAATCGGTGGCGGATCTGATCGGTGCCGCCGCGCTCCCCGACCGGGAACGGATCGTGCTGCTCACCGCGCGCGTGATCCGCGAGGCTGTGCTGCAGCAGAGCGCATTGAGTCACAACGATGCCTTCTGTGCGCCGGTCAAGCAGGCGGCGTTGCTGGAAGCCGTCCTGGCCGTGCACGACCGCGCCCTGGCCCTGCTCCCCCAGGGGATCGCCGCCTCCGCCATCGAGGAGACGGACCTCTCCGACCTGATTCGAGCCCGCGAGCGGGGCGGCCCAACCGATGCCGCCTCGATCGCACCGGCCCGCGCAGCGATTCTCGACCGGTTGGAGGCCCTGCGATGAGCAATCTGGCGCCGGTGGAATACGTCGGCGCCCAATCCGCGGGCGGTCCGTTGCTGGTGATCGAAGGGGTGCAGGGCGTCGCATGGGACGAGCAGGTGGAAGTTCGCCTGCAGACGGGTGAGATTCGTCACGGCGTGGTCCTGGAGGTCGACCGCAACCTGGCGGTGGTGGAAGTCTTCGAGGGCACGTCGGGGATCGAGCCGCGGAGCGCCACAGCAGCGTTCGCCGGCCGGCCGCTGCGGATCCCGGTGAGCGAAGGGTGGCTCGGGCGGACCTGTAACGGCCGGGGCGAGCCGATTGACGGCGGGCCGCCGGTCTTCGGGGCGACGTGGAGCGAGGTCGTGGGCTACCCGGTCAATCCGAGTGCGCGGACCGCCCCTTCGGCGCCCATCGTGACCGGAATCAGCGCCATCGACGGGCTTGCCACGCTGGTCCGCGGGCAAAAGCTGCCCATCTTCTCGGCCGCCGGCCTCCCGCATCTCGAGCTGGCCGCCCAGATCGCGGCCCAGGCCCGGGCGGAGGGCGGGTCCTTCCGAGTGCTCTTCGCGGCGATGGGGATCACGCACTCGGACGCCGACCTCGTGCGCGGCGTCCTCGAGGGACGCGCCGCAACTGGCGACCTCGCCCTCTTCATCAACACAGCCGACGACCCGGTCATCGAGCGGGTGTTGACGCCCCGGATCGCGCTGACCGTGGCCGAGCACCTGGCGTTCAGCCTCGGTCAGCAGGTGCTCGTCGTGATGGCCGACATGACGAGTTACTGCGAGGCGGTTCGCGAGGTGGCCGCCGCTCGCGGCGAGGTGCCGGGCAGGCGCGGCTTCCCGGGCTACCTCTACAGCGACCTGGCCTCCCTCTATGAACGCTGCGGGCGGATCCGGGGCCGTTCCGGTTCGATCACGCAGATGCCGGTCTTGACCATGCCGGCCGGTGACATCACTCACCCCGTGCCCGACCTGACCGGGTACATCACCGAGGGCCAGATCGTGCTGACGGCGGATCTCCAGGCGCATGGGGTCTACCCGCCGTTCGACGCGCTGTCGTCCCTCTCCCGTCTGATGCGGCGGGGTGCGGGAACCGGGCACACCCGGGAGGATCACCTGGCAGTTGCCGCGCAGGTCTACGCGTCGCTGGCACGAGCCAGGCAGGTTCGGGAGACCGCCGAGCTCGTGGGCGAGGCCGCACTCACGGAAACGGACCGCCGGTACCTGGCCTTCGACGACGCGCTCGAAACCGACTTCCTCACCCAGGGCCGCGAGGAAGCGCGCTCCCTGACCGAGACGCTCGACCGGGCCTGGCGGCTGCTGGCGGGGCTTCCTCGCGCGGAGCTGACCATGGTTGACCCTCGCCTGGTGGATTCGCACCTGGGCGAACAGGTGTCGCAATGAAGCTTCACCATCCGCCGGGGCGCTCCGGACGTTTGTGGCTCGAGCACCGGCTTGCGGTGGCAACCCGCGGGCACGAGCTGCTGGAGGAAAAACGGCACGCACTGGCGGCCGAGGAGCGACGCCTTCGGGTGCTGGCGGAGGAGACGAGGGCGCGCTGGACGTCCTGCAGCCTGGAGGCAGAGCGATGGTTGGTGCGAGCCGTGGTCCTCGCGGGGGAGCACCAGGTCGCGCTGCTGGCCACCCAGGTCGAGCGGCGCGCGTCTGCCGAGCTCTCATGGCGCGGTTGGATGGGCGTGTCCTATCCGGCGGAGGCGCGCGCTGATCTGCCGCCGCCTCCCCCGGCGTTCCCGGTAGGAGGCACGGCCGCGATGGATCTCGCTGTTCGAGCGGTGGGTCCTGCGGTGGAGGCGGCCGTGGAGCATGCGGCCGCTGCCGCCGCGCTCGAGCGCGTGACAGAGGAGTTGCTCATGACGATCCGGCGCGTACGGGTCATCGAGCGGCGCTGGATCCCAACGGTGGAAGCAACGCTCCACGACCTGCGGCTCAGGCTCGACGAGGCTGAACGGGAGGACGCGGTGCGGGCTCGCTGGGTACAGCGCCGTATCACAGCTCGGGAGGCGAAGCGATGAAGGCCACGCGTCTGCTCGCCTGTGTCGACGGATCGGCCGAAGCGCTTCAGGCTGCTCGACTGGCTTTTGCGCTCGCCGCCGAATGGGGCGCCACAGTGCGCGCCATCTCGGTGGTCGATGACGCCGACCTGGCCCTGCTCGAGCCGGTCACGGCGCAGCGCGCGACCTTGCAGGAGCGACTGCGCCAGGCGGGCCAGGCCACCCTCGCGCACGTGGAGGAAATGGGGCGCGCGGCCGGGGTTGTGACCCAGCCCGTCCTGGCCGTGGGAAACCCATTCGAGAAGATCCTCGACGAGGCGCGCCACTGGCAGCCCGATTTCATCTTCATGGGGCGGACTGGCCGCCGCGGCCCGGGTCGTGTGCTCGTGGGCAGCGAAACGGAGCGCGTGCTCGAATTCACGTCGTGGCCGGTTGTGGTCGTCCCTCGGGAAACGCCCACCACCCGACCCGTGTAAGCCGGGTGCGCCATTTGGGAACTCTGCCTATCGGGCTGCGCTGCGGGGCTCGCTGCTCGTGACCGCCTCCGAACCATGCGGCGTCTACCCTTCGCAGGACGGACGTCTGGCTGGTGTCGGCAAACGGCTTAGCGCGGCGGCTCCTCAAGCACGCGGCGCCGCTGAGCTAGCCGTCAGCCCTTGCGGCAGCGCATGAAAAGGAAGCAGGGGATTCGCTGCCAGCGGCGTTTGCTCGGGTCGGCGCCGAGCGTTCGATCGGGGGGCGCCGGTTCGCGCAGGCGTTCGATGAGGAGCCCGGCGGATTCGAAGGCACGTGCATAGGCCTCGAACGGGTAGGCCCAGCCGGTAAACGTGAAGGCGAGGCCGTTGCGCGCCATCGGGACCGCGATCCGCCGCGTGTCCTGGTAGGAGCCGGTGATGGTGAACGGCGCGTCTGGTTCGCGGCTCTCGAAGGCGCCTGCGTCGGCGAGCGGATGGGTGATGCCGACGCAGAGGAATCCACCAGACTCGAGCACGCGTGCTGCCTCGCGAACCGCCGCCGTCATGTCCTCGACGTCCATCAGCACCATGTAGGCGACCACGAGGTCGAACTCGCCCTCCTTGAAGGGAAGCCCGGTGGCGTCGGCGACCATGTAGCGTCCCTCGGGATCCGCCGTCTGCGCCGCGGTGACCAGCGTCGGCGAGACGTCGGTTGCGGTCAAGCTGTGACCGCGGCGGCGCAGGTCTCGAGACACGCGTCCCTCGCCGCAGCCGATCTCGAGGGTCCGCCGCCCGGGTCGAGGAACGATCCCGTCGAAGAACTGGTCGCGATAGTCCCAGTACGCATCGTGGTCCGGTGTGCGCGCCCACGCCAGCCACCCGGCGGCTCGATCCTCGAATCCACGTTCTGGAAACACGCCAGTGATGCTAGCGGTATTCTCGCGTGGTGCGGATTGCGACGAGCCGACGAACCCGCGTATGCGCTCCTCCCTGAGCGTGCCGCCGTCCGACGCGCCTGGCGAAGGGCTGCTCGGACGGCTGGCCGTGGGCGTCGACGCCGACATCGTGATCCTGGACCGCGACCGGCGGGTGCGGCTGACCATGGTGGGAGGTCGCGTGCGCTAGCGGCGGTGAGCCGGACCCCTGCTTCAGCCGAGGGAGCGTGAGACGGTCTCGACGATGCGCTCCACCGACGGCATGGCGGCGTCCTCGAGCACGTCCGCGGCGGGCAAGGGCACGTGCGGAGTGGTGATCCGGACGATGGGCCCGTCCAGGTCGTCGAAGCATTCGTCCGCGGCCAGCGATGCGATCTCGGCGCCCCACCCGCACAGCCGCGGGTTCTCTTCGACCGTGAACAGTCTGCCGGTCTTCCGCACCGCGCCGAGGATGGTCCGGGTGTCCAGCGGCACCAGGCTGCGGACGTCGACCACCGTGGCCTCGATGCCGATTGCGGCGAGCTGCGACGCCGCGGCCAGGGACCTGGGCACCATGGCGGCCAGTGCCACGATCGTGCAGTCCTTCCCGTCGCGCAGCACGCGTGCGCTGCCCAGCCGCTCGACGTGCTCGCCGTCGGGCACCACGCCTTTGACACCGTAGAGCGACTTCTGCTCGAAGACGAGCACCGGGTCAGGGTCGCGGATCGCGGCCGCCAGCAGCCCCTTGGCGTCGGCCGGCGTGGAGGGCGCGACCACCTTGAGGCCGGGCACCGCCATGGCCCAGTTCTCCAGGCTTTGCGAATGCTGGGCGCCGAACCGCGTCCCGCCGCCGTTCGCGGTGCGAATCACGAGTGGCAGGGAGACCTGGCCGTCCGTCATGTAGCGGGTCTTCGCGACCTGGTTCGCGATCATGTCCCAGCACGTGGCGAGGAAGTCCGAGAACATGATCTCGACGATCGGGCGCAGCCCCGTCATCGCCGCCCCCATCGCGGCGCCGACGATCGCCTGCTCCGAGATCGGCGTGTCGCGGACGCGCTCGGGACCGAAGCGTTCAAGCAAGCCGACCGTGGCCTTGAAGACACCGCCTGCTGCGGCAACGTCCTCGCCGATGAAGTAGACGGTCTCGTCTCGCGCCATCTCCTGCGCGATTCCGGCGGCCACCGCCTCCCGGAAGCTCAGTTCCGCCACGCCGATCCTCCATCACTGAAGACCTGGCGCTCGATGCCCGCAAGGTCGGCGGGCGGTCCGTTGCGCGCCTCCTCGGTCGCGGCGTCGACTTTCGCCTGGGCCTGCGATTCGATCGCCTGCAAATCGGCTTCGGGGAGTCCCGCTTCGAGCAGTCTCGTGCGATATCGCGGGATCGGGTCGCGCTCGAGCCACGCCGTGACCTCGGCTTCCGGACGGTATTTCGCCGGGTCGGCCCGGGAGTGGCCGCCGTGGCGGTAGGTGAGCGCCTCGACGAGCGAGGGGCCGTGGCCGGCCCGTGCCCTGGCGATCGTCACCCGGGCGGTGTCGTACATGACGTCGGCATCATTGCCGTCGACCAGGATCGGGTCGAGCCCGTAGGCGGCGGCGCGCCCGGCGGCGGGATGCTCGACCGCAGTGACCGAACGGATCGGCGTGTACTCCATGTACTGGTTGTTCTCGCAGACGAAGACGACCGGAAGCTTCCAGACGACGGCCAGGTTGAGGGCCTCGTGGAAGGCGCCGATGTTGGTCGTCCCGTCACCGAAGAAGCAGACGGCGACCTGGCCCGATTTGCGGACCTGGGCCGACCAGGCCGCGCCGGCGGCGATCGGCAGGTGTGCGCCGACGATCGCGTAGGAGCCCATCGCGCCGTGGGCGACGTCGGTGAGATGCATCGAGCCGCCCTTGCCGTGGAGCATGCCGTTCCGGCGGCCGAGGAGCTCGGCCATCGCCGCCGCCATCGACGCCCCGCGGGCGAGCGTATGCCCGTGGCCCCGGTAAGTGCAGAACGTGTAGTCATCCCGGCGCATTGCCACTGCATAGCCGGCGGCGATCGCCTCCTGGCCGAGCGCGAGGTGGCTCGTCCCCCGCACCAGGTTCTCGAGGAAGAGCTCGTAGGCGCGTTGCTCGAAGCCGCGCAGCTCCACCATGAGCTGGTAGAGCCGCAGCCGGGTGGGCCGGTCGATCTCGGCGCCGGAGGTCCGGTCGACCGTCGTGCTCAATAGGCGTTCGCGATCACGAGCTCCTCCGCGGGGAAGAGGGTGATCACCTCGTGGCCGGTCGCCGTCACGACGACCTCCTCCTCGATCCGGGCGGCCGAGTGGCCGTCATCGGCCGGGCAGTAGGTCTCCAGGGCAAAGACCATGCCCTCCTGCAGCGCCACCGGGTGCTCCAGCGAGTTCAGCCGGCTGATGATGGGGCGCTCGTGCAGGGCGAGGCCGAGCCCGTGCCCGAACTGCAGGCCGAACGCCTCCATCTCGGTGTCGAAGCCGAAGTCCTGCGCCCTGGGCCACAGCTTCGCGATCTGATCCGTGGTCACCCCCGGCTTGACGATGTCGATGCCGGCGTCGATCCACTCGCGCGCCTTCCGGTAGGCGTCCCGCTGGCTCTGGGTCGCGCGGCCGACGTTGAACGTCCGGTAGTAACAGGTGCGGTAGCCGTTGTAGGACTGGATGATGTCGAAGAACGCCTGGTCTCCGGGACGGATGAGGCGATCGGAGAAGACGTGCGGATGGGGGCTGCAGCGTTCGCCCGAGACCGCATTGATCGCCTCGACGTCGTCGGATCCCATGTCGTAGAGCTGCTTGTTGGCGAGCGCCACCAGCTCGTTCTCGCGGATGCCCGGCTTGAGCGCCTCGTAGATCGTCTGGTAGACGCCGTCGACGAGCGCGGCCGACATGCTGAGCAGCATGATCTCGTCCGGCGACTTGATCATCCGCGCGTCGAGCATGGCCTGCTGGGCGTCGACCACCGTGATGCCGCAGGCCTGGAGCGCGAAGATCATGGGCAGCTCCGCGATATCGACGCCCAGCGGTTCGCCACCGACGCCCTGGTCGTGCATGAGGCCCTTGACCGTGCGCGCCACGTCGTCGGACAGGCCGGCCTGTGGCGCGACCGATCCGCGCAGCCCGGTCATCCCGGCTCGCGAGTTCTCAGGCTTCAGCCAGGGGGCGTGCAGGCGATGCGCTTTCGCTGCCGACCCGAAATCCCACAGGATCGGGTCTCCGGTCCGGGTGAGCAAGGCAAAGCGCGCGACCTTGTCGCGGGCCCATTCGCCGATGGTGGTGCTGGTCAGGTAGCGGATGTTGTTCATGTCGAAAACGAGCACCCCGCCCAGCCCGGCGTTGGCGATCGCCTGCCGGGCCCGAGCCAGTCGATACTCGTGAAGGCGGCGGAAGTCGACCCGCTCCTCCCAGTCCACGGCCATCCTTCCGGGCGCGGGAACCGAGGTGACCGTGAACTCCGGCTTACGCGGCACGCTGAGTCCTACCCATGCGACGGCTCCGGCGGTTCCAGCCCGTCCGAGATGGCGCGATTCTCCGGCTCCAGCCGAAGGTTCGCGCCACGGGCTTCGAGCTCGAGCAGCGCGGCGAAGTCGACGTCTCCGAGGCCATTCCCGATCAGGGAGACCACGATCTGGTGGGTCAGCGCCGAGACCGGGAGCGGCACATCGAGGTGGCGCGCGGCGTCCAGGCCGAGCTCGAAGTCCTTGCGCAGGAGATGGCCGGTGAACGTGGGCGTGAAATCGAGGTTGACGAGGGCGGGGGTCTTGTAGCGGCTGAACGTCGATCCCAGGACGCTGCCGTTGATGAACTGGAGATAGTCGGCCCGCGCGATGCCGCCGCGCTCGGCGAGCACGGTGGTCTCGGCGAGGATCTGGGCGACCACGCCGAGGACGAGGTTGTGACAGATCTTGACCATGCGGGCCGCTTCGCCCTCCCCGACGTAGGTCACGCTCTGCCCCAGCATCTGCAGGTAGGGGAGGGCGCGATCGTACGCGTCGCGGGGGCCGGAGACCGCCAGGCTCAACTTGCCCGCTCTGGCCACCTTCGGATTGCCGCTGACCGGGGCGGCGAGCAGGGCGGTTCCGACGGCGGCGGCCCTCTGGCGGATCTCGTTCGAGACATCCATCGAGACCGTCGAGGTGTCGATCACGAGGGATGGGTGGGCCGATCCGTTGGAGAGGAGCCCGTGCGCGCCGTTCATGACCTCGGCGAAGTCCTTCGATCCGGCCAGCGACGTGATGACGATGTCGCGATCGCTGAGGTCGGATGGGTGATCGACGAGGTGCGCCCCGCGTCGGGCCAGCGGCTCGGCCTTGGACCGGGTCCGGTTGAAGACGCTCAGCGAGCCGTTGCGGTCGAGCACACGGGAGGCGAGCACGAGACCCATGCGGCCGGTGCCGATCCATCCGAGTGTCAGACCCTCAGCAGGCGCCGGGCTCATCAACCTCCCTCAACCTTCCCCTGATGGCGGCGCGGCCGCGGCGCGCAAACGTTTGTCTACCATAGCAGCCGCAATTTTCCAGTGTCAATCCGCGCCTCACTCGCTGCCGGCCGACGCCCGGTTGACCAGGACCGGTGGCGCATCCGCGCCGGCCACCGTCGAGCCACGGACCACGAGCTCGGGATTGAAGACGACGCGGCGGCGCGATGCCACCCGACCCTCGATCTGCTCGATCAGCAGGGTTGCGGCCACCGTGCCGACCTCATGGATCGGAACTCGAACCGTGGTCAGGCCGGGAAGCAGGCGGCTGGACAGGGGAATGTCGTTGTAGCCGACGATCGCCACGTCCTCCGGGATGCGCAGGCCCCAGCGCCGGATGGTCGTGCAGGCGCCGACCGCGGTCATATCGGTGACCGCGAAGATCGCGCTGGGCGGCTCGGGCTGGGCGAGCAGCCGCTCCGTCGCCCGGATGCCCCCCTCTTCCGTGAACCCCGATTCGACGATCAGGCGCGGATCGGCATCGATCCCGGCGGCGGCCATGGCGGCCAGGTAGCCGCGCCGCCGCAGGACGCCGGTCGACACGGCCGCCTGCCCGCACAAGTGCGCGATCCGGCGATGCCCCAGCGAGAGCAGGTGCTCGGTGGCAAGCCGGCCTCCCAGGAGGTCATCGGAGCCGACGAACGGATCCTCCGCCTCGTCGCTGTACCGGTTGACCAGCGCATAGGGCAGCCGCTCCCGGCGGAGCCAGCGGACCGACGGATCCTTGAGGTAGGTGCTGGCCAGGATGATGCCGTCGACCCGGCGGGCGTGCAGGCTTTGGAGATGGGAGCGTTGCCGCTCGGGGCTGCCGTCCGTGTTGCAGAGGAGCACGTTGTAGCCGCGGGGCGCCGCGCCGTCCTCGATCCCGCGAAAGAGGGCGGCGAAGAAGGGATTCGTGACGTCCGGGATGACGACCGCGAGCACGAACGATTGCCGCATCTTGAGGCCCCGGGCGACGCCGTTCGGCCGGTACTCGGTCTCGCGCAGCAGGGCCTCGATCCGGGCCCGCGTCGCCGGGCTGACCCGCAGCCCGGGATCATTGTTCGCCACCCGCGAGACGGTGGAGGGGTGCACCTGGGCCCGCTCGGCGAGCTCCTTCAGCGTGACGGGCACGCCCCGGCCTTCCTGCGCATTGACAACCTTCCCACCCGCGCCTACCATAGGGCAATCGTTTGTTCAACGCAAGGACAAACCGGCTGAGCCAGCCGCGATAAGGGAGGGAGCATGCGCAACCGGATCGGATTCGCCATCGCAGGCGCGGCCCTGGTTCTCTCGGCGTGCGGGACCGGCGCCGCCTCGAGCCCATCGCCGCAATCGACCGAGCCGATCACGATCGGCGTGTCGCTCTCGTTCAGCGGCGACTTCTCCGGGGACGGCAAGGCGCTGCAGCAGGGGTATGACCTGTGGGCCCAGGACGTCAACGCCAAGGGCGGCCTGCTCGGCCACCACGTGACCATGAAATACGTGGACGACGCCAGCAGCACCCAGCAGGTCGTCTCCAACTACCAGTCCCTCATCACCCAGGACAAGGTCGCGCTCGTCTTCGGGCCGTTCTCGAGCCTGCTGACGATCCCCGCCTCCACGGTGGTCGACCGGTACGGGTACGCCTTCCCCGAGCCCGCCGGCGGCGGCCCGCAGGTGTTCGCGCGCAAGCTGCACTCGATCTTCTTCGTCCAGCCCGCCACGGTCGAGGACAACCTCGTGAGTTACACGAAATGGCTCCTCGCCCTCCCGGCGTCCCAGCGGCCCCAGAGCGTCGCCTATGCGACCCAGGACGACCCGTTCACCCAGCCGCAGGTCGACCGGGCGAAGAGCCTGCTCGAGGCCGGCGGGATCACGACCGCGTCCTACAAGGTGTACCCGGCGGAGACCACCGACTTCACGCCGCTCGCGCTGCAAGTCGCGAACTCGAAGGCTGACGCGGTGATCCTTGGGACGCAGCTCCCGGACGCGATCGCCTTCGTCAAGACGTTCATCCAGCAGCACTACAATCCCAAGACGATCATCGAGACGACCGGGCCGGACCAGGGGTCATCGTTCTCGGGTCCGCTGGGCGCGAACACGGAGGGCATCATGGTGCCGGCCGGGTGGACGGCCGCCGCCAAGGCCTACGGCAACCCGACCTTCGTTCAGAAGTTCCTGGCCAAGTTTGGCGGGAGCGCCGGCGACATCAGCGCCGACGCGGCCGAGGCCTACAGCGTGGGCCAGGTCGTCGACCAGGCTGCGACGAAGGCGGGCAGCATCGACAACAAGAAGCTGATCGACGCCTTGCATAGCGGCACCTACCAGACGGTCCAGGGTCCCATCTCCTTCGACTCGATCGGCCAGCCGCACGGCGTCGGTGTGTACATCGAGCAATGGCAGGGCGGCAGCGCCCTGTTCGTGTACCCGCCCCAGGCGGCGCTCGCGAAGCCCGAGTACCCGAAGCCCACCTGGCAGTAACCCGCCGCCGATGAAGCTGGTCGTGGAGGCCGCCGTGCTCGGCGTCCTGACCGGAGGCGTCTATGCGCTCATGGCCTCGGGGCTGACCCTGATCTTTGGCGTGATGCGGATCATCAACGTGGGTCAGGGCGCCCTGGTCATCCTGGGCGCGTACCTCACGTTCGTCCTCAACCGGAGCTGGCACGTGGACCCGTTCCTCGGCCTGGTCCTCACGATGCCCCTCATGTTCGCCCTCGGCGTCCTGCTGCAGCTGGTCTTCATCCGGCCGCTCCGAACCGACCGCGAAGCGCTCTCCGTGCTGGTCACCTACGCGATCGCGCTGGGCATCGAAGGTGCGCTCGGCTACGTCTTCACGACGAACTACGTCCAGCTCCGTGCCTGGTACGAGAACGCAAGCTTCCCCGTCTTCTCCTTCCGGATCACGTACGTGTACGTGCTCGGCTTCGTCGTCTGCCTGGGCGTGCTGGGCACGCTCTTCCTGCTCCTGTACCGGACCACGCTTGGCGGCGCGATCCGGGCGACCATGCTGAACCGCACCGCAGCCCAGCTGATCGGCATCGACGTCGACCGCGTGTCGGCGATCGCGTTCGGGATTGGGATGGCGACCGCCGCCGCCGGCGGGGTCGTGTTCGGTTTGACGAACGCCTTCAACCCGGGGAGCCATTACGACCTGATCTCACGGCTGCTCACGATCATCGTGCTCGGCGGGCTTGGCTCCCTGCGCGGCGCGATCATCGCGGCGCTGATCATGCTCGTCACCGAGGACATCACCGCCGTGGTCGTGTCGCCGGTCTGGGCGAGCTTCGCCTTCTTCGTCATCCTGGTGGCGGTCCTGATCATCCGGCCGCAGGGGCTGTACGGCGTCAGGGTCCGCGAGCGGATATGACCGCGCTCCGCGCGCCGCGGAGGCTGCGGTCGGCGGGGCTCCTGGCACTGCTGGCGGCCGCGCTCCTGCTGCCGCTGTACGCACCCGATGCGGCGACCATGAACCTTGCCGTCTTCACCATGATGTACGTCGGCCTGGCGACCGCCTGGAACATCATGGGCGGCTATACCGGATACATCTCACTCGGTCATGCCGGCTTCTTCGGGTTCGGGTCGTACGCGCTCGGCCTCCTGCTCACGCATCTGAACGTGCCCGGGGGATACCTGCCGTTTCTGCTGGTGCCGGTTGCCGGACTTGGGACCGCGATCCTCGCCATCGGGGTCGGTTGGATCGCGCTTCGGACCCGCGCGGCGACCTTCGTCATCGTCACCATCGCGTTCATGTTCATGCTGCAGCTGCTGGCCGAAAACCTTGTCAAGCTGACGGGCGGCGGGGCCGGGCTGGCGTTTCCCGTGCCGCCATGGGGCCCGGACTTCTTCATCACCCCCTTCTACCTCGCGATGCTGGCGCTGGCACTGCTCGGGCTGGGCGTCTCCTGGTGGATCCGGCGCTCGAAGTTCGGGCTGGGGTTGCTGGCCATCCGCGACGACGAAGACAAGGCGCTGGCGGTCGGCGTCCCGACCCGGGCGTTCAAGCTCTCCGCCTTCGTCATCAGCGCCGTGCTGGTCGGCATGATCGGCGGCGTGTACGGCTACTACGTGACGTACATCTATCCCCAGTTCGTCGTCGATCCGCTGATCGGGATCTCGATGGTGCTCATGGTCTTCCTCGGCGGGCTGGGGACGCTCAGCGGGCCCGTGCTCGGGGCTTTGATCCTGGAGCCAGCCCAGCTGCAGTTCGCCTATCGCTTCGGGGCCAGCCGCCTCTATCTGGTCTTCTACGCGGCGGTGTTCCTCGTGGTCATCCTGCTCCTGCCCCGCGGCATCATCCCGTCGATCGCGGAGCGACTGCAGCGGCGGAGGCTGGCCCTGTGAACCTGCTGGAGGTGGAGGGCGTCTCCAAGCGCTTCGGCGGCGTGGTCGCCGTGGACGACTGCTCGCTCAGCGTGGCGCCCGGCCGGATCACGGGCCTCATCGGGCCAAATGGATCCGGGAAGACGACCCTCTTCAACCTGATTACCGGCTTCATCCCGATGGATCGGGGCAGCGTGCGTTACAAATCGCGATCGATTGGCGGGTTGGGGCCGGACCGGATCTACGGCCTGGGCATTGGCCGGACGTTCCAACTCGCGCGCGTCTTCCCTCGGCTGACGGCGCTGGAGAACATGCTCGTCCCGGTGCGGCGCGCCGGTCTGCGCGGGCTCCTCTCGCACGCCCAGTGGGGCCATGAGCGCGAGCGGGCCATGAAGATGCTCGAGTTCATGGACATCGGCCATGTCGCGGGCACGCTCGGTGGATCGCTGTCCTACGGGCAGCGGAAGCTGCTCGAGCTGGCGGCGGTGATGATGGCGCAGCCGGATCTCGTGCTGCTCGACGAGCCGGCCGGCGGTGTGAACCCGGCGCTCCTCGAGCGCATCGGCGAGGACATCCGACGCCTGAATGCGCAGGGCGTCACCTTCCTGCTGGTGGAGCACAACATGGGCTTCGTGATGAACCTCTGCCAGGACGTGGTCGTCCTCCACGACGGTCGCCCGATCGCGCGAGGAACGCCCCAGGAGGTGCGTGCGGACCCGAGAGTTCTCGATGCCTACCTGGGGGCCTGAGAGCGGATGAGCGCGCTGCTCGAGCTCGACAGCGTGACTGCCGGTTACGGCGGCGGCGACATCCTGCACGAGCTCAGCCTGAGGATCGACGAAGGCTCGATCACCTGCATCGTCGGCCCGAACGGCGCCGGGAAGTCGACCGTGCTCCGGGTGGTCTCCGGGCTGCTGCGTCCGCGGCTCGGGCAGATCCGTTTTCGGGGCGAGCGGATCGGCGGCATGAGCCCGCGCGCGATCTTGCATCGCGGGATCGTCCAGGTCCCCCAGGAGCGCAGCCTGTTCGCCGGCATGACGGTGTGGGAGAACGTCCGCATGGGCGCCTACACGGTCCGCGACCGGCCGCTCATCGACCGGCGGCTACGGGAGGTCTGTGGGACCTTCCCGATCGTGGACGAACGGCGGCACGAACGGGCCGCCTCTCTGTCGGGCGGCCAGCAGAAGATCGTCGAGTTCGCGCGGGCGCTGATGCTGGATCCCGCACTGCTCATCCTCGACGAGCCCTCGATGGGACTCGACCCGAAGACGCGCACCATCGTGTTCGACCGGATCCGGGCCATGAACCAGGCGGGACGGACGATCCTGCTCGTGGAACAGAACGCGCGATCGGGACTCGGGTTGGCGAGCCACGGTGTCGTCCTCGAGAGCGGCCGCGTGCGGCTGGAGGGGTCGGGGCCGGCCGTCCTGAACAACCCGGAGATCGGGCGGCTCTACCTCGGGGCGACCGCGTGAGCGAATGGGACGTCGTCGTCGCCGGCGCCGGGCACAACAGCCTGCTGACCGGAGCCTACGCCGCCCGGGCGGGGTTCAAGGTGCTGGTGCTCGAAGGCTCGCCGCGGATCGGCGGCGACACCAGCTGCGACGAGCTGACGCTGCCCGGGTTCATCCACGACCCGTGCGCCACCGCGCACAACCTGATCCAGAGCAACCCGCTGATGCGCGACAACGAGCTGGAGCTCGATCGCTACGGCCTGCGCTACCTGTATCCCGACCCGGTCTTCACCATGCCCTTCCGCGACGGGCGCAGCCTGACGATGTGGCGCGACCTCGACCGGACCTGCGCCGAGCTGGCGCGCTTTTCGCGCGCCGACGCGGATGCGTACCGGGTGCTGCTCCAGGACTGGCAGGCGATGGCGCCGATCGTCAACGAGGAACGCGAAAATCCACCTCGACCGCCGGAGGACGTCGCGCAGCGCATGCAGGCGGGGGCGCTGGGCGAGCGGATGTCGGCCATCCGGGACGCGAGCGCGCTGGAGATCATCGCCGATCGCTTCCAGGACGAGCAGGTGCGGGCCTTCTTCGCCTGGATCGCGTTCATGACGCTGCATCCGCTCGATGAACCCGGCTCCGGACTGCTGGCGTTCTCGCTGGTGGCGGGGCGGCAGCGCTTCAGCTGGATCCTGCCCGAAGGCGGCTCCAATCGGCTGCCGCTCGCGCTGGCCCGGATCATCGAGGAGCAGGGCGGCGCCATCCGGACCTCCGCGCCGGTGACGCGCATCGTCGTCGAGGGTGGGCGGGCCACTGGGGTGGTCACGGCCGACGGGTCGACCTATTCGGCCGCGAAGGCGATCGTGTCCACGATTCACCTGACCCAGCTTCCGGCGATGGTCGGCGAGGCGAATCTGCCCCCGGCGTTCCGCGCCGGGGTCGCCCGCTGGAAGCCCAGTCTCACCATGTTTGCGGTGCACTACGCGCTGAGCGAGGCGCCTCGCTTCCGCACAGAGTCGGGGCCCCTGGAAAGCGTGACGATGGGCGGGCTCGACTCGGTGGATGCCCTGCGCCGGATGCTCGCGGCGCATCGCACCGGACGGCTCGACCTGCAGGAGCCGGTCTTTTTGGCACTGACGCCGACCGTGATCGATCCCACCCGCGCGCCGGCCGGGAAGCACACGTTCAAGCTGATCAGCTTCCTGCCCTACGACCTCGCCGAGGGGCCGGAGCGCTGGGACGGGTTGAAGGAGGAGGTCGCCGACCGGCTCTTCGAACGGCTGCGACCCCTGACGTCCAATCTCAGCGAGGCGATCGTCCTCGGCCGCCGGGTCGAAAGTCCGCTCGACCTCGAGCGGCGCAATCCCGCGAACTGGCGAGGCTCGTGCCACGGCGGGGCCAGCTCGCCGGACCAGTCGGGCTACTTCCGGCCGGTCGAAGGCTGGTCGTCGTACCGGACGCCGATCGCCGGGTTGTATCAGACCGGCGCCTGCACCCACCCGGGTGGGTCGGTGTCCGGTCTTCCCGGGCGCAACTGCGCCGCCATCCTGCTGCACGACCTCGGCACGAGCCTGGGCGCCGCGATCCACCCGCGGGCCGCGGTACCGTGATGGGCGATGGCCGGGGCCGAAGGAGGTTGACATGAGCGTCGAGACGACGAACCGAGTCCAGGTCGCGGCGCATCACTGGCGGCCGCGTTTCATCGCGAACGGGATCGACGTCAATGATTTCGACGAGACGGTGGCGAGGACGACCGCGTGGCCGGACTGGGCGCCGAACTGGCGCGCGGTGGGCGAGGTCCATGAGGCGCTCGGCCGGGAGGCCGAGCAACAGGGCCGGATGGTGTCCGCCGCCCAGGCGTACCAGGCGGCGGCCTGGTGCTATCACCTGGGAAAGTTCCTCTGGTTCGAGGACCCGGATGTCCACGGCGAGCTCCGGGATCGGTCCGTCTCCGTCTATCAGAAAGCGTTGCCCTATCTCGATCCGCCCGCGGAACGGATCGAGGTGCCCTTCGAAGGACGGTCCATTCCCGGCCATCTGCGGCGCCCACGCGGTCACGGCCGGCCGCCGCTGGTCCTGGTGGTCCCCGGGCTGGATTCCTCGAAGGAGGAGCTGTTCGCGATCGAAGAGGAGTTCCTCCGGCGCGGGCTGGCCACGCTGACCATCGATGGCCCCGGGCAATCGGAGAACTCCGTGCACTTCGCCATCCGGCCCAACTGGGAGACGGTGATCACCCCGCTGCTCGATGATCTCGCCCGGCGCGAGCTGGGCGTCGACCAGGGCCGGGTCGGCGTGATGGGGATCAGCATGGGCGGCATTTACGGCGTCCGCGCCGCCGCCTTCGAGCCGCGGCTGCGTGCGGTCGTCGACCTGGCCGGTCCCTACAACCTGGGCGAATGCTGGGATGCGCTGAATCCGCTCACGAGAGGCGGCTATACCTATTACACGAAGTCGGCCGACGAGGCGGAGGCCCGGCGCCGGGCCGACACGCTCAACCTCGAGGGGGTCCCCGAGCAGGTGAGCCAGCCGTTGCTGGTGATCCACGGCGCGCGCGATCGGCTGTTCCCGCCGGCGCAGGCCGAGCGGGTCGCGCGGGAGGCGCGCCACGCGACGCTCGTGATGTACCCGGACGGCAACCACGTGTGCAACAACATTGCCTACAAATACCGGCCGCTGATGGCGGACTGGCTCAAGGAGCAGCTGGGTTCGACCGCGAGCGCCTAAGCGAGCGAGTACAGGCGGCGGCGAGGGCTTCGCGATGGAGCGAGGCGGCGACCAGGTAGACCTCGGGCAGGCGGGTGGTTCTGGGTGACCCGGAAACGCAGCAGCGAGAGCCCGGTTGTCCGGGGGCCAACGCGTCCGGCTCCGGCTAGAGTATGGCGATGGCGGAGCGGCGCGTCTACACCACCGCGCGGCCCTGGGAGGCGCTGGTCGGCTATGCCCGGGCGGTGCGGATCGGGCCCGTGATCGAGATATGCGGCTGCGCCCCGACGGCCGCCGACGGCTCGACGGTGGGGGAGGGCGACATCTATCTCCAAACCCGGCAGTGCCTGCGCGTGATCGCCGAGGCGCTCGCCGGGGTGGGCGCCGGTCTCGAGGACGTGACACGAACGCGGCTCTTCACCACCGAGCCGCGGCGCTGGCGCCAGATCGGCCGGGCGCACGGTGAGGTCTTCGGCGCGATCAAGCCGGTGACGGCCCTGATTGCGGTCCGCGGATTCCTGGACCCGAAGTGGATGATCGAGATCGAGGCGACCGCTTACCGCGCGGAGTAGGGAACGGTCGCTTCCCGCTCGACGAGCACACCGTAGGCCTCCGGCCGGCGCGTGCCGAGAAAGGGGAACAGGTCGAGCCAGTCGCGGCGCTGGTCGAGATCCAGGTCGGCGACCAGGACCGCGGGCTGGTCGCGGGGCGCCTGGACGAGTTTCCGCCCGTACGGGTCACTCACGAACGAGCTGCCGTAGAACGTCAGGCCGCCCTCCCGGCCGACCCGGTTGGCCGCCACCATGAAGGTGCCGTTCATGATCCCGTTCGCGACGATCACCTGCTCCCAGAGGGGCGCGGTGTCGAACCCGGGGTGGTCGGGCTCGGAACCGATCGCGGTCGGGTAGACGAGGACGTCGGCGCCGCGCAGCGCGTACGCCCTCGCCAGCTCCGGGAACCACTGGTCCCAGCAGGTCGGAAAGCCGAAGCGGGCCTGCTCGATGCCGATCACCGGGTAGGCGCGATCGGGCGGCCCGGGCCGGAAGTAGCGGTCCTCGTGGTAGCCCGCCGTCCGGGGGATGTGGAGCTTGCGCGTCTGCGCGACGATGCCGGCGCCCGGGCCGGCCACGATTGCGGTGTCGTAGCCGAGGCCACCGTCCGGCGCCCGCTCGAACAGGGAGGCGTGGACGAAGGCGTTCGTCTCGTCGGCGAGCCGCTGCGCGAGCCGGCAGGTCGGGCCGCCCGGGATGTCCTCCGCGGCTCCTGAGACGTCCGCGTCCGGTCGGATGGGGAAATAAGGCAAGAGCGTCAGCTCGGGGAGGCAGATCAGCCGAGCGCCGTGCCGCGCGGCCAGCCGGACGCAGCTGGCGACCGCCGCCTCGTGCTTGGCGGGGTCTTCATGCCAGCCCAGCTGGACGACGCCGATCCGAAACGCCGTCCGGGCAGCCGGCAGCACCCTTGCCGGGGATGCGGTGCCGCCGGTCGCCGTGAGGAGCAGGGGATCGGGCACGGGCTACTCGTTGACCTGAAAGACCCTTACGAGCCGGCTCCCTGGGGGAACTCCTCGTCCAGGATCCGGCCGATTCGCTCCACGAGCAGGTCGACGAGCTGCTCGCCGATCGCCCGGCTGGCCGGGAGGGCGCTGTTGCCGATCCCGTTCGGCCAGAGGATGTCGGCCGGCGCCGGGAAGATGTCGTAGGTGGTCAGCCGCCGTGCCCCGCCGGCCGCCTTCAACTCCGTGCGGACGAGGTCGGGTCGCAGGTACTCCAGCATCGAGGTCTCCGTGATCGAGGCGTGCTCGGCTTCCCATCCCGGGAACGAATCGCCGAAGATCCGGCGCACGTCCTCGGCGCGCACCTGGTCCCACCAGTGGATCAGCAGGGCGCGGTGCGTCTCCCGGTACGGTTCGATCGCCTGCTCGACCGCCTCGAGCAGCGTCCACGCGTTCTCCCAGTGCCCGTTGAGAACGACGACCCGGCGAAAGCCCTGCCGGCACCAGTCGGCGACGAGGGCCGCCACCACGCCCTCCAGCGCGCGTCCGGGCAGCCCGACCGATCCGGGGAAGTGGCGGCCGCCCCCGGTCCGCGGCCGGGAGTAGGCACCGTAGAACATGGCTGGCGCGACGATGAGGCGCCGCTGCTGGGCGACCCGCGTCGCCAGCTCATAGGGGATGAACGCGTCCGTGCCGAGCGGCAGGTGGGGGCCGTGCTGCTCGAGCGCGCCGACCGGGAGCACGACCGGGACGCGCTCCGCGATCAGCGATTCAACCTCGGGGGAGGTCAGCGTCTCCAGGTTCACGGTCCATACCGCGCGGTGGCACCGCTAGCGCCCTGACCGGCCCGAACGTCGAAGGTGATGCTCAGCTCCACCGCGGTTCCCAACCCCTTCCTGGAGAAGTCCCCCCTTGCCCGTGCGCGATCCGATCGACGCAGCCCGGCCATCGTAGCAATCGGGCGGGTCGGCGATCAAGCGACGGTCAGCGCTCTCGCCCTGCGGCGACGCGTGCCGGGCGGAGTGCACCTCCTCGACGGCGTGCCTCCCGAAGCCCAGAAGAGATATCATCGGAGCCGCTCGCGGGTCAACCGCCGGTTCCAGCACCCGGTTATCCGGAAAGGATGCAGTTGGAAGCTCGGGCCACCACGAAGCGACACGACGGGATGGCGCTCGACGAAGACGAGCTCAGCAGGCTCTACGAGCTCGACCGCACCCACTGGCTGCATCCGCAAGGGGACCTCGGCGCGGGATCCGGCGCGGCCCCTCAGCTCATGTTCGCGCGCGGCGAGGGCGCCACCCTGACCGACGTCCACGGCCGCACCTACATCGACGCCATGGCATCGCTCTGGAACGTCAACGTCGGCTACGGGCGCGACGTGCTCGCGGAGGCGGCGGCGACCCAGATGCGGCGGCTGGCCTTCAGTTCGGGCTACGGCGGATTCAGCCACGAACCCGGCATCCGGCTGGCGGAGCGCCTCGCCGAGCTCGCGCCGGCCGGTCTGGAGACGACGTTCTTTGCCAGCGGCGGCGCCGAGGCGAACGACACGGCCTACAAGATCGCCAGGTTGTACTGGAAGCTGCGCGGCGAGCCCCGGCGGGTGCAGATCGTCTCGCGGCTCCGCGACTACCACGGACTCACGATCGGCGCCATGAGTGCAACCGGAATCTCGACGTTCTGGAAGAACCTCGATCCGCTCGCGCCGGGATTCCTCCACGCGGCGGCCCCCGATTCGTATCGCTATGAGCCGGACGGGAGCGGCCGATCCGCGGGCGAGGTCTATGCACGATCGGTCGAGGAGGTCATCCTGAAGGCGGGACCGGACACGGTCGCCGCGGTGGTCGTCGAGCCGGTGCAGGGGGCCGGCGGTGTGCTGGTGCCGCCGTCCGACTACTTCCCGCTGCTGCGGGCGATCTGCCACCGGTATCAAGTCCTGCTGATCGCCGACGAGGTCATCACCGGGTTTGGCCGGACCGGGACGTGGTTCGGCCTGCAGCACTGGGGCGTCGCCCCCGACATGATGATCTTCGCGAAGGGTGTGACCAGCGGCTATCTGCCGCTCTCGGGCGTGATGATCACCCGCGCCATCCACGCGACCCTGAAGACGCTCAAGGGCGTCTTTCCGCACGGGTTCACCTACAGTGGCCATCCGGTGGCCTGCGCCGTCGCCCTGGAAAACCTCCGGCTGATCGAGCAGGAAGGCCTGGTGCCGAGAGCCGCCGAGGCCGGCCGCCGCCTGCTGGCCGGCCTGGAGAATCTGCGCGCTCATGAAATCGTCGGGGACGTTCGCGGCCTCGGGCTCCTGGCCGCGGTCGAGTTCGTCCGCGATCGCGCCCGCAAGACTCCGTTCGACCCGACCGAAGGGGTGGCCCGCCGCGTCTGGCTAAAAGCCCTGGAGCACGGCGTCATCTTCAGACCGCTGCCGGGCGACGTCCTGGCGATGTCCCCGCCGCTCGTCATCGCCGACGAGCAGATCGAGGCCGCGGTCTCGGTGCTGGACCGGGCTATCCAGGCGGTCGCCACCGAGCTGTAGCTCCGGAAGCCATGCGCGCCAGTCGCGCGCGTCGGCCGTCAGCGGAGGCCTACAGTATGCCGGTGAGCGTGCGGCGCATTCGATCCAAGGAGATCGAGGCCAGCGGTTCCGGTGCGGCGTAGCCCCGGCTCACGGCGCCTCGCCCTGTGGGGCGTGGTCGCATCCGTCTTCGTCGCCGAGACCGGCGTCGGGTCGATCCTCCCGATCCTGCCGCTGTACCTCCGCGATCGGGGGACCTCGTTCACCCTGGTCGGGATCGTGGTCGGGGCCAGCCTGGTGGCGCAGGGCGCCGGGCAGTGGCCGGCGGGATGGCTGTCGGACCGGCTCGGGCGGCGGGCATTGATGGTCGGAGGCCTGTGTGCCTCCGCGATCGCATCCTTCTTATTCATCGTGCCGATGCCGGTCTCGATGCTGGTCGCGCTCCGGGTCGTGCAGGGGCTTGGGTTTGCGGCGGCCATGCCGGCGCAGCGAGCCGCGGTGGCCGACCTCGTGCCGCCGAGCGAGCTCGGGGTCGCCTACGGCTGGCTGTCGGGCGCGCGCATCTGCGGCTTGATCGTCGGGCCGGCCCTGGGAGGCCTGCTGGCCGTGTTCGGGCGCTGGACCGTGTTCGCGGTCACCGGCGGTGCGCTGCTGGCGGGCGCCGCCGTGGCGATGGCAACCCTGCCGCCCATGACGGTGGAGTCCCGCAGAGCGGCAGCCGATGAGCTCGCTCGGCCGCTCCGTGCCGGACGCGCCGGCGAGGCCATGCGAGCCGTGCTCGCCATCACGATCGGGATCGGCTTCCTGATCGGGATCTACGACGTCGTCTGGAGCCTGTACATGCGCGCGATCGGCGCGACCGACTGGCAGGTGGGGTTGTCCTTTTCCCTGTTCTCGGTTCCGTGGGTGGTGGTCACGCCGCTCGCCGGGTGGATCTCGGATCGCCGGGACCGCCGGTGGCTGGCAGCGGGATCGGTGACGGTGGGGGCCTGCTTCGGGCCGGTCTATCCCCTCCTCCGCAACATCCCGCTGGTCCTGATCATCGGCGCCATCGAAGCTGCGACCTGGGCCTTCACGGAGCCGGCCCTCAATGCCTACATCATGGATGCGGTGCCGGTCGACGCGCGCGGGCAGGCGCAGGGCACCGTCGGCATGGCGCAGGGGTTGGCGATGGCGCACGGAGCGGCCATCGCCGGGGCGCTTTTCGCGGGCGGCATCTGGGTGCCGTTCGTGGTGGGCGCGGTCGGGTGCCTGGTGCTGGCCCTGGTCTCGGTGCCGTGGTTCCGGGCGGCGGGCGAGCATCGTCGCCCTTCTGGTCTGGCGGTCGCGGTCGAGTAAGTTGCACGCTCGCCGGGACCGGCGTGTTCTGGTCCCGCCGCCGAGATGCCGTTCGGCCCTACAGGTCGCGGGCCGCGGCCCCTTGAATCAGAGGCGGAGTCCGGTGATGCGGAGTCGATACGACCGGCTGACCATCCAGGACCGGAATCAGTTCTGGGCCGAGGCCCGCGACACGCCCATGCACATCATGGCCGTGCTGCAGCTGGAGCCGGATGGGCTGGTCGACGGCACCGGCCGGCTGAAGCTGGAGGTGATCCGCGACCGGATCGAGCGACGGCTGGCACGCGTCCCGCGGCTGCGGCAGGTCGTGCGACCGGGCAACCTGCTGACCGGCCCACCCATCTGGGTGGACGACCCCGGGTTCGACCTCGCCCGCCACGTCCGAGCCGGCTCGGTGCCGGGGCCTGGGACCGAGACCGACCTCCTGCAGGTGGTAGCGCGCATCGACCGCGACCTGATCGATCGCGCGCACGCGCTGTGGGAGGCGTGGCTGCTGACCGGGCTCGACAACGGCAGGGTCGCCCTCGTCTTCAAGCTCCACCACGCGATCGCCGACGGCCTGGCCGCCATCCAGGTGCTGGCGTCGCTGTTCGACTTCACGTCCGACTCCAGCGATCCGGCGCCAGGGTCATGGGTCTCGCAGCCGCCGCCGCGTCCGTCGGCGCTGATGCGGGACAACCTTGCCGGCAAAATCGACGGCGTCGGACGGGCGCTCGCGCGGGCGCGTCACCCACGTGCCGTCTGGCACGCGAGCCTGAGGGCGGCTCGCGCGTTCCGAGGCATGGTCGGGCAGGCCACCCGGGCGCCGCGGAGCCCGCTCAACCGCACGGTTGTGGGGCCCGCCCGCCGGCTGGCGGTGGTCCGCATCCCACTCGACGAGGCGAAGGCGGTCGCCCACGTGCACGGCGGGACGGTGAACGACGTGCTGCTTTCGATTGTGGCCGGCGGGCTGCGGTCGCTGCTGCTCGGGCGCAGCGAGACGGTCGAGGGTGTCGCGCTGCTGGCATCGGTCCCGGTCTCGATCCGCCATGACGCGAAGCTGGGCAACGAGGTCGGACTGAGGATCGTTCCCTTGCCGCTGGGTGAGGCCGAGCCGGCCGCGCGGCTGTGGGCGGTCGTCCAGGCAAGCACCCGGGCGAAACACTCGCAGAGCGCCGCCGCCGGGATGGTGGGATGGTCGATGGTCGCCAGAGTCGGGCTGGCTCGATGGGTCAGCCGGCACCAGCGGTTCGTCAACGTCTTCGTCACGAACGTTGCCGGCCCGCCGATGCCCGTCTGCGTGCTCGGGGCCCGGCTGCTGGATGTCATCCCGGTCGTTCCCATCGCCGGCAATTGCCCGCTCGCCTTCGCCGCGCTCTCGTACCACGGAGTCCTGGCGATCACGGTTACTGCCGACGCGGGACGGCTCCCCGACCTCGATGTCGCGATCCAGGGGCTCGAGCGCAGCTGGCTGGCGATGCGGGGTGAGAAGCCGGTGGCGGTGATGGCGCCACGATGACCACCGCCGTCCGGGTCGGACTGGTCTTGGGCGGCGGCGGCGTGCTCGGCGGGGCCTGGGAGATCGGGGCGCTGCGGGCCCTGCAGGCAGAGACCGGCTGGGATCCGCGCCGGGCCGAGTACCTGATCGGAACGTCCGTGGGGGCGCTGATGGCCGCGCTGCTGGCCGCGGGGATTCTTCCGCCGATGGACCTGGTCGATGCGGCGACCCGCCGGGCCGAGGCGTTTCCCTGGCCCATTCCCGGTTCCTGGGACCTGGGGATCCGCGGCATGCGAGCGCAAGGTCCGCGCGGCTGGATCATGACGGTCGCCGGGATGCTGCCACGCGGTGGTCTGTCAACCGGACCGATCCAGGAGAGCATCAGGCATCGCATGCCGGACGGCTGGCCGGCCGGCCGCCGGCTGTGGATCGCAGCCTGTGACTACCGGACGGGCGAGCGGGTCGTCTTCGGCCGGCCCGGTGCGCCCCCGGCGGGGGTGCCGGCGGCGGTGGCGGCGTCGTGCGCCATTCCGGGCGTCTACCGGCCGGTCGAGATCGGTGGCCATCTCTACGTCGACGGCGGGCTGTACTCGGCGGCCAACCTGGATCTGCTCGCGGGCGAAGCAGTCGACCTGGCCATCTGCCTCAACCCGATGTCGTCGCCGATCGTCACGCCTCGTGCGAAGAGGTTGAGTGACCGTTTGCTGGGCTTTATGGAGCGGACAGCGCATCGCAGTCTCGAAGCGGAGGCCGAAGCCCTGCGGGCATCGGGCATTTCAGTCATGCTGATCGAGTCCGGGGTTGAAGATCGCGCCGCGATGGGGCTCAACCTGATGAACCGCAAGCGGAGCCAGATGGTGGTGCGCACGGCGGTCAGGACGGTCACACAACAGCTTGGATCGCCGCCGAACGCGGAAAGCCTGGCGCTGCTGGCGGGGCATCGCGTGCGATAAGCGAGCCCCGGGGAGGGAATCATGGCTCGGATCGCCTGGATCGAGGACGATGAGGCCGCTGGCGAGATTGCCGACGTTTATCGTGGGCTGAGGCAGACTTCGGCAAGCGGGAAGGTTCCCGACATCCTGCGGACGATGAGCCTGCGCCCCGACTTCCTGCGCGCCATCGATCAGGCGAGCCGGCTGCACTTCACCGACGGAGCGCTCAGCCGCGCCGAGCACGAGATGATCGCGGCCTATGTGTCGGCGCTGAACCGCTGCCACTATTGACTCAGCACCCATGCCTGGTTCCTGCAGTTGCAGGGTGAGCAATTTACGGAAGTCGCGACCGCCCTTCGCGAGGGCGACCTCGATCGGGTGGACCTGACGCCGGCCCACCGGCTGCTCCTGGCATTCGTCGAAACGCTGACCCGGCACGCCTACCGGATCACCGACGAGCAGGTCCGGGGTCTGCGGGAGGTCGGCTGGACGGACGCCCAGATCGCAGAAGCTGTCTACGACGCCGCGCTCTTCAACCTGTTCGTGCGCCTTGCCGATGCCTTCGACATCCATCCCGAGCCCTCGTTCGATGCCGCGGGCATCCCGGCGGCCCTGACTCGACCGGATGGCGCCTGACGATTGCTGCTCGAGGCCTGAGCGGGCAGGACGGGTCAGCGACAGGGACAGACTCTGACGAGGACCGCCGGCGGCGCGGCCGGGCCGGCCTCCTCCCTGACCACCTCGCCGGAACAATGGACGAGGTGGTCACGGTCGACCAGCGTCAGTGGCCACGGCGTCCAGAAGTTGCGCCACCAGCGGGTGGTGGCCGGATCGTCGACCCGAATCATGAAGGCCTCGCCCGCCGGTTCGGGGTCCACGACGAGCGTATGCGGCAGGCCCGACCGCCGGCCCAGGTATCGGATAGTCGCGTTCATGCACCAACGCTATCCGGTGGTGCTCCTGGCTAGAAGGACCAGAGGTCCCCCGCAGTGCCGGGACCATTGGACGTGCCGGGCTGTCGCGTTCAGGACCTGGCTGTCATCGACTCGCGCCCGCCGAGGACCGCCTCGGCCACCACCTCGGCCAGGTGGAGGACGCGCAGGTCGCGGCGGCCGCTGGCATGAGCGGCGCCCCGGAGATGCATCACGCACCCCGGATTGTCAGTGACCAGGATCCGCGCGCCGGTGCGGTCGACGTTCTCCAGCTTGCGCTCGACGATCCCTCTCGCCACCTCGGGCGCGGAGAAGGAGGTGGATCCTCCGAACCCGCAGCAGACGTGAGCCTCGTCCAGGTCGCGGAGCTCCAGACCGCCGACGTCGGTCAGCAGCCGGCGGCCGGCCTGGTCGGCGTGCAGGACGTTGGCGGACTGGCAGAACGGCTGGTAGGTGATCGCCGGAGCCGATCGCTGAACCGCTGCCGCGTCAACCTGCGCGGTCTGCGTGAGAAAGGTCGCGAGGTCCTGCATCCGGCCGGCCAGCCGCTGCGCGCGCGCTTTCCACTCCGGCTCGTCGCGAAACAGGTGAGGATACTCGTGAACGATGGCGGCCACACAGGAGTTTGCCGCCGAGACGACGTAGTCGGCGGAAACGGTCTCGAAAACGCCGAGCGTCTGCCTGGCCAGGCGCCTGGCGCCCTTCGTGTCGCCCGCGTCGAGGAACGGCAGTCCGCAGCAATGCTGCCCCCGAGGGATCACGATCCGGACACCGCAGGCGCGAAGCAGCTTGACGGCGGCCTCGGCCTGCTCGGGGACGATCGAATCGGTCAAGCACTGCAGGAAGTACGCGACCGTTGTCCCTTTCAGGACCTGGCTCAGCTGCGGGCTCTTTGTGCCCGCTGCGATCGACTCCGGCAGGCGGGATCTCGCCGGGCGCACCGCGGGTGCCGGCGGGGTCCGCCAGGCATGCCGGCCCGGCATGGGGACCGGCAGCAGACCGTCGCGGGCGAACGGACGAGCCAGGACGCCGGCGGTCCGGGCCAGTCCGCGAAACAGGGCCGGCCGCGCCCAGACCGCGAGTGCCAGCCGGGTCGCCCGACTGAGTCCGTCCGCCTCGACCACCCGGCGCCGGACCGCGAGGATCTGCTGCGGCAACGGGATGTCGACCGGGCACACCGTCTGGCAGGCGTTGCAGCTGACGCACAGCGATTGCGGGCCCGCCGCGTCCGCCAGCGTGTGATGGAAGGGAGTGTTGACCAGCCCGATGGCGCCGGAGTAGATGTGACCGAACACATGCCCACCGACCACCTGGTAGGGGGGGCAGACGCTGGCGCAGGCGGCGCAGCGGATGCACCGAAGCGCATCGACGAAATCGGGATCCTCCCGCATCGCGCTGCGCCCGTTGTCGACGAAGACATAATGCAGCTCACGCTCCGGCCGGTCGGGTCCAGTGAGAAACGTGACGTAGGTCGTGATCGCCTGACCGGTCGCCGAGCGGGGCAGAAGGCGCAGCTGCGTCATCGCGTCCTCGAACGTCGGCAGGAGCTTCTCGTACCCGACGAGCACGACCTGGACCTGAGGCAACGTGGTCACCATCCCCTCGTTGCCCTCGTTGGTGATGATCATGGTGGTGCCGGTTTCCGCGATCAGGGCGTTTGCCCCGGTCATGCCCACCCGGGCGGCGAGGAAATCCTTGCGGAGCTCCGTCCTGGCCAGGCCCACCTGCTGCGAGACGTCATCGCGGGACACGGCATGGCCGGTCGCAAGCGAGAAGGTCTCGCCGACCTGAGCGCGGCTGAGATGGATCGCCGGCATGACCATGTGCGACGGCGTTTCGTGCCGGAGCTGGACGATCCACTCACCGAGGTCGGTCTCCACCGCCCGCACGCCACCCTCCTCCAGGTAGTGATTGAGGCGGATCTCCTCGCTCACCATCGACTTCGTCTTCACGAGGATCGACGAGCCGGTGCGGCGGCAGAGCGCGAGGACGTAGGCTGCGGCGTCTTCGCCGCTTGTGGCCTCGAAGACGATCGCCCCATTCGCTTCGGCGGCCGCCTTGAAGCGCGCGAACGTCGCCGGCAGATCGCTGATGACAGCGTCCTTGGCGGCCTTGAGCCGGGTGCGCAGGGCCTGGAATTCCTGGTCGCCCGATCGCCCGGCCTGCCCGGCGTATTCGGCGAAGCGCTCGGCGCGACTCTGGCGCCAGCCGCGTTGGAAGGCGAGCAGATTGCGGCGCAGCTGACCGTCCGCGACGGCGCGGCGGTAGCGGTCGTGAAAGTCGGGGCCGCCGGGCATCAGTCGCCCTCCACCACGACGAGGTGCAGGGCGCGCGGTCCCTGGACCCCGATCGTCAGGACGCGTTCGATGTCCGCGGTCCGGCTCGGCCCGGTCGTGAATGCCGCGTAGCGAAGCTGGCCGGGGCCGGGCATGGTCCACGTGCGCAGCTGCCGGGCGGCATCATCGAGCGAGTTCTCGAGCGCGCCTCGGGGAACCACGATCGCGTGCGTCAGCGCGAGCAGCCCGACCAGGCGGTCGGTTGGGACGGTTGACCCGAGCAGCACCGAGCCGGTCTCGGCCACGGCCAGCAGGGCAACGGAGACGCCCAGATCCGCGTCGGCGACCTCGGAGGGGGAGCTCCCGATCAGCGCTCCGGGCGGAGCGAAACGCGCCCCATCGCGCGTGGCCGTCACGCTCCGCGCCCCGATCTCCTCGCCGAGTCGAGCGATCGCGCGCCGAGCCTCATCCCCGTCGCGCACGACCTCTAGCGTGGCCCCCGCCTGGATGGCCCCCTGACGGAATCGGTCGATCAGGTTCATGCTCTCGGCTCGATCAGCCTCAAGGATTGTCTCAGTTCGTCCCCGGCGGCAGTAAGCTCTGCTCATGACCAATCCGGTGTTCGAGGCGGTTCGAACCCTGCTCGCCGTGCGCGAGTACCAGGACCGCGCGATCGCGGAGGACACCGTGCGCCGGATCGTCGAGGCCGGCCGGCTCACGGCCAGCTCCAAGAACGGCCAGCCATGGCATTTCGTCGTGGTGCGCCAGCGCCAGAACTTGCGCGAGATTGGCGCCCTGGCGCGGACGGGCCCATATATCGCGACCGCCGGCATGGCGATCGCGGTGGCGATCGAGAAGACAAGCGCCTTCGGAGTATCGGACGCCAGCCGCGCGATCCAATCGATGATGCTGACGGCCTGGGCCGAGGGCGTGGGCTCGAACTGGGTGGGTTTCGTGCATTTTGGCGGTCTCGAGGCCATCGCGAAGAAGCTCGGCCTGCCCGACGATTACGACCTGCTGGCCGTCATCCCCTTCGGCTATCCGAAGCGGGCCATCGGCAAGGGCCAGAAGAATCGCAAGCCGCTGCGCGACGTCGCCTCGAGCGAGCACTTCGGCACCCCGTTCGAATAGAGACTCGCTGTTGCAGATCCGCAAAATTCGGCGCAAGATAGGCGCGGGGCCGCGCTTCAAGGGTAGGGTCGAATCTGATAAAGCCGTCGACGTCGACGCTGGATTCGCTCGCGTCGGACCTGAGGACTTCGCCTGAGTCGGATGCCCTCGTGATCTTCGGGCGGCTGCTCCCGGTCACCCATCTGTTGACGTGGTCGTGGATGTGACCGAACGTTCTGCCCGACCGCACCGGGCGTCGACGGCAGACCGGCGGGCTCGAAACCGCCGGCGCGAGGAGGCGTCCGGCGTGCTGCGCATATTCGGCCGGGCTCCGGACGACGGGAAGCCAGCGGGACAGGAAGACCTTACCGAGCGCGAACATCAGGTGGCCGAACTGCTGACCATGGGGTTCACCAATGCCGCGATCGCGAAGCGTCTGAGCGTGACGCCGGCAACCGTCTCGTCACACGTGGCGCATATTCTTTCGAAGCTCGGCTTCCGGTCACGCGCGATGGTGGCCGCGTGGGTGGTCGACCGGCGGCTCGCACGGCCCGCCGAGGAAGGAATGCGGACCACCGTCACGATCTGAGCCACTCTTCGCCCCGAAACATCATCCGAACGGATGATGCCGCCGGCTGCCGCGCAGCGCATGCTCAGCACAGTCTTTGAGGAGGCGGAACACATGCCTTCGACACCATTGGAGGCGGCGCGCCGTTGCGACGACCAACTTCCGGAAGAGCTGTTGGAGGTGACCTTCATCGGAGAGGACGACTCGCTCGCCGAGCTATACCGGCTGAAACTGGAGTTAGACGGCTACTGGGTCACGCTCGCCCCGAGCTTCGGGCAGGGGTTGGAGCTGCTGCACGAACGTACCCCGGACATCGCATTTCTTGACCTTGGACCCGGCTCGGAGGCGCCGGTCGACGTTCTCGGGATGCTGCGCCGTGATCCACTCTTGAAGAACCTCCCGGTCGTGCTCTTGCTGCGCGACAGCGAGGGCGAGGCCACCATCGATGAACTCCATCTCACCTCGAGGGATTTCCTGGTCCGAGTTCCCGGCACGCCTGGCCAAGCCATGGGGCCGGGTGACGTGACCCAGGCGCGTCGCGCGTACTGACGCGGCCGCTTTACTCACGACGTCACAGGGGGACCATCCTCCGCCACGACATGCCGGAAGAGCTCGCTCAACGGTGGGACGTCCCGCCGGAATTCGCGCACCGGTCCGGTCGCGAGAGCCGCCTGGAGGACCGCCTGGTCATCCGCGTCCTGGTCGAGCTCGATGAGGGTGCGTGAGCCATCTTTGCGGGCCACCTTCGCGGCCGGGACGCGTTGCAGCCAGCCGTCGCTGGCGGCCGGCGTATCCACCCAGTAGCGGCGCGGGCCACTCTGGCGGAGTTCCTCGATGCTGCCGCTGACCACCATCCGGCCGCTCTTGATGATCCCGACCCGATCGCAGAGACGCTCCACGATGTCGAGCTGATGACTGGAGAAGATGACCGAGATGCCCGCCCTCGCGCGATCCCGGAGAACCGAGCTCATGACGTCGACCGCCACCGGATCGAGACCCGCGAAGGGTTCGTCCAGGACGAGAAGCACCGGCTCGTAGAGGAGCGCGGCCGCCAGCTGGACGCGTTGCTGATTGCCGCGGCTCAACTTCTGGACCTCATCGTTCGCCCGCTCCTTGAGGCCCAGCCGCGCGAGCCAGCCGGTCGCCGCCTGCTGCGCGCTCGGCGCACGCAACCCGTGGAGCTCGGCAAGGTAGATGAGCTGCTCGAGGACCCGCATCTTCGGGTACAGGCCGCGCTCTTCGGGCATGTAGCCGAACTGGCGCCGGGTCTCGAGCGTCAAGGGGGCCCCGCGCCAGCGGACCTCACCGGCATCGGCCGCGAGCACGCCCATGACGATCCGCATGGTGGTCGTCTTCCCGGCGCCGTTGCTGCCCACGAAGCCGAACAGCTCGCCGGGTGAAACGCTGAAGCTCAGGTCCTGCAAGGCGACCAGGTCGCCGTACCGACGGGTAAGCCGATCGACCTCCAGCATCCGATCGGACATTACGCGAAATTACGACATGAGGTTACGAATGGTGGAGCGTGCTGGCAAGCAGGATTCCGTCGGCCCAGTAGGCCCCGGTCGCTCCCGCGGGTAGCAGATCGTAGGTGGCCGCGGAGGATGCAAGGAGTTGCGCCAGCACGACGCGACTGCCATCCACAGGGTCGCCGCGCAGCAGGTCGCCGACCCGACGGCCGTCGGGCAGGGGGTGCTTCGGCGACGCCCACAGTTCGCGACCATCCGCGAGGGTCAGGTGCACGAGGAATCCCGGCCCGCCCGGGGTGCTGCTGACGCGCAGCACCGGCGCAGCCTGACGCAGCCGGTTCGATCCCACCGTCCACACGATCGTCCCAACCTTCACCGTCGCGACGGGCACCGCTCCATTCGGTGTGTCGATCATCGTTCCCGCGGTCAGGCAGATCGGGCAGGCAAACCGCCCGGGTATCTGGGAAGCCACCGAGATCGAGCCGTACTGGTCGATGGTCCCTTTGGTGCGGAGCGACGGCGCGTTCCCACCCTGGCCGACGAAGTAGTCGAAGTCATATCCGGTCCCCGAGGCAGTCAGGCGCAGCGCGGCCAGTCGCTTGTAGTCGGTGTAGACCATCAGCTGCTGCGCGTCGGTCAGCGTCCCGGTCAGTCTGTAATGGTTGAGGATGTCCTGGTAGGTCTGGGCATCGGTGCTTTGAATGCCGAGCAGCCGTTGGCGGACGTAGTCCGGGGTCACCGGGCGGCCGACCGGGTACGAATCCGGATCGCAGTAGGCGATCGGGCCGACCTGGGCGAGCAGCCGATACTTCAGCTCCACCTGGGAGAGGGCCGATCCCGCGGGCGTCGGCGAGGGAGATCCGGAGGGCGTGGGGGACGCCCCGGGTGCCGACAGCGCGCTGCAGCCGGCGAGCAGCAGCGCGATCGCGGCGAACAGGATCCGTCGCATGTCCATAGGACGGAGAAACGCCCGAAAGGTTCCCATGGTCGGGCCGGTCAGCTGCGCGACTCCGGGTCTTCCGCGAGCACTTGCCGGCACAGGTCGACGCATTCGGAACAGATGAACACGCCGGGGCCGGCCACCACACGCCGTTCGGCGGAACGCCCTCGGCCGCAGAATGAACACCGGGGATCCGGCATCCGGAGTTGGGATGGGATGACGCGTGTCGACGTCTTTGGGGTGGATCTCTTGCGCCGCACGATCGACCCTGCTGACAGGATATTAGCTTGCGAAGCTAGATCCCGAGTGATTCCTGGGGGTCGCTGAGGATGTCACGCAGTTGCGCAGGCGTGATGTTGCCACCGCTCAGGATCAGGACAATCCGCTTGCCCTCGAGGCGGTCGCGCAGTCTCAAGGTGGCGGCAAGCGGAGCGGCGCCGGCGGGCTCCGTCAGGTTGCGCGTGCACTCGATCATGGAGCGCACCGCGGTCCGGATCTCGACGTCCGGCACGAGGATGAACTCGTCCAGCAGGTCCCAGAGAATGCGCTGGGGCAGGGCGAAGGCGGTGCGCGTGGCCAGCCCTTCCGCGAACGTGTTCATACGATCCTCCAGCAGCCGTCTGGCCGACCACGATCGGTGAGCGGCGGGCGCGGCAGACGACTGGACGCCGATCACCTCGATGGCCGGATTGATCGCCTTCGCGACCACGCAAGTCCCGGCGGCACCGCTCCCGCCACCGATGGGCACGATGATCACCTCGACGTCCGGTCGCTGTTCGAGGATCTCGAGCGTGCCCGTCGCGACGCCGCTGATCAGCTGCGGTTCGTTGCCCGAGTGAATGTAGCGATAGCCGTGTTGGCGGGCGAGTCGCTCGGCGTGCTCTCGGGCGTCGTCGAAGTCGCGCCCGGTGACGACGATCTCGGCGCCCAGGCCCCGGATCGCGGCGACCTTGATGGGGTTGGCGCCCTCCGGCACGCAGATGATGGCGCGAACGTCGAACAGTTGAGCGGCGTACGCGATCGACTGGCCGTGGTTGCCGGTTGAGGCCGTGATGACGCCCGCCTGACGTTCCACCTGGCTCAGCTGTGAGACCAGGTTGACGCCGCCGCGCACTTTGAAGGCGCCGATCGGCAGGTGGTTCTCGTGCTTGACCCAGGCTTCGGTCCCGATGAGGTCGTCCAGCGCCGCGTAGCGGTACAGCGGAGTCGGGTGCAAATACGGGCGGATACGGCGGCGCGCCTCGAGGACGTCCGCCAGGGTCGGAATCCCGGTCATCGTCGCTTCGGCCACTAGCCCTCATCCTATTAGAGTGAAAAGATGGGCTTGATCCGGCCGATCGCGCAGCCGTTGCTCGGGGCGGTTTTCATCGCCAGCGGGTTGGAGGTGCTGAAGGCGCCTCAACCGCGTGCGGCCGTGGCGGCGCCGATTGTGGAATGGGTGGCGGCCAGAGTACCGATCGCCCCGACCGATCCGGTCGAGGCAGTCAAGCTGAACGCGATGGTCCAGGTTGGGGCCGGCGGGATGCTCGCCCTTGGCGTGCTCCCCCGACTTGCGGCGATGACGCTCGCGGCCTCGACCGTCCTGACCACGCTCGGCGGGCATCGATTCTGGGAGGCCAGCGATGAACGGCAGCGCACGATGCAGCTCGGGCAGTTCCTGAAGAATGCCGCGATCCTGGGCGGGCTACTCCTCGAGGCGTTCGACTAGGGGGATTCAGCCGAACGCTCTAGCGGACGGGCAGGTCGACGCCGTTGTCCACAGGCGTGGTGCCGCAGGCTGGACCGGCGATCGAGCGCAGCCCGTCGCCCCGGCTCGCGACACGAAACCGTACGCTGGGTGCCATGAGTGAGCTGATCGTGACGCCGCTGCGCGGGCAGCGGCTGATGCCGGAAGGAGCGAGGTTCGCGCTGGCGGAATGGGGCGATCCTGGCGGGACGTTCGACCCACCCCGGTACATCGCCCCCTTGCACCGGCATCGAGACGAGGACGAGGCCTGGTATGTCGTCGAAGGACGGCTGCGGTTTCGGCTGGGTGACGAGGAGGTCGAGGCGGAGACGGGATCAGCCGTCTTCGGGCCGCGAGGCGTGAACCACACGTACTGGAATCCGGGGCCTGGGCCGGCGCGGTATCTGGTGATCATGATGCCGGAGACGGTCCGTATGCTCGAGGAGATGCACAGCCTGCCGGATCGCAGTCCTGAACGCATGCGCGACCTGTTTCGCCGCCACGGCTGCGAACTGCCGGGATGACGGACGCGGGCTCGAAGATCGAGCGAATCAACCAATTGATCGAGGTGGTGGAGCGCCTGCGTGGTCCGGGCGGATGCCCCTGGGACCGCGAGCAGACGCACGGGAGCCTGCGGTCGACCCTCCTGGAGGAGGCCTACGAGGTGCTCGAGACGATTGACGAGGGGTCGATGCCGCGTTTGCGAGAGGAGCTGGGTGACCTGCTGCTGCAGGTCGTGATGCAGGCCACGATCGCCCAGGAGGAAGACGCGTTCGATCTGGGCGACGTCGCCGACACGGTCCGGGAAAAGCTGGTTCGCCGCCATCCCCACGTGTTCGGGACGGTGTCGGTGTCGGGCGCCGACGAGGTGGTCCGGAACTGGGAGGCGCTCAAGGCCAGGGAGTACCAGCGCGAGTCGGCCCTCGACGGGGTGCAGCGATCGCTGCCCGCGCTGCAGTGGGCATGGTCGCTGCAGAAACGGGCCGCGAACGTCGGGTTCGATTGGCGCGAGGTCGACGGAGCGCTCGAGAAAGTGCACGAGGAGCTGAGTGAGCTGCGCGAGGCGCGCACGCCGGAGGAGCGTGAGGCCGAGTTCGGCGACCTGCTGTTCACCATGGTCAACGTGGCCCGGAAGATGGGGATCAATCCGGAGGATGCGCTGCGCCGCACCACGGGCCGGTTCGAAGCCCGATTTCGCTTGATGGAGGAGGCGCTCCGACGCGAGGGACGGTCGATGGCGGAGCTTCCGATCGAGGAGCTGGACCGGTATTGGGAGGCCGCGAAGGCGCAATAGGCGACCTAATTCGAGCTCGCGCTGATCGTGCAGCCTTGCCAAGCTGGGGGTCCTTCCCTATAATTCACCCCGTTTTCCGGGCCGGCGTGGCTATCACCCATCTTCCCAACGCCTTTGAGCAGTACCCAGCCAAAAACGTCCCGCGCGAAAGTCCATCTATCGGCGCCTGACCGTTTGATCTGGATCGTTGTTGGCGGCGTCGTTCTCTGGGGAGTGTGGGCGTTTGGATCGGAGATGCTGCTCAACCTGCGGCTGAATGCGCAGGTCCAGGCCTTACGGGCGCAGAACGCCCAGCTGGCCGCCTCCAACGCGCAGACTCGGACCGAACTCGCCACCGCCGCGACCGCCACGGCGCTGGAAGAGTCCGCCCGGCAGCAGGGCTACTACAAGGCCGGCGAGCAAGTCTATGTGATCGTGCAGCCCAGTCCCAGCGCGGGTGCTCCGGCGGCTCCTACCGGCGGGACGGGGGCGAGTGCAGGTGCCGGCACGGGCGGCGCCGCCGGCGCTCGGCCGGCGGTTAGTGGCGCGGCCGCGGGGGCGGGCTCGGGCGTGGTGGGGACGGCCAAGGCGATTGGCGCGACCGGCGGTGGCGGCGCAACGGACGGCAGGGTGGTGAAGACGGCGCTGGCGAAGGTTGGCGGAGGCGATGGCGTGTGGGGGAGGATCATCAAATGGTGGAGGAGCGTATGGCATTAGGAGGGAACGGGGGTTAGGTGGCACTAACGGTAGGGACGGTGGTGGAAGGAACCGTCGTCGGGATCACAGGGTTTGGAGCGTTCGTGCAGATCGAAGGAGCCGGCACCGGGCTCATCCATATCTCGGAGATCGCCAACGAGTACGTCCGGGATGTGAACAATCACCTGAAGATGAACGAGAAGGTGAAGGTGAAGGTGCTCAACGTCGACCCGAGCAACGGCAAGGTCGACCTGTCCTTGAAGCAGGCGGCCGCGCCGTCCACGCCCGGATTGAGTGCGCCACCGGTGCTGCCGCGGAACTACCGGCGCGGTCGGGGCGGCAAGCGGGAACTGCCTGAAGGAGCGGACCCGGTCTTCGAGGAGAAGCTGTCCAAGTTCCTCAAGAGCTCGGAGGAGCGGTTGCTCGATATCAAGCGCAACATCGAGGCCAAGCGCGGAGGGCGCTTCAAGTAAGAGGGCGCTAAGGGGCTGCGGCGTCGAATCAGTCAGCTTGACGGGGCCATCGGGGCACGCCTAGAATGGCCGGGCGGCGTGGAGCAGTGGAAGCTCGTCGGGCTCATAACCCGAAGGTCGCCAGTTCGAATCTGGCCGCCGCAACCACAGCACTGATCGCGGGAGTTCCCAAGGGGCTCCCGCTTTTTGTTGGACCGTGCTCGTGCCTCAGGCCTCGATGGCGGCAGAGCCGGCTGCCGACTTGGTCGCGGTCACAATCGCCCACTCCAGGCGCTGCGTGAGCGTGGTCGCAGGGGCGGCCGCGAGCTGCTCCTCGAGCTGTTGCAATCCGAGCCGGTACTCGAGCGGTGGCAGCAGCGCGAGGGTCGAGATGTAGCGTCCCCGGACACGATCGACGACCTCCGCGAGCGAGATCTCGCCTTGCTCGCGCTCGATCTTCGTGGTCACGGTCTCGAACCCTGCGCGAATGAGCTCGCTCTCGATGGTCCGATGATCCGGGAAACGCGCGAGATCGATCAGTGGGATGCTCGGGAAGTACCCGTTGAGGTAGAAGTCGCGGATGTCTTGCTGGGTGAACGTCCAGAGCGAGAGCTGACCAGCCGGCTTGAGGATTCGACGGGCCTCGCGAAACGCTCGCGTCCGCTGTTTGAGGAGATGAACGACCATCGCCATCAGGACGAGCGTCGCCTGGTCCCTGGCGACGGGCAGACGGTAGGCCGTGCCGGGGCGCCACTCGATACGCCGGTCCGCGTCTTTGGCACGCGCGACATCGAGCATGCGAGCCTCGGGATCGACGCCAACCACGCGGGCCGGCGTCAGCCCGGCGAGCGGGATGGTCAGGCGTCCGGTCCCGCATCCGACCTCCACGATCAGGTCGCGATCGGACAGGGTTGGTGATGGGCTCGCGGCGGCGGCCAGCATCGCCTCGAGCCGTGCCTGGTCGGGCGGTCTGAGCGGGCGGAGGCTGTCGTATCGGGGCGCGATCTCGGCGAACGGGGAGGACATGTTAGGTAAACTAGCGCATGCTCGGCGGAGTAGCTCAGTGGTAGAGCAACCGGCCCATACCCGGTATGTCGCAAGTTCGATCCTTGCCTCCGCCACATCCAGGGCGCCGTGACGGCTCTGGCCGCCCGGGTCGCCCGCGAAATCCATCGGCACCTGACCCTGTGGTCGGGCGAACGCGTCCTCGTTGCCGTGTCGGGCGGGCCTGATTCGCTCGCGCTCCTCTCCCTCCTGCGTGAGCTGATCCCGGACTTCGGGCTCGCGCTTTCGGTCGCCCACTTCGACCACCGCTGGCGGCAGGACAGCGCCGATGACGCGCGATTCGTCAGCGAGGTCAGCGAGCGGTGGGGCTTCGCCTGCATCACCGGGAGCCTGGGCATCGAAGGCGACCGGCCGGTCAAGGTCAGTGAGGATGCCGCTCGTCGGGCCCGCTACGCCTTCCTGCGTCAGGCCGCGCGTGACACCGACAGTTCGGTGATCGCCCTGGGGCACACCCAGGATGACCAGGTCGAGACCCTCCTCCTGCATCTCCTTCGCGGGAGCGGCGCCCAGGGGCTCGCCGCGATGCGGCCGCGCTCCGGCGACCTCGCGCGCCCGCTGCTGTCAATCCCTCGCGCGGACATCGAGGCCTACCTCCGGGACCAGCATCTTCAGCCACGCCGGGATCCCTCCAATGACGATCCCGCCTACACGCGGAATCGGCTTCGCCTTCGCGTGCTCCCCGTGCTGGAGGCCTTCGATCCTGCCGCCCGCCGCGCGCTCGCCCGCGCCGCCGACATCCTGGCCGAGGAGGACCGGTTCCTCGAGGAGGAGACGGCGCGCCTCGACCCTGCCCTGCTTCGGGAGCGGGAGGCGTTCGCGGCGCTCCCCATCGCACTCCAGCGCCGCCTGGTGCGGCGCCTGAACCCGGGGCTCTCGTACTCGGAGGTCGAGGCCTTCCGCGCCACCGGTGCCGCCACGATCCGCGATCCAGGCGGCTCGGCCGATGCCCTCGGCCGGGGGTTGCAGATCCGGAGATGCACCTGCGATCCGTCCACGTTCCGCGCCCGCGACCCGATCGGGCACCTCGACGCCGAGACGCTCGCGCTGCCACTGCGGATCTCCCAGCGTCAACCCGGAGATCGGGTGCAGCCGCTCGGCCAGAGCCAGCCCAAGCGCCTGCAGGATCTGCTCGTCGATGCCCGGATTCCACGTCTCTTGCGTGACGCCCTTCCGATCGTCCGCGACCGTTTCGGCATCGTCTGGATTCCGGGCGTGACGGTGGCCGAGCCGCATCGCGTGACCAACCGGACACGGCATCAGCTGCATCTGGAAATCGTCCCGTCACACGACCGAGAGAGCGTCGTGACGACTTCGTGATGAATACAGATTCCGCAAAAGACCCGATGCTACAATGGGCGCTGCCATGAGAGGGCAGCGGCGCAGCATCCTGCTATTCGTTCTGCTCGCCGTGTTCCTCGGAGTGCTCTGGGCGAGCTACCGCACGATCAACCTCGGCACCACGCCGACTCCGAAATCACTCAGCGACCTGATCCAGGCGGCCGACAACACGGCAGCCGGCAGTTCGCCCTCGATCAAGTTCGCGACCGTCAAGAGCAGCGGCACCGAGGTGGTCTGGACGGACAACGCCGGGATCGATCACAAGACCACGTTCCGCGAGACCTACCAGATCGAGACCCTGTTCAAGGATGATCACGTCCCCTTCAACGTCGAGGCGCCCAGTTCCTCGAACGTCCTGATCAACCTGATCCTGCCCAACATCCTGCTCTTCGTCGTCCTCGGAGGCTTCGTCTGGTACATGATGCGCCAGACGCAGAGTGGCAACAACCAGGCCATCTCCTTCGGGCGCAGCCGCGCGCGCCTGCTCAGCGGTGACAAGCCCGCGGTGACGTTCAACGACGTCGCCGGTGTCGAGGAGGCCAAGCAGGAACTGACCGAAATCGTCGAGTTCCTCAAATTCCCAGACAAGTTCACGGCGCTCGGCGCCCGAATTCCCAAGGGTGTGCTCATGGTCGGCCCGCCCGGCACCGGCAAGACGCTGCTCTCCAAGGCGGTGGCCGGCGAAGCCGGGGTGCCCTTCTTCAGCATCTCGGGCTCCGAGTTCGTCGAGATGTTCGTCGGGGTCGGCGCGTCGCGTGTCCGCGATCTCTTCGACCAGGCCAAGAAGAACTCCCCGTGCATCGTCTTCGTCGACGAGATCGACGCCGTCGGCCGCCAGCGCGGCGCCGGGCTGGGCGGCGGCCATGACGAGCGTGAGCAGACCCTGAACCAGCTGCTGGTCGAGATGGACGGGTTCGAGACCAACACGCACGTCATCGTCATCGCAGCCACCAACCGGCCCGACGTCCTCGACCCGGCCCTGCTGCGGCCCGGGCGTTTCGACCGGCACGTCACGCTCGACCGGCCCGACATCCGCGGCCGGCGCGCGATCCTCGAAGTCCATGCCCGCAACAAGCCGTTCGACGGCCAGGTCGATCTCGAGGTCCTCGCCCGCCAGACCCCCGGCTTCTCGGGCGCCGACCTCAGCAACCTCATCAATGAGGCCGCCATCCTCGCGGCGCGTAACAACAAGAAGGCGATCACCCAGCCCGAGCTGGAGGAGGCGATCGCCCGGGTCATTGCCGGTCCCGAGCGCAAGTCGCGCATGATCACCGAGAAAGAGAAGAGCGTGATCGCCTATCACGAGATCGGGCACGCGCTGGTCGCGAAGTCGCTGCCGAACGCCGACCCGGTGCACAAGGTGTCCATCATCTCGCGCGGGATGGCGCTCGGCTGGACCCTCCAGCTGCCGACGGAGGACCGGTACCTGGTCTCCCGCAGTGAGCTGCAGGACACCATGGCCGTCATGTTGGGCGGACGCGTCGCCGAAGAGCTGATGCTGAGCGGCGACATGACCTCCGGCGCCTCCGACGACATCGGCAAGGCGACCAAGCTCGCGCGCCGCATGGTGACCGAGTGGGGCATGTCGGAGAAGCTCGGCCCGCTCACGTTCGGCCACAAGGAAGAGCTCGTCTTCCTGGGCCGCGACCTGGGCGAGCAGCGCAACTACAGCGAGGAGGTGGCCGGCGAGATCGACCAGGAGGTCCACCGGCTGGTGGACGCCGCCTACCAGCGCGCGCGCAAGATCCTGACCGAGCGCAAGGAGAAGATGGTGGCGCTGGCCGAGTACCTGAAGAAGGAAGAGACGATCGAGGGCTGGCAGATGGATGCCATCCTGAACTCGCCGGACGGCAAGATCCAGGTCCCGACCGCCGAGCCCAGGGCCGAGGCGCCGCGTCCGCCGCAGGTCCAGCCGCAGCCCAAGGACGACCGCGGTCCCGAACTCCCGCCCGGGCGCCTCGAACCGACCCCCGCCTGACGCTCGATCGCGATCCGACCGGGCCCGGCGTAAGGTTCCGGCTGCCAACCCGAGTTAGAATGTGACTCAGCGCGGAGGCAAGGACCCCGCGACTCTCGATCGATTCGACCCGTTCGACCCGCTCGACTCCCGCTTGGATCCCCGCAGACCGAGACGGAACCATGAACAAGCCGACCATCGCCATCGTGGGGCCCGGCCGCGCCGGATCGACGCTGGCTCGTGCGCTCCGGAGCGCCGGCTATCACGTCGCCGCCATCGCCGGGCTGCACCCGGAGCACGTCCGGGAGCTCGCCTTCGAGCTGACCGCCCGTCCGGTCGAGACCCCGGCTGCCGCCGCCGCGCTCGCGGAGCTGACCATCCTGGCCGTCCCCGATGACCGGATCGGGCTGGTCGCGCAGACCCTCAGCCAGGGCGGCGTCGATCTGGCGGGCAAGAGCGTGGTCCACCTGAGCGGCGCCCAGGATCGCACGGTCCTCGACGCGGTCAAGCTTCGCGGCGCGTCGGTCGGCGTCTTCCATCCGCTGCAAACCTTCCGCAAGGCGCCCGAGGCGACGCACAACCTGCCCGGGACGCTGTTCGGGATCGACGCCGACCCGCCGCTGCGGGAGCAGCTCGAGGCGATCGCCCGGGACCTGGGCGGCGAGCCGTTCGACCTGGCCGGCGTCAACCGCCCCGTGTACCATGCCGCCGCCGTGCTCGTCGCGAACTATGCGATCACGCTGCTGGCCGAGGCGACCGCGCTGATGGAGGAGGCGGGAATCGATCGGAAGACCGCCTATCGCGGACTGACCCGGTTGCTGCTCGGCAGCTCGCGGAACAGCCAGCAAGTCGACGATCCCGCCCAGGCGCTCACCGGTCCGGCGGCGCGCGGCGACGCCGGCACCGTCGCCCGTCACCTGCGGGCGCTGGGCGGCGATCCCGAGCTCCAGGAGATCTACCGCCTGATGGCGGAACGCACGACATCACTCGCACGCAAGGAGGAGAGATGACGACCACGATCCAGGACCTGCGCAAGTGGAAGGCCGAGCGTAAGCGGTTCACCATGCTGACGGCCTACGACTACACGACCGCGCGCTGGCTCGAGCGCGCCGGCATCCCGGTCATCCTGGTGGGCGACAGTCTCGGCAATACCATGCTCGGCTACCCCGACACGCTGAGCGTCACGATGGATGACATGATTCGCCACGCCGGCGCGGTCGTCCGGGGCGCCCCGTCCGCCCTGATCATCGGGGACATGCCGTTCATGAGCTACCACGCCTGCGCCGAGGACGCGGTGCGCAACGCCGGCCGCTTCCTGCAGGAGGCGCGTGTGCAAGCCGTCAAGATGGAAGGTGGCGGTCGGGTCATCGCGTACACGAAGCAGCTGACCGCCATGGGCATCCCGGTCATGGGACACCTCGGGCTGACCCCCTCCTTCGTCAACCAGTTCGGCGGCTATCGGGTCCAGGGGCGCAGTGACGAAGCGGCCGAGCGAATCCTGGCGGATGCCCAGGCCCTCGAGGACGCCGGGGCCTTCGCGGTCGTCCTGGAAGGGGTCCCGAGCCCGCTCGGAAAGCGGGTCACCGAGGCGCTCTCCATCCCAACGATTGGGATCGGCGCCGGGGTCTCTTGCGACGCGCAGGTGCTGGTCATCCAGGATGTCCTGGGCCTGACCACCGAGCACGTCGCGAAGTTCGTGAAGCAGTATGCGCAGCTGGGTCCATTGATGGAAAGCGCGGTGCGCGCGTTCGACGAGGATGTCCGCCAGGGCGCGTTCCCGACGCCGGAGCACGAGTACAGTCCCAATCCGCGCTGAGCGATGCAGATCATCGACCAGGCCCAGGCCATGCAGCACCAGGCGATGGCCTGGCGGGCGGCCGGCGACGACATCGGGCTGGTGCCGACCATGGGGGCGCTGCACGCCGGCCACGAGAGCCTCGTCCAGCGGGCGCGCCGCGAGAACCGGCGGGTCGTGGCCAGCATCTTCGTCAACCCGCTGCAGTTCGGGGAGGCCGACGACCTCGCGCGCTATCCCCGGCCGATCGAGCGCGACCTGGCGACCCTGGAGCGGCTGGGCGTGGACGCGACCTTCCATCCCGAGATCGACCAGATCTACCCGGCATCGTTTCGCACGAGGGTCGATCCGGGACCGTGGGGCGCCATCCTGGAAGGCCGCAGCCGGCCGGGCCATTTCGGCGGCGTCCTGACCGTCGTGCTGAAGCTGTTCGAGATCGCCCGACCGACCCGCGCCTACTTCGGACAGAAGGACGCCCAGCAGCTGCTGCTGGTCCGGCAGCTCGTCCGGGACTTCTGCCTGCCGCTCCGAATCGTGTCCTGCCCGACAGTCCGGGAAGAGGACGGCCTCGCGATCAGCTCACGCAACGGGTATCTGGATGCGACGGAGCGCAAACAGGCCCCGGCCCTCTACCGGGCGTTGCGCAGAGCGGCGGATGCCTTCACCGAGGGTGAAACCGATCCCGGGCGACTGGAAGGGCTGGCCCGCGACGGCCTGGCGTCGGACGGGCTGACGGTGGACTATGTCGCGCTCTTCGACGAAGCTACCCTCGAGCGCCCGGGCATCGCCCGCCCGGGCAACGTCATGGCGGGCGCTGTTAAACTTGGCTTGATCAGATTGATCGACAACGTGATACTGGGAGCGGAGGTCCTCTGAGCGCGCGTCCGCGCCCGAGGCCCAAGGGGCGAGTCACAACTCAGAAAGCCAAAGCGCCGGCCAAGGCATCCCATTCGCGTCCCAAGCCATCCCGCCCCGTGAAGTCCAGCACGCCGGCCAAGGCCGCCCCCGCCAGCAAAGCGGCGCTTCGGGTCGTCCCGGAGGAGGCTGCCGCGGTGGCGCGCCCCCCGGCCCCCCCGGCAGCACGCAGCGCGGCGCCTGCCCCGAGCCCGCCTCCATCTCCCTCGACGCCCCCGCAGGCGGCCGCGCCCGCACCGTCAGGCTCGACCCCGGCCGCTTCGGCCCCGACGGCCAGCCTGCTGCGCCCGATGATGCTCGGGCTCGGCTCGCCCTGGCGCACGGCCGGACGTCCGCCGGGCCTGCCCCCGCGGCCCGTCACCCCACCGCCGCCACCACCGCCGCCCCGGCCGGCCGCCGTCCCGGTCGTGACCATGCGCTTTCCCATCAGCGCGGTCGACAAGCTGATCAAGGAGGCGCTCGCCGAAGACGTGGGAGAGGGGGATCTCACGAGCCACGCGCTCTTCGCCGGCAAGCTGAAAGCCCGGGCCAAGCTGGTGGCGAACGAAGAAGGCGTCCTCGCGGGACTGCCCGTGTTCAAGCGCGTGTTCGAGCTGGTCGACAAGAACATCACCTTCGAGCCGCGGGCGACGGATGGCATGGCGCTGGCCGGCGGTCAGCTGGTGGCCCGGGTCACCGGACCGGCGCTGAGCGTGCTGCAGGCCGAGCGGACCGCGCTCAACTTCATCCAGCACCTCTCCGGGATCGCGACCCAGACGGCAAAGTTCGCGAACGCGGTCAAGGGCACCAAGACGCGCATCCTCGACACGCGCCGGACCACCCCCGGCCTGCGATTCCTCGAAAAGTACGCGGTCGAGGTGGGGGGCGGCCTGAGCCACCAGAAAGGGCTCTTCGACCGGCTCGTCATCACCGAGGCGCACCTCGCGCTCAGCGATGGCGTCCCGAGTGCCGTGCGCACCCTCAAGAAGGCCCACGCGGGCAAGCGGATCGAGGTGACGGTGACCAACATGCAGGAGCTGGAGCAGGCGCTACTGGCCAAGGTCAACATGATCCTGCTCGACAATTTCCCGCCCGGCCAGGTCCGCCAGGCGATCGGGCTGGTCCAGGGCCGGGCCAAGGTGGAAGTCTCCGGCAAGATCGGCCTCGACAACGCCCGCGCCTACGCGCTGGCCGGCGTCGACTACATCTCGGTCAGCCAGCTGACCCAGTCGGTCAAGGCGTTCGACTTCAGCCTGAAGATCTCGCGCTAGGCCGGGGCTGAAGCCACAATCGCGGCCGGGGAGACGCCGGCGACCCGGCGGCCGCGCCGGTTCCCGCCCAACACCGACCAGATGTACCGGTATCCCGCCTCGAGGTACTGCTCCGTCATGGTGAAGTCCATCGAGTGCTTCAGAAAGCCGGCATTGGGGCGCAGGTGGATGATCTCGGCGTAGCGGCTCAGCTCCCGGATCGATGACTCGATCCGGTGCTGGGCGGCGACCTGGAAGGAGTGGTCCATGATCGTGTTCATCGAACGCAGCGGCGCCGCCAGCTGGCCGCTGTAGCCGCAGTTCAGGACGTAGACCTTCTTCGCCCCCAGCTCGATCGCCGTCTCCAGGCCGGTCGGGTCCACGCCGCCTCCGTCCACGTACTGATGACCATCGATGACCACCGGTGGGAACAGGCCCGGGATGGCCGACGACGCCAGCACCGCCGGGGCGAGCGCGCCGGTCGAGAAGACGGCCTTCCTGCAGTCAGTCAGGTCGATGGCGACCGCGTGGAACGGGATGTCGAGGTCCTCGAAGGCCTGCCGGGTGATGTTGGCGGCGATCAGCCGGGTCATGCCGTCGCCTTCGTACAGGAAGGGCCGCCGGCGGACCAGATTGCGGGCCGCCCGCCACCAGATCACGTTGAGGGTCCGGGAGTTGACCTCGCGCCAGACCCGCGCCAGCTGCTCCATCCGCTCGACGGACGCGCCCTGTGCGAGCCACCCCCCGTTCCAGGCGCCCACCGACGTGCCTACGATGAGGTCCGGCCGGATGCCGTGCTCGAGGAGCGCTTTGAGCATGCCGACCTGGATCGCCCCGCGCGCGCCGCCGCCCGAGATTGCGAATGCCGTTCGTTCCCGGCGCCAGCCGATCATCCTGATGTCCAGTTTAGGCAGACGCCCAAGCGAAGACAACTTTGCAAGTCATGGCGAGCGTTTTCCGAAGAATCGCTTCAACCCTCTTGCTATACTTTCGGGTGACTCGCGCTGCTGCCAACGACCTGACGACCAACGAGTTCCAAGACTAAAAAGGCGGTGCCCACTGGATTGACGGATTTTGACGTTTCTGACGAGCAAAACGGAGCCTTCGCGGCCTCGCTCGAGGACTACCTCAATCAGGAAGAGGTGTCCAACAAGCCCCTCGCCCACGGCGACATCATCGACGGGGTGGTGGTTCGGGTCGATCCCGACGAAGTCCTGGTCGACGTCGGCTCCAAGTCGGAAGGCGTCATCTCCGGCCGCGAGCTCGGCCCCAAGGGGGATCCGAGTACCGTGGAACTGCAGTCCGGCGATCGGATCAAGGTTTTCGTCCTGCAGCCCGAGAACGAGGATGGCAACGTCGTCCTGTCCCTGCGCCGGGCCCGCGCGGAATCGGTCTGGCTCAAGGCCCAGGAGAAGCAGACTTCGGGCGAGCTGATCGATGCCGAGGTGCGTGAGCAGAACAAGGGCGGCCTGATCGTCAACGTCATGGGTCTGCGCGGCTTCCTGCCGACCTCGCAGGTGTCCCGCTCCTACGTGCAGAACCTCCAGGAACTGGTCGGCCAGCGCATCGGCGTCAAGGTGCTGGAAGTCAACCGCAAACGCAACCGGCTGATCGTCTCGCAGAAGGCGGCCTACGACGAGGACCGGGCCCGGCAGCGCAGCGAGCTGTTCGAACGGCTCAAAGTCAGCGACGAGGTCACCGGCCGGGTTTCCGGACTCACGACCTACGGCGCCTTCGTCAACCTGGGCCCCGCGGACGGGCTGATCCACATCTCCGAGCTTTCCTGGGACCGGGTGGCGAACGTCGCCGACGTGCTCCAGGTCGGGCAGGAGGTTCGGGTCCGGGTCATCAAGCTCGATCCCGAGATGTCCCGCATCTCGCTCAGCCTGCGTCAGCTCGGGGAGGATCCCTGGGACATGATCGAGCGGCGCTACCCGCCCGGGGCGATCGTCGAGGGCGAGGTGACGAAGATCAAGAAGTACGGCGCGTTCCTGCAGATCGGGGACGGGGTCGAAGGGCTCCTGCACATCTCGGAACTGGCCTGGGAGCACGTGGAGCGCACCGAGGATATCGTCCAGGTGGGGCAGCGGCTCCGGGTCAAGGTGTTACAGGCCGACCGGTCCCGCCGCCGGATCAGCCTGTCGCTGAAGCAGGTGGAGGACCGGCCGGAGTTCGTCCCGGCTACCGAGTCGCATGACTACCCCGACGTGGTCGAGGACGAGGACGAGCGGGTGCCGGAGCGCGAACCGGCCTACGCTCACGTTTCCGCCGCCCCGCAAGAATAGCTTCCAGGAGCGGCTGAGGGGCAGGTCCCTCGGCGATCTGGCCTAGTCCCAGCGGAAGGCGCGGCCGGCGGCGATCAACAGGATGGCGGCCCACGCGATAAGCCACAGGAGGTCCGCGTGCAGGGCGCCGAGGCCGGCGCCCTCGCCGATCTGGCGCATCGCGTCCGTGACGTAGGAGACAGGCAGGTACTTCGTCACGGCTGCCAGCGTCGGCGGCAGGCCGGCGGTGAGGAGCGCGATGAAGATCAGTGGGAAGGCGACCGCCTGGCTGACGCCGCTGGCGCGCTGGGGGTCGCGGATCCAGCCGGCGATGGTGAATCCGAGTGCGAGGAAGACGATGTAGCCGAGCGCCGTGACGGCGAGCAGGGCGGCGAGGTCCAGGTGAAAGCTGAAGAGCAGGATGGCGACCGCGACGATCACGGCGACCTGGGACATCCCGAGCACGAAGCTCGACGTCGCATGGGCCAGCACGAACGTGGTGGCTGTGATTCCGGTCGCCTTCAGACGGCGGAGGACGCCGGTGGACTTGTAGTTCGCAAAGGTGCCGGCCGCGATCATCAAGCCACTGCCGATGATGTTGAAGGCGATCACGCCGGGCAGCAGGAAATCGATCGCGCCGTAGCTGCGGGCATTGATCGCCGTGCTCTGCAGCGTGACGATCGGGGACTGGTGCAGCAGTTGCTGGTTGAAGGCGTCGACGACGCCGGCCACCACCGGGAGGCTGGCCTCCCCGGACGTGCCGGCCCGATATGCGATCGGCAGATGCACCGGCGCCAGACGTCCGGCGTCATCCGGTGTCAGGGTGGACGGAATCGTGATCGTCATGTCGGTCTTGCCCGCGCTGAGCGCCTGGTGGGCGGCCGCCGCCGTCGTCTCGGTGACGTCGAAGGTCTTGACCTGGCGGATGGCGGCAAGGAGCGCCGCCGCGTCCGCCCCGTGAGCGAGCACCACGATCTCGACCTTGGTGTGCTGGGCGGGTCCGCCCTCGGCGACCTTCAAGAAGAGCAACAGGAAGACGAGCGCGCCGAACAGAGACATGGACGCCACCGGATTGCGCAGATACATGCGCAGATTCGCGAGGGTGAGCGACGCGAAGGCTTTGGGCTGGATGTTCATCTCTCCTCCCGCAGCGTGCGGCCGGTCAGATGCAGGAAGACGTCCTCCAGGGTGGCGGGTTGCACGACGACCGGCTTTAAGAACCCGCTGTCGAGCAGGGAGCGAATCATGGCGGTGGGCGTGTCGAGGCTGACGATCTGGCCGTGGTCGAGGATGGCCACACGGTCACACAGGGTCTGGGCCTCTTCCATGTAGTGCGTGGTGAGGATGACCGAGCGCCCTTCGGCGCGAAGACCGCCGACCAACTCCCACAGGCCACGCCTCGCCTGCGGATCGAGTCCGGTCGTCGGCTCATCGAGGAAGAGCAGCCTCGGATCGTTCACGAGTCCGACCGCCACCGCGAACCGTTGCTGCTGGCCGCCGGACAGGCTCTTGACCTGCCGCTTGGCCAGGTCGTGGAGCCCCACGCGCTCGAGAAGCTCATCCGGCCGCGCCGGCGAGCCGTACAGGTCGGCGAAGAGGTCCAGCAGCTCTCGCAACGTGAGCCGTTCGAAAAACGCCGTCTTCTGGAGCGAGATCCCGATCTGGCGCCGGACGCGTTCCGGCTGGCGCCGGACGTCGATGCCGCTGACCGTGACCGTCCCGCGGTCGAACGGCAGCATGCCTTCGAGGCATTCGAGCGTGGTGGTCTTGCCGGCGCCGTTCGGCCCGAGCAGCCCGAAGACCTCGCCGCTGTGCACCTGGAAGCTGATCCCGCGGACGGCCTGGACCGAGCCGTAGGCCTTGTGCAGGTCCACGACGTCGAGGATGACGCGACCGGGTGCAGGTGTTGCGTCGACCGCCGGCTCGATGTCCACCATGGGCATCATCCTCCCCTGCACGGCTGGGCCTGACCAGTCCCCCCGGTCAGGACTTCCTGATGACAGCTGTCATGCTGGAATCGGTGCCGCGATCACTGGTCGGCGCGGCGAGCACGGTGTACGCTCGTGAACGCATGAGGCTCAGCGCGCGCCTGGGGCAGCTCTTCGCCGTCGCCTGGCTGATCATTCTCTGGCCCACCTGGGGCGCGCTGGCGCACGGGCAGCTGCCGGGCTGGCGGGTCGCGCTGACGGGCGCCGTCCTGCTCCTGCTGGCCGGTCTCTACGTCTGGTACTGGTTCTGGGGGCTTGGGCGAGGGCCCCGGGTCACGCTCGCCGCCGCCGTGGGCCTCACCGTGCTGGGCCTCGGCCTCAACCTCACGTCGGACGCCGGGTCTGTGAACTCCTTCCTGCTCGCCATCGCGGTGGCCGGTTACGGTCTGCCGGTCCGCCTGGCCATCCCCGCCATCGCCGGGGTCATCCTCCTGTCGACGGTGTCAACCGGTCTGCAGATCGGCCCCCTGCCGGGTGGCGAGGTCGTCGTCGCGGAGGCGATCGCGGGCCTGCAGCTCGTGCTCTACGGCACCGCTGCGATCGGCGTCGGCGCGCTGGTGCGGACCATCGCCGAACTGCACGTGGCGCGCGAGACGATCGCGCGGCTCGCGGTCGAGGAAGAACGGGCCCGCTTTGCCCGCGACCTCCACGACCTGATCGGGCACAGCCTGTCTTTGATCACGCTCAAAGGAGAGCTGGTCGGCCAGCTGATTCCATCCGCGCCGGAACGCGCGCAGAACGAGATCCGCGAGCTGGTCCACGTGGCGCGCGAGGCGCTGCGTGAGGTGCGGGAGGCGGTCAGCGGCTACCGCCAGCCAACTCTGGCCACTGAGCTTGCCGGCGCTCGGGCGGCGCTGCTGGCGGCGGGCATCGGGTGTCATGTCGATCAGCAGGCCGGCGCGCTGACTCGGGAAGCGGAGGCCGTCATCGGCTGGACCATCCGGGAGGGGGTCACGAACGTCATTCGGCACAGCCACGCCCGTCGCTGCGATCTGATCCTGCTGCGCGACGCCGGCAGCATCCGGGTCGACGTGGTCGATGACGGCGCGCCGGGCCCCGCCTCACCCCAGGCCGGCAACGGGTTGCGCGGCCTGGGCGAGCGGGTGGCGCACATGGGTGGCCGCCTCGAGGCGGAGCGCCTGCCGCACGGCGGCTTTCGGCTGCGGGTCTCGATCCCGATCGAGCCCGTGCTTGCCGATGCGAGCCGACACGAGTCGGGCGAACCGCAGCGGCGCGCGTGATCCGGGTCCTTCTGGCCGAGGATCAGGCCATGGTCCGGGGGGCGCTGAAGGCCTTGCTCGCGCTCGAGGCGGACATCAGCGTCATCGCGGAGGTCGCTCGTGGCGACGAGGTCGTGCCCGTCGCCATGGCCGTGAAGCCTGACGTCGCCCTGCTCGACATCGAGATGCCTGGGCTCGACGGGCTCAGCGCGGCGGCGGCCCTGAAGGATCGCCTCCCATCATGCCGCACGCTGATCCTGACGACGTTCGGCAAACCGGGATTCATGCGTCGTGCACTGGAGAGCGGGGCGGCCGGCTTTCTGCTCAAGGACGCACCGCCTCAACAGCTGGCGGTCGCGATCCGCCGCACCGCGGAAGGCGAGCGGGTAGTGGACCCGGGCCTCGCGGCCGCCGCGCTCAGCGAGGGACTCAGCCCGCTGTCCGAGCGCGAGCGCGAGGTGCTGGCCGCGACCGAGCGAGGCGCCACGATCCCCGAGATCGCGGGCACCCTCTTCCTGTCCGAGGGGACGGTCCGCAATCATCTGTCGTCGGCGATCCAGAAGCTCGGCGCCCGCAACCGGGCCGAGGCCGCGAAGATCGCGGAGCGCCAGGGCTGGCTCTAGCCGAGCGCCGGAGGGTGCCTCCCGGCCGTTCGCGCCGTCAAAAGTTAGAGTTTCTTAGACGCGGCCACGCTTGCCGGGGGCTGTATTCGTTTGCAATTCGGACGGCGCCGCCGTACACTGCCCCAGATGCGGTTGTTTAGCAGCCTCCGCCTCGTGGTAATCCGGTAATGCCACCCGGGGCCCCGACCCGTCCTATTCGAGATAGCCATACTTCAGAAGAATCCGGGTATCGTATTAGTTGAAATAGTAGTTCGGAGGATCCTGGTTGTACCCATTCGAGCGGTTTACAGAGCGAGCGAAGAAGGTCCTGACGCTGGCTCAGGAAGAGGCCGAGCGGTCGCACCATAGCTACATCGGCACCGAACACCTCCTCCTCGGGCTGCTCCGGGAGGGTGAGGGCCTGGCCGCCAAGGTCCTGAATAACCTGGGCGTGGAGATCAACAAGGTGCGGGCCACGATCGAGTCCGTGCTCGGCCGTAACGAACGCATCATCATTCAGCAAATCATCCCCACCTCGCGGGTCAAGAAGGTCATCGAGATCTCCTTCGAGGAGGCCCGCCGGATGGGCAACAACTACGTCGGCACCGAGCACTTGCTCCTGGGCCTGTTGATCGAGGGCGAAGGGATCGCCGCGCACGTCCTCGAAGACCTGGGCGCGACGCTCGAGAAGGTGCGTGGCGAGATCGATCGGCTCCTGCACGAGAGCGGGGTCGACGAAGAGGCGGCCACCGCCAAGAAGCCGTCGAAGACGCCCCTGCTCGACCAGTTCTGCCGAGATCTCACCGACCTGGCCGCCAAGAACACCCTCGATCCGGTGATCGGCCGGGAGACCGAGATCGAGCGCGTCGTCCAGATCCTGTCGCGGCGGACGAAGAACAATCCGGCGCTCATCGGTGAGCCCGGCGTGGGCAAGACCGCGATTGCTGAGGGGCTGGCCCAGCAGATCGTGCTCGGGAACATCCCGGAGTCCCTGCGCGGCAAGCGGGTGCTCACGCTCGACATGGGAGCGCTCGTCGCCGGCACGAAATACCGCGGCGAGTTCGAGGAACGCCTGAAGAAGATCCTCGATGAGATTCGCTCCAGCCGTGAGGTCGTCCTCTTCATCGACGAGCTGCACACGCTGGTCGGCGCGGGCGCCGCGGAAGGCGCCATCGACGCCGCCAACATCCTCAAGCCGGCGCTGGCTCGGGGCGAGATCCAGTGCATCGGCGCGACCACGCTCAACGAGTACCGCAAGTACATCGAGAAGGACGCCGCCCTCGAACGCCGGTTCCAACCGGTCTTCGTGGACGAGCCGAGCCTCGTGGAGACGATCTCGATCCTGCATGGCGTCAAGAGCCTGTACGAGAAGCACCATCGCGTCCAGGTCACGGACAAGGCGATCAAGGCCGCGGCCGAGCTGTCGGTCCGTTATGTGTCCGACCGGTCACTGCCGGACAAGGCGATCGACCTCATGGACGAGGCCTCGGCCCGCGTCCGGATGAAGCTGACCACGACGCCGCCGGAGATGAAGACGATGCAGAAGGAGATCCGCGAACTCCAGATCAAGAAGGAAGAGGCGATCGCGAACCAGGATTACGAGACCGCCGCCTCCTTCCGTGACAAGGAGAAGAAACTCAAGGATCGCTACGTCAAGGAAGAGATGGAATGGCGCGACAAGCTGGGCGCCACCGTCCCCGAGGTCAACGAGGAGCACATCGCCGAGATCGTCAGCTCCTGGACCGGCGTGCCGGTGTCTCGCCTGGTTGAGGAGGAGTCGGCCCGCCTGCTTCGCATGGAGGAGGACATCCACCAGCGGCTGATCGGGCAGGAGGACGCCGTCAAGGTGATCTCGCAGGCGGTTCGCCGGGCGCGGGCCGGACTCAAGGATTCGCGCCGGCCGATCGGTTCCTTCATCTTCCTGGGTCCGACCGGGGTCGGCAAGACCGAGCTGGCTCGCCAGCTGGCGCGGTTCCTGTTCGACAACGAGGATGCGATCGTCCGCCTGGACATGTCGGAGTTCATGGAGCGGCACACGACGGCGCGTCTGGTCGGTTCTCCGCCGGGCTACGTCGGCTACGACGAAGGCGGTCAGCTGACTGAGGCGATCCGGCGGCGTCCGTACTCGGTCGTGCTCTTCGACGAGATCGAGAAGGCGCACCCGGAAGTCTTCAACATGCTGTTGCAGATCCTGGAAGACGGCCGCCTGGCCGACGCCAAGGGCAAGCAGGTGAACTTCAGCAACACGATCGTGATCATGACCTCGAACATCGGCGTCTCGAACCTCCAGCAGGCGACCACCTCGCTCGGCTTCCAGCCGTCGCTCCAGGTGGGCACGACGCAGGAGGAGAAAGAGCACGGCAAGATGCGCGAGAAGATCATGGACGAGCTCAAGAAGACCTTCCGCCCCGAGTTCCTGAACCGCGTCGACGCGGTGGTGGTCTTCAAGTCACTCACGCCGACCGAGATGCGCCAGATCGTGGACATCCTGGTCGCCAAGGTCGCACAGCGTCTCGAGGAGCACGAGATGAAGCTCGAGGTTTCCGCGGAGGCCAAGGACTACCTGGCCAAGGAAGGCTACGACAAGCTGTTCGGGGCCCGGCCCTTGCGGCGCGTCATTCAGCGCGAGATCGAAGATCCCCTCTCCGAAACGCTCCTGACCACGAAATTCAGCGCGGGCGACTCGGTCCTGGTCGAGCTGGAGGACGGCAAGATCAAGCTGACGCCGATCAAGAAAGAGCGCGAGCCGAAGGCCGAGAAGCCGGAGAAGCCCGAGAAACCGCCCAAGGAGCCGGTCGCCGGCAAGGGCAAGGGCGAGAGTTAGACCGCCCTCTCCTCAACGGGAGACGGGCTGCGCCGGCGCCGACGAGCGCTCCTTGAGGTACTCGTGGGCCATCTGGATCGCGATCGCGCCGTCCCCCACGGCGGAGGCAACCCGCCGGGTCGCGTCGTGCCGCACGTCGCCGACCGCAAAGACCCCGGGCACGCTCGTTTCTCGGGGAAACGGCGCCCGGCGTAACGGCCATTCTCCGGGCAGCTGCCCATCCTGGAGCAGATCCTGGCCGGTGAGCACGTAGCCCGCCTGGTCGCGTCGGAGCTCGGCCGGGAGCCAGTCCGTGGACGGCACGGCCCCGATCATCACGAACAGGGCCGCCGCGTCCGCCTGCTCCGTGGTCCCGGTATCCACGTGTCGCAGGATCAGCGACTCCAGGCGCCGCTCGCCGACGGCCTCGATGACCTCGGTGCGCAGCCGCACGGCGATCCTCGGGGTCGCCTCGACCTGCTTGACCAGGTAGTCGGACATGTGGTCGCGCAGGGATCGATCGGGCGCGACGATGGTGACGCTCGCGGCGTAGCGGGCGAGGTGGACGGCGGCCTGGCCAGCGGAGTTCCCGCCGCCCGCGATGAAGACGGGAAGGCCGCGCATCGTCTGGGCCGCCGAGGGCACTGATCCGTAGAAGATCCCGGCTCCGGTCAGCCGCTCGATACCCGGCCCCGTGAGCCGTCGATAGGTGACCCCGGTGGCGATGATGACGAGGCGGGCGCTCAGCTCGCTCCCGTCGAACAGGCGCAGCACGAAGCCATCCTGCCCGGGGCGCAGCGCTGCCGCCCGCTGCAGGTAGACGACGTGCACGCCGAACAGCCGGGCTTGCTCGGAGGCCCGCATGGCGAGCTCGCGGCCGGTAACGCCGCGCGGGAATCCGAGGTAGTTGCGGATCTGCGCGCTGGTCCCCGCCTGTCCGCCGACCGCCTCCGCCTCGATCACGGTGGTGGACAGCCCCTCTGAGGCCGCATAGACCGCCGCGGCCAGCCCGGCCGGTCCCGCTCCCGCGATGGCCACGTCATATTGCAGGAGCGGCGGTCGAATGTCGGCGCCCAGCGTCGTCGCGACCTCCTCGGGATCGGGGTCGACGAGGCAGGTCGTGCGCCGCCCGTCGTCCAGGACGAGGACCGGCAACCGGCTCAAGTCCTTGTCGACCTCGGCAAGGGTGGCACGACCTTCGCGGGAATCGGTCGGATAGAACGCGTAGGGCAGCCCGTTGCGGTCGAGCAGGTCGCGCAGGCGAAAGCACCGCGGTTCCCAGGGATCGCCGACCAGCCGGATCACCGCGGTGGGCGGCCCCGAGGCACAGCTGCGCACCCACTCCTTCAGCTGATCTCCGATGACCGGGTACAGCCACTCCTCGGCCGGCTGCCACGGCTTCGTGAAGTAGCTGTCCAGCCGGTTCAGGGTGAAGGCCTGCTCGATCGCTTCGAAGGAGTCCGTATCCGCAACCCGGATGAGCAGGGCCCGGCGGGCGGCCGGATGGAGGTCGTTGGCCCTGATCAGCAGATCGATGCCGGTCATGCCCGGCATCCGCTGGCTGGCGACCACCAGCGCGACGTCGGTCCCGGCCTCCTGGGCCGCGGTCAACACCGCCAGGCCATCCTCGGGCGATCCGCTGGCGCGCACGTCGTAATCGGCGCCGTACCGCTTGGCGAGGTCGCGTTCGAGCTCGCGGCGGACGTCCGGCTCGTCTTCGACGGCGAGGATCAACGGCAGGGACACTGGTCTCGATGTTGCCACGGTTCCTGCGAGCCATGCCGCCCAGAGCAGCGCGGGTCATCGCAAGTGAGGACAGGGCCGCCCGAACGCCATCTCGCCCGCCATCGCGAGGCGGCCAAGGCCGTGGGTCTCCGCCTCGGATCGTCATCGTCCTGGCGACCCGGTCCCAGGCGGGACGCTAGCTTCCGCCGACGACGTCGACCAGGGTGTCTGGCAATCCAAAGTACGAGCGGAGGACCGGCCCGCTCACTTCGTCCGTCGACCCGCTGCCCCGCAGCCGAACGCCCATGATGCGACCGGCAGGGCTTCGCTGCAGGACGTCGATCCCAAGCAGGCGATCGCCGATGTCCTCACCGCTGTCTCGCAGGATCGTCGCGGCATCGGTCGGCGAGAACGGTCCGACCTGCCAGGAGGGCGCGCGGTCGAGTGGGTCGCTAATGCCGCGCAGATAGCTGATCCTGGCGGCCGGCTTGAGGCCGTGATTCCAGTGGATGAACCCGTATTCACTGTCGCTGCTGTGGCCTCCATTCGAGGCCGTGAAGAGCGCGTCGATCAGGTGCCCGCCGGAGGTCAGCACCTGGCCCCGGGTGGCGTCGACCGCGCTCGTCGTCGCGCTGCGCTGGTCGCTCAGGCCGCTGTAAGCCTGATCGAATTCGTTTCCCTCGAGGTCGAAATCGGCGCCGGAGCCGCCAAGCGCGATCTTGCGCATCGCATAGGTCCGGGCGGCGACCGCCTGCGCCTTGAGCGCCTCGTTGCCCCAGTAGGCCGGCATCTCCGCGGGCACCACGCCCTTCAGGTAGTCCTCCATCGGCAGGACGTTGACTGGCAGGATCCTGGCGCCGTCCGTGGGGATGATCCGCAGCGTGCCGGCATACCGCCGCTGCTCGCTGCCCGTGCGGAAATCGCTGTCCAGCGTCTGGGCGAGGTTCGTGCGCAGCCCGGCCGCCCCCTGGGCGTGGACCGTGATCGGGCCGCTCAGGACGACCGGGGCGCCCTGGGTGCCGTCCGGGGCCTGGACGAATGCGGTCGGCTGGCCGGCGGAGTTGGCCGCGAACCCCAGCGCCGCGCCGGCTCCCACCTGCAAGGCCAGGCCGTCGATGCTCAGCGGTCCCGCGATCTGGGGAAATGGTCCGAACAATCGCGCCCACGGGCGGGCGAGATCGAGGGCGCCGTGCGTCAGGGCGATCCGCACCGACCCGGAGGTGTCCCGGGTTTCGATGCGGGTCCCCTGGTAATACGCGGCCAGGATCGTGCGATAGCTCTGGCCGGCCTCCGCCCGTCCGCGCGCGCCCCATTGCGACATGCCCAGGCCGTGGCCGTTGCCCTTTCCCTGGAACAGGAACCCGCTGAGGTGATAGGGCATCACCGCACCGACCGGGAGCATCGTGGCACCCGTCTGGAGCTGCGTGGTGAGAGTGAAATCGCCGACCTGTGCGGGCGCGAGCGTGACGAAGGTCAGATGGGCGGTGGCGTTCGGAGCCACCGCCACGCCGAGCGGGCGCTGGTCGTCGGCCACGCTTTGGCCGGAGCCGGTGCGCCAGATCAGATGCATGAGGTCCGCTGGTCGCCAGGCGGCCGTCGTGCCGTTACGCACGGTCAGATCCAGGCGGATCACGCCGTCCAGCGGCGGCACATCGGGGAGGGTCGACCCCGCGACCAGGACGGCGCCCCCGTCCGCGCTCACCGGCACCGTCCCGATGGTGGCACCCAGGATGGCCATCGCCAGCCAGAACCCAAGTCGTCGCGCGTGCATTGCTTGCTAGTATCGCAATGGATATGCCCTGCCGCGCGCGCCGGATCGCGCCGCTGGCGCTGCTCGTGGTGCTCGCGTCCTGCACGCCCTTCCCGGCGCCGACCGCCTCCCCGTCGACGTCTGCCACCCCGTCGGCAGGACCGATCACCCTGCGTCTGCTCGAGGCCGAGGACGCCCAGACATTGGACCCGGCGTTGATCGACGACCCCGTGTCGCTGGCCATCGGCAAGGAGCTGTTCGAGGGGTTGACGCGGCTCGACGCCAGTCTCCGTCCGCAGCCGGGCCTGGCGCAGCGCTGGGATGTCCAGGACGCCGGCCGGACCTACACCTTCCATCTGCGAGCCGCGCATTACCACTCAGGCGCCGCGGTCGTGGCTCAGGACGCAATTGCGGACTGGTCACGCGCCCTCGCCCCGCAGACCGCCAGCCCCCTGGCGACCTTTTTCGGTCCGCTGGGTGCGCACTTTCCCGGCGATCCCCTGAGTGGCGTCCAGGCTCTCGACGCGAGCACGTTGCGGGTGACGTTGGTGCGCCCCGACAGCGAGTTCCTCACGCTGCTGGCTCTCCCGCCCTACTGGCTCTACGATCCCGCCAGCACGTCACAGCCTCCGGCCGGCAGCGGTCCCTATGTGCTCGATGCCTGGCAGCACGGCCGCCATCTGGACTTGCATGCGGTCTCCGGCGGGCAGCTCGAGCCGCGCGTCACGAAGGTGTCGATCGATATCGAGCCGGACGCCTCACGGCGGCTGGACGCCTTCCGTCGCGGGCAGGCCGACATCGTCCACGGGCTGGCCGGTCCGCAGCTGCTGGATTTTGCGCGCACGCCCGCGGACCTGCAGGCGATCCATCGCGTCCCGACCGGGCGAACGACCTGGCTGGGGTTCAATGCCGTCGCCGGCAGCGGCTACAGCCAGGGCGAGCGGCTCGCCATCGCCCATGCCATCGACCGGCACCGGCTGACCGACGTCGCGTTTTTCGGCTCGCTGCTCGCGATCCCGGCGACCGACCTGCTTCCGCCCGGCATCCCCGGCCACGTCGACCGGTCATTGCCGGCATTCGACCCGGCCGTCGCGCGCAAGGGCCTGGATGACGCGGGCTTCCCAGGGCCGATCGACCTCTCCTTTTCCACCAATGCCACGGTCGGGCGGGTGGCGCGCGATCTCCAGGACCAGATCGCGAAGGCGACCGCCCGGACTGTTTCGCTCCATCCGCTGGGTGACTTCTTCAATCAGGCGTCGCAGGACCTGCTTCCGGTCATGATCGACACCTGGAGTGCCGACCTGCCGCATCCGGCCGACATTCTCGACCACATCCTCCGCGGGGGCGCCCAGTTCAACAACCTGCATATCGACGACCCGGCGATCAATGAAGCGCTCGACCGCGCGGACACCGCCCTCACGCTCGACGCGGCGCTTTCCGCCGACCAGCGGGCCGAGCAGTTCGTGGTCGACGACGGCCGGATGATTCCGCTCTACAGCGCCGTCGAGCCCTACCTCGTCCGTCCCGGCCTGCGCGTTCCCTTCGTCGGCAGCGTCGTCCCGTATCGCTGGGAGGACGTCGGAGCGGGGTCGGGGTAGCATTCGCACATGGCTGATCGATCGTCCCAGCGCACCAGGGTCACCCGGCTCGGCGACGAGACGCTGGCTCGCGTCGACGACCGGCTGGCGACCGAGGAGCCGCTGGAAATCCGGCTTTCCGGGGAACCCCTGACCGTGATCATGCGCACCCCCGGCGACGATCGTCATCTCGTCCTGGGATTCCTCTTCAGCGAGGGCATCATCCGCGGCAAGGGCGATGTCGTGGCGATCGACGCCGTGGAAAACGGCGAACACCCGGACCTGGAGAACATCCTGGACGTCCGTCTTCAGGCCGGCGCTCCGGGCAAGGACGCGCGCTGGCAGCGCCATTTCTTCGCCGCCTCCAGCTGCGGGCTCTGCGGCGTCAGCAGCATCGAAGCCATCCACCGCCAGGCGGCGCCCATTCCCCCGGATGGTCTGCGCATCGATCCGGAAGTCGTCTTCGGGCTGGACGCGAAGCTGCGCACCGAGCAGTCCGTCTTCGCGGCGACCGGAGGCCTGCATGCCGCCGGGCTCTTCACACGCGACGGCGCCCCGATCGTGGTGCGCGAGGACATCGGACGGCACAACGCGGTCGACAAGGTCGTCGGCTACGCCGTCGCACACGACCTGGTCCCATTGCGTGACGTGATCCTGATGGTCAGCGGGCGCACGTCTTTCGAAATCGTGCAGAAGGCGCTGATGGCGGGCATTCCGGTGATCGCCGCCGTCTCCGCGCCATCGAGCCTGGCCCGCGACCTGGCCCAGGCCTCCAACCAGACGCTGATCGGCTTTCTGCGCGGACGCCGCCTCAACGTCTACGCCGGACGCGACCGCGTCGCCGGGCCCGTGTAACCGATCACCCTTCACGCGCGTTGTCTATGCGGGGGTCTGATCGGTGACGGGGGGAAGGGGGATCGCGATGTAGTGGGCAGCGGCGTCGTCCAGGGCTTCATTCCATTCATCGATCTGGAAATCACGCGCCTGCAACCAAAGGACGGCCTGGGCGGCCGTCCTTTGCGGTGTTCCGGGTCCGGCCAGCCGTCAGCTCGGCGGCGTCCGGCCGTTCTACTCTTCAGAGGCCATGAGACGAACAGCCGCCGGATCGTTGCTCGTGGCCGGGCTGCTGATCGCCGGTTGCGGTGCGTCCGATCAGCAGGTGGCGAGGGCTGGGGGCCCTGCCCTCGCGGCGCCGGCCGCACACGTGCCCCAGTGGGCGGCTGTGGTCGGGCAGCCATCGCGCGGCGCGACGAGCGCGGGGACCTCACACGGTGGCGAACTCGTCATCCCGCCCCCGGCGCGCCCGGCGCCGGCCCCCTCGACGCCGTCGATCGGCTTCCCGAACTGCCCACCGGTTACCGCGAACCCGCTGGGCTGCCGCCCGGTGCCCCCGCTCCCCGTGCCCCCGCCGCGCGAACCGCACATCGCGCTGTGTGTGGGGTCGCTGCCGCCCTCCGGCCCCACGCGGCTCGCTTCGCCGCCGTGGATCTGCGGCAGTGGCTTCCGAGCGCTCGAGATGGTGCAGCTGGTCGCAACCGGACGGCGGGGAAGCCTGGCCTGGCAGGTCAGGGCAACACCGGCTGGCGGCCTGTTGACGCCGGTGCCGGCCGGCCTCTGCCGGCTCGCGCCGCTGTGGGTCGTGGCGCGCACGCCGGGGGGCGCGTTCAGCAACGTGCTCGCGATGCCTGTCCTCCGCTGTCCCTGAGCGGAATCCCGCCGCCACCGCAGGCCGTCCTTGACAAGTACGCCCGTGGGGCGTAAGTAAGGGGCAGCCACGAAGGACGAGGGGAGGCGTGTGGGCTGCCAGGGCATGCCGTGTGCGCGCATGCTCGCCCAACCGGCACCACGGAACACCCTCCCGCATTGAAGGAGGGAATCACATGCGGCGAGCTCTGCTAGTCGGCGTCGTGGCAGCCGTGGCGATCGGTGTCGGTGGAAGCGGGATCGGCATCGCCGCTCCCGCGAAGGCGGTGCCCAGCAGGCAGGAACTGGCCCAGAAGATCCTGGACTCCAGGGCCGTGATGACGGCGTCCGCGAGGATGGGCCTCGAAGCGCTCGCGCACCAGGACATCCGGCGCGCGGCGCCGGATAGTGCTCAGATCGAGCAACACGGCAAACAGCTCAACTCGGGGCAGACCGATGAATCGCAGCACGGCCTGGCCAACGTGCGAGTCAACAACCCGGCCGAAGACGTCCTGATCGACCAGACGACCCAGAGCGAGACGACGATCGCCGTCTCGGGAAGAACGGTGGTCGTCGGGTTCAACGATTCAGCTCGCGCGCTGCCCGGTCCGACGGTCGCCGCGCTCGACCTGAACGGCGTCGCCTATTCCTCGGATGGCGGGCGAACGTTCACCGACGCGGGGTTCATCCCGAACTCCGGGGGTGATTTCAACCTCGGCGATCCCTGGGTCGCGGCCGACGCGAATGGCACGTTCTACTACTCGAGTCTCGTCGGCGACTACGTGCACGGCGGGCAATTCGTGGGCGTCTCGCGGTCGACCTCGGGTGGCCGGACCTGGAGCGCGCTGGCCCCGCTGCCCACCCCTCCGACCACCAGCCCGGTCTACATGGCCGACAAGGACGCGATGACCGCCGGGCCGGGCACGAACGTCTACGCGACCTGGGACGACTTCACGTATGACCCGGCGACGCTGTTCCCGACCTTCTACAGCGGCCTCCCGGTGGCCCACTCCAGCGATGGCGGGCAGACCTGGTCGACGGTCTACGCAGCCCGGATCAACATGAACCCGGACGCCAGCACGGGTGGCTGCTCCTTCCAGCAGTACATCGGCGCGCAGCCGCTGCGCGGTCCAGACGGGACGCTCTACCTCGCGGCCGAGAAGCTGATGAGCGTGAACCCGTCCTGCACCTTCCCACCGCCGTCCTCCCAGGCTGTCGTCGCGTTCGCCTCGGCTGACGGGGGCCAGACCTGGTCTGCGGAGACGACGATCGCGGCGGTCACGTCCTCGACGCAAAGCAGTACGTTCGCCGGGTTCTTCCAGCTCGGGCCCGGCAGCTTCATGCGCAACCTCGAGTTCCCGACGCTCGCGGGCCGGGGCCACACGGTCTACGCCACCTGGAACGACGGTCAGGGCGGCCACAGCCACATCCTGATGAGCTCGTCGTCGGATCGTGGAAGCACCTGGAGCAACCCGACGGCGGTGACCGCCGGGAACCGCGACGAGATCCAGCCCTCGATCACGGCGGACGCCGCGGGGCTGCACGTCCTCTACTACCAGATCAGCACCGACACGAGCGGCAAGGGCGCGCTCAACGCGATGGTCTCGGATTCCCCCGACGGGACCACCTGGACGGCCCGCCGTGTGACCGATCGATCGTTCCCGGGCGTGCTCAACGTCCCCCAGTTCGATCCGATCATCGTCCCCGGCTACATGGGTGACTACATCGCAAGCGCGACCGACGGCTCGGCCCGCTACTTTGCCTGGGGCGACAATCGCGACATCGTCGTGAATGCGCTCTGGCCGCAGGGGCGCAACGACCCGAACGTGTACTTCGCGAAGGACGTGAGCGGCGACAGCAACCAGCAGCACTGACCTCGAGCGGCGGCCGGCCGGCGCCGGCCGCCTGCTCGTCACCCGGCTACCGCGCGGCGGCGATTTCGGGCCTGATCCGCTCCATGAACTCTTCCAGGCGGCCGCGCCCTTCGCTCGGCCAGCTCACCACCAGGTAGCTGAAGCCGGCCCGCTGGAGCGCGTCGACGTGACGGCGGACGCGGTCCCAGGGTTGCGACAGGGAGAGTGAAGTCGAGCGCACGATCGCCCTGGGGTCGCGTCCGGCGCGCTCCGCGTGCTCGTCGATGATTCGCGACTTCCGCTCCAGGTGATCGGACGAGCCGAACGCGTGCCAGACATCGGCCTGCCGGCCGACGATGGGCAGCATCAGCTGCTCGCCGCTCGCGCCGATCCAGAAGGGCGGATGCGGTTGCTGGACCGGCCGCGGGCGGTACGTGGCCTGCTCAAGCTGGTAGTAGCTGCCCTCGAAGGACACGCGATCCCGCGTCATCAGGTCGCGCATCAGCTGGATTGCCTCCTCGAGCCGCTCGGCGCGTTCCCTGATGGCTGGGAACGGGACGCCCAGCTCCGCGTGTTCGCCCTCGTGCCAGGCGGCGCCCATCCCGATCTCGAGGCGGCCCTTTGAGATGTGGTCGACGGTGATCGCCTCGGTGGCCAGAATCGAAGGATGCCGGTAGGTCACGCCGGTGACCAACACCCCGAGGCGGATCCGCGTGGTCGCGGCGGAAAGCCCGGCCAGTAGGGTCCATGCCTCCAGGCACGGTCCCTTCGGGTCGCCGTAGAGCGGCTTGAAATGATCGAAGAGCCAGGCGCTCTCGAAGCCCGCCTGCTCCGCGAGGAGGACGCGCTCCAGCAGTTGTGGCCAGGTCAGCTGGTGCTGGGCGACGTCCAGACCGAGACGCATCGGGGCCATGCCGATCAGTCTAGAGGGCTTGACTTTCGGTCGAGTCCAAGGTATTGATGGAACCGCTGATTTAACCGAACCTTCATTCGGCTTTGGCCTGCGCTTGCGGGAGGGAGCGGCAGACTTCGGAGGGTTGTCGGTACGCGGATGAGGAGGAGACATGAAGCACAGACCTCGCGCGTTGACGCGCCTGTTCGGTGTGGCGATGGTGCCGGCGGTCACGCTCGGCCTCGGGATGCTCGGAATGTCGGTCGTACCGGCCGCGGCCGGCAGCAGCGGTGCGGCCAGCGGCTGCGAGCTGAACTCGGCGTCGGGCAAGATCCAGCACGTGATCGAGATTCAATTCGACAACACGCACTTCACCCGCGACAACCCGAACGTCCCGTCCGATCTCGAGCAGATGCCGAACCTGCTCAACTTCATCAAGGGCAACGGCACGCTGCTCACGAACCACCACACGCCGCTCATCTCGCACACGGCGACCGACATCCTGACCACCCTGACCGGCGTCTACGGCGACCGGATGGGCGTCCCCGTGGCGAACAGCTTCCGGTACTTCAATCCAGACGGCACCAGCAACCTGGGGGTCTCGTTCGCCTACTGGACGGATCCACTGTTCGATCCGACCACGTCGACCCCGACCGATACCCTCCCCAACATGCTGACCGCGGGCGGCAAGAACGCGCCCGCTCCCTGGGTGCCGTTCACCCGCGCCGGCTGCAACGTCGGGGGCGTCGGGACGGCGAACATCGAGCTCGAGAACATCGCCACCGACATCCCGACCGTGTTCGGGGCAGGCTCGCCGCAGGCCGCCGAGGTCGCCAGTACCCCGAATCAAGCGTTCACCGACTTCGTCGGGATCGCCGTCCATTGCGCCTCGGGATCCAGCGTTTGCTCCGCGGGGAATGGCGGCCAGGCCGACGCACTGCCGCAGGAGCCGGGTGGCTACACCGGCTTCAACGGGCTTTTTGGCGCCAAGTACGTCGCGCCCGTGATCAACGGCGGCAACCCGATGACCGATCTCAATGGCAACGTGATCATGAACCCGGTCAGCCAGTCGGCCGGCTTCCCGGGCTTTGACGGAATGTCGGCATCGACGTCTCTCGCCTACGTGGCCGCGATGCAGGAAAACGGGGTCCCGGTGACGTACGCCTACATCTCGGACGCGCATGACAATCATCCCAGCGGCCCGGCCTACGGTCCCGGACAGGCCGGATACGTCGCGGCGCTGAAGGCGTATGACGACGCCTTCGGCAAGTTCTTCACCCGGCTCGCCCACGACGGCATCAACCAGAGCAACACGCTCTTCGTCTTCACGTCGGACGAGGGCGACCATTTCGCCGGCGGGACGCCCACGCCGGCCGGGTGCGACGGCGTCACGACGCCATGCACGTACAGTCATGTGAACTGCCCGAGCGCATCCGTCCCCACGTGCCCGGCCAATAACGTGGGCGAGCTGAACGCGAACATGGCCGGGCTGCTCGCGACGCAGCAGGGCATCACCACGCCTTTCAAGGTGCACAGCGACGACGCCCCGACCGTCTACATCACGGGCAATCCGGCTCGAGATGCCGCGGTGACCCGGACATTCGAACGTGCGACTGCACGCCTGACGGCCCCCAACTTCTATACGGGCAATCCGGCGCAGCCCCTTACGGCCGCCATGGCGGACCCGGTGGAGATGAAGCTCCTCCACATGATCACGGCGGACCCGGCGCGGACTCCGACCTTCACCTGGTTCGCCGATCCGGCGTACTTCTTCTACGCCGGCGCCCCGAGCTGCAGCTCGCCCTGCGTCCAGGAGCAGTTCGGATTCGCCTGGAACCACGGCGACATCCAGAAGGAGATCGTGACCACCTGGCTCGGCCTGGTCGGGCCGGGGATCCGCAACCTCGGTGTCAATCACTCGATCTGGTCGGACCACACCGACGTCCGGCCGACACTCCTGTCGCTGACGGGCCTCACGGATGACTATTCGCACCAGGGCCGCGTGTTGATGGAAGCGATCAACCCGTCGGCGCTCCCCCGGTCCATGCGTCAGCATCGCGGCACGCTGGAAGCGCTCGCCAGCACCTACAAGCAGCTGAATGCGACGGTCGGCGAGTTCGGGATGGCGACGCTCAGCGCCTCGACCACCGCGCTCGCCAGCGGCAGTTCCGCGAACGACAGCCAGTACGTCAGCCTCGAGAACCGCCTGGCCTCGCTCGGCGCGGAGCGGGACGCCGTGGCGGGTCAGATGGAGTCCATGCTCGAACGCGCTGCGTTCGACGGGCAGCCGATCAGCCAGCG
>DASQGL010000079.1:0-25992 GCA_035632635.1 Candidatus Limnocylindrales bacterium
GCCAAATTCGGTGAGCTTCGCCCTAGGATGAACCATAGAGAGCCTCCTGTCGGTCGGGTTGGTTGCACATCCCAAACCGAACAGAGGGGCTCTCTGCTGTCAACCAGTTGTCAACAACCTACGTGGGAATCACACCTAGGCATCCCGACGCTGGGCCGGATGCCCGTTGACACGACCGCCGAGGTGCGTCACGGTGGTGGCGAGATGCGCGCCCAGATCACGCCCGATCGGTTCGGCCGCCTGCTCGGGCGACGGCCCTGGCTGACCGGGGCCATCCTGGTGGCGTTGACCCCGGTGGCCGGACTGTACGTCTTCCTCTCGTTCACCCACCCGGACCCGGGCGCGCGGATCCTCCTGCGCGCGCTCCCGATCCTGCCGATGGCGGTCTGGACCCTGTGGTTCGACGCCGCCCGCCCCTGGCGGTCGGCGCCCCTCGGCCTGCGGATCGGCGCCCGCCTGCTCGCCCTGCTCGGGATCATGACGATCGCGGTCGGGCTCCTCGGCCTGGGCCTGAACTGGATCTACGACCCGTCGCGCATCCTCTAATACCCGTCAGGCGGGGGACGGTGGAGGAGGGTGCGGACGGCCTGCCCCAGCTCGCTGAGCGGCGCCGTCTTCAGCAGGAAGACGTCGGCGCCGGCGTCGGTCGCCTCGCGTCGCGAGGCCATGCCGGCAGTGAAGATGATCACGCCCGTCCGTCCCCGGGCCTTCATCGTCCTGGCCAGGGACAGCCCTGAACCGCCCGGGATGCGGACGTCGATGACCGCCACCCGCGGGTGGATCTCGTCGAAGCGCTGGAGCGCCTGCCCGGCGTCCGACGCGACGACGACCTGGTATCCCTCCAGCTCGAGATAGGTGCGCAGCATCTGCGCGACGTCCCGGTCGTCTTCGATCACCAGGATCGGCCTGGTTGCCTTCGCCCCGGCGATCGCCATGACGGGATAACCGTAGAGCTCGTGCTGGGGGGGCCGTACACTCAACATGGTGTCTCGCAGAGGCGGACGGGTGAGCCTGCCGCGCGCCATCGGTCTGACGCTGATCGCGCTCCTGGTCCTCAGTCTCGTCATGGCACTCATGCCGCTCCCACCGCTCACCGTAACGGGAACAGCGGTCGACCGCAAGCCTTCGGATTCCGGACTCGACTGGTTGCAGGTCCGGCAGGGTCGTATCGAAGACTCCACGGGACGCATCGTCACCCTGCGCGGCTTCAACGACGACGCGCTCGTCCTCTACCCGGACGAGCCGCCGGCCCCGATCGACGAGCAGGACGCGCGCCTGATCCAGTCGAGCGGGTTCAACCTGGTCCGCCTGGGCATCGACTGGGCCCAGCTCGAGCCGGTGCGCGGCCGGGTCGACACCGCCTACCTCGACCGGGTCGCGACCACCGTGCGCACGCTCAACGCCCACCGGCTCTACGTCATCCTCGACGTGCACTTCCGGCTCGGCTGGAGCCCGAAGTACGGCGCCTCGGGAGCTCCCGGGTGGGCGACCTTCCCGCTCCCCGACCTGTACGTCGGCAAGGGAAACCTCACCTGGGGGCACGCGCTCTCCCCCGCCGCGATCGCCGCCGGCACCTACTTCTGGCTCTCCCAGGACTGGCAGCGCGACTTCGCCATGGTCTGGCAGGCGGTCGCCCGCCGCTTCCGCGACACGCCGGGGGTCGCCGCCTACGACGTCATCAACGAGCCGGACGGCCTGCCGATCCCGCCCGTCCTCTTCGAGAAGTACTGGATGTGGCCCTTCTACCAGCGCGTGATGCAGGCGATCGCGGAGGTCGACTCGAACCACATCCTCATGGCGGAGAGCATCCTCTTCCTGAACCTGAACACCGCGATCCGGCCGCTGCATGCCGACAACCTCTTATATGGACCGCACCTGTACGTCGGCTCCCTGATCCCGCCCTTCTGGACCGGCGACCCGGCCCCTGAGGCGAGCCGGCTCGACGAGTTCGCGCGCGAGGCGGGCCAGCTGCCGGCCGGGCTCTTCATCGGCGAGCTCGGCATCGACCTGACCAGCCGGGGAGCTCCGTCGTATGCGGACGCCACCCTGAACCTGATGGACGACCGCGGCCTGGGCTGGGCCTGGTGGCAGTGGCGCCAGAACCGCTACTGGGGGATTCGCGACGCGAAGGGCAACCTCGTCAACCTCTCGATCCTCCAGCACCTCGCGCGCCCCTATCTCCAGGCCGCGCCGGCGCAGGTCACCGCGGGTCGTGGCGACGGCGTGCGCGGGGCGCTGACCGTGACCGTCGCGGCGACGCACGGCGATCAGCCCGTCGCGATCGGATGGTCCGCGCTGACACTGCCGTCACCCGCGGTGACCGGCTCGTGCGTGACGTCGTCACAGTGGGACGCAAGCCTGTCGCAAGTCGTCCTCGATCTGAAATCAGGTGAGGGGTGCACGGTACACATTTCGGCCGGCACGCCCTAGACTGGCCGCGGAATGGCTCCCGCAACGGCGCCGGTACGGCGCAAGCCCGCTCCGTCGCGCGGCAAACCGATTCCGCGACCGCGGCCCCCGACCAAGACCGCGCCTGCGCCGGTTCGCGGCAAGACCGCCGCGGGCCCGATCCAGCACGTCGTCATCATCGTCAAGGAGAACCACACGTTCGACAACTACTTCGGCAAGTTCAAGGGCGCGAACGGCGACGCCACCCTGGCGGCCGCCAGCGATCCACCCACCTCGGACCACCCGCACGACCACCACGCCTGGCTCAACCGCGCCGCGGGCGCGACCCGCGAGCAGTACGCGGAGGCGAACATCCCCTCCTACTGGGCTTACGCGCGCCAGTTCACGCTCTGCGACCGCTACTTCAGCGCGGTGGCCGGCCCCTCGACACCGAACCACCTGATGCTGATCGCGGCGGACTCGCCGATCATCAACAACCCGCACTATCGCGACCCGGTCAGCCTGCGGCCGCCGTTCAACATCCCCTCGCTCCCCCAATCGCTGGCGCAGGCCGGTTACACCTGGCGCAGCTACGGCAGCTACGCCCACCAGTACATCACCGCGCTCCAGCACGATCCGAACAACCTGACCTCGGAGCATTTCGCCCAGGACGCCACGGCCGGCACGCTGCCCACGGTCTCCTGGGTCTACGCGCCCAGCGGTTTGAGCGAGCACCCGGTCGAGATCATCAAGGACGGGATGGCCTGGACCGTGCAGCAGGTCAACGCCATCGTCCAGGGCGGGCTCTGGCCCTCGACCGCGATCATCATCACCTGGGACGACTGGGGCGGGTGGTTCGATCACGTCACGCCGCCCAACGTCGAGGCCTGGAGCGACGGAACCCAGTTCCGGTACGGGTCGCGCGTTCCCTGCCTGATCCTGAGCCCGTACGCGAAGCCGGGTTACGTTTCCACCATCCAGCACTCGCACATCAGCCCGGTCAAGTTCTGCGAGGTCACCTTCGGGCTCGGCCCGCTGAACGCGCGTGACCAGGCGTCCGACGGGCTGGAAGACTGCTTCGACTTCGCCCAGAAGCCGCTCGCGCCTCCGCAAAGCTGACCCCGCGCTCCCAGTACGCCTCGAAGGCCGCCTTCAGCACGACGGCGAGCGCCGGATGTTCGACGACCATCATGGTCAGGTCGGCCCGCCCCGCGATCGGGTCCTGCATCCCAAACATGACGATCGCCTCGTCGATGATGACGAGCTTCAGCGGGAGCTCGGACACGAACCGCGCGTCCTCGCCCTCTTCGATGAACCGCCTGACGCCCGCGCTGGCCGCGGGATCCGCGAAGAGGGAGAACTCGTAGAGGCTCCGTACGCTGTGGGCGCGCGCGACGGCGAGCCCCGCGAGGTTGTCCTGGGGCGCCTTCGCGTAGGGAGGCCTGGTGAAGATCAGGAGCTCCCGCTTGACCGCGGCCTGCAGGGCGTCGAACCGCGCGTTGATCGCGCCCGGTGAGCGCAGGACCTCGATGTACTCGAGCGGATCGCTCTGCTCCTGGCCGGCGCGGTAGGCGGGCGTGAGCTGGTCGATCAGGACGCGGGCCTCGCGTTCCATGTCGTCCAGGCGGCTGCGGTGCTCGGCGAGCAGCCGTCCGATGGCCGGCGTGGGGTCGCCCGCCGCGTACTTGACGACGCTGCCCGGCCGGGTGCTGACCAGGCCCTTCAAGACCAGGCCGCCCAGGACGTCGTAGATCCGCTGGCGGGGCAGCTCGGCCCGGGCGGCGACCTCGGCCGCCGTGAACGAATCGCGGCCGGTCAGGGCCAGGTAGGCGCGGGCCTCGTAGCTGGTCAGTCCGAGCCGGGTGAGCCGGCCGACCGTCTGCCCGGGATCCACGGCCGGACACTACCCAACACTGCAGGTGGTGTCAAGATCTTGTGGGCGCCTCGTAAGGGGGAAGTATTGACATGATTGCACCCATGATGCTATATCCCAACTGTTAGCTACCACACTTCGTGGTGGCAGGGGAATAGCGCTGCCGGCTGGCGCAATGCCGGCGTTCGAAGGGAGAGCCGCATGCCCAGTCCCCGCCAGGCCGCGCCCGTCGCCCTCGCCCTGCTGGTCGCCTCCAGCGCACTCGGCACCACGGGATCGGCGCCGGTCAGCGCCGCCGCCTCGATCGGCTTCGAAGTCCCCGCAGTCGCCGACCCGATCCACACCAACGGCGAGCCGGACATCGCCGTCGATCCGAGCGGGCGTGTCTTCGTCAGCGGCCCGACCGGCACCGGCACCCAGCGCAGCACGTGGCTGGGCTCCGTGGACGGCGGCCACACCTATCGCGTGATCTCCCCCGGCCCGCCGCCCAGCCCGGCGCAGAGCTTCAAGGACCCGCCCGGCGGTGGCGACACCGACATCAACTTCGACCGCAGCGGCAAGCAATACTTCGCCGACCTCTACGCGCTGGCCTGCGTGCGCACGGCCACGACGGGCGACGGCGGCGCGACCGTCAACGAGAGCGTCACGGGCGGGTGCGACAACGCCACCAGTCCCGGGGCCGACCGGCAGTGGCTCGCGGTGTACGACCCGGCGCCCGGGACCGCGAGCACGTCCGCCTACACCGGACCACTGCCCCTGATCTACCTCGAGTACAACAACCTGGCCGGCCCTGGCCCGAACGGGGGCGCCCAGTGGAACAAGAGCAACGCGCTGGTCGACCCTCAGCCGGGCGGCCCGGGCCTCAACTACGTCAACGCGCTGGCCAACGCGCCCAACGGGACCGGCGCGGTGTACACGCCGTTCGGCCCGGACGGATATCCGGCCATCGACCAGGTCACGGGACAGGTGCTGCAGGCGGCCGGCTACCAGGACCCGAACACCGGCGCATGGAGCCTGCGCCTCAACATCGGCACGCCCAACGCGGCCGGCGACCTGACCTTCCTCGATGCGCCCACGGCGAAATACCCGCAGGGTGATCCCGGCCAGTTGATCGTCATCAAGAACAACCTGCCGGCCTCCCCCGACACGCTGTTCTCCGTCCTCTCGATGGACAGCGCGCGCAACCTCATGATCGCCTATGCGCTCGGAGCGCCCACCACGAATCCGACCCAGCGCCAGGTCTTCGTCAGCGCCGCCAGCGCGGCGAGTGGATGGAAGACCTGGAGCGATCCGGTCCAGGTCAGCGACGGGTCGAGCGCAACCGGTGACGCGGTCAACGTCTTCCCCTGGATCAAGGCCGGCGGGCCTGGCCGCGCCGACGCCGTCTGGTACGGGTCGAACCTGGCCGTCGATCCCAGCAGCCACAACCAGCAGGCCTGGAACGTCTTCATGAACCAGGTCGTCTTCCCCACCGATGCCACGGGCGCGGTCACGGGCGCCCCGCCGTCCATGACGCTGGTCAGGGTGTCGCCCCATCCCAGCCACTACGACGACATCTGCCTGCAGGGCACGAATTGCGTCCTCTCGACCGGCAACCGCAACCTCGCCGACTTCTTCGCGGTCACGATCGACCGATCCGGCGCGGCCGAGGTCGTCTACGATGACACCTCCAACGGGTTGATCCAGAGCCCGATTCCAACGAGCATCCCGCAGGTCGCCGACCACGCGGGGGCACCGGTCGTCTCGGTCGCGCGGCAATCCTCCGGGCCCGGTCTCTTCGGCACCATCGTCACCGGTCCTTCGAATGCGCCGGTGAGCGGCCTCCCCGACCCGGCCGGTGACGCGCGCTACCCGGTAATCGGCGGCGTGAACCAACCGGGGATGGACATCCGTAACAGCCAGCTCAGCCTGTCAGCGGACCTGCACACGCTGACGGTCACCATGCAGGTCGTCGACCTCGCTCACCCTGCCGCGACCATCGCGGCGCTGAGCGGGTCGACCAATGTCCAGTACGTCACGCGCTGGCAGATGGGTAACACGATCTACTACGCGGCGATGGAGACCGGCCCCGCGGGCAGGCCCAGCTTCTACGCCGGCAAGGCCCAGTCGATCGATCTCTGCTCGGTGTCCGCCTGCTTCCCGCACGTCACGACCTATCCCGAGCCGGGCGCCGGACCGACCTTCACCGGATCCCCGGAGCCCGGCCGGGTCAGCTGCCCCCAATCTCCGTCGGCCGCGAATCCCTGCACCCTCACGATCGCGGTCGACACGCAGGGCGTCGGCGCCCCTACGGCGACCAGCCTGCTGGAAGAGGTCGGAGGGTACGCGCTGGCGCAGGCCGGACTGGAAGGCTCCCAGACGAATGCCAGCGCCCAGGCTGATTCCGTCCCGCTCCAGGTCGACGGCGTCTGCTGCTACAACTTCCAGGCCGCGGTCGCCAACGGCGGCCCGCCGCCCTGTCACGTGGCGGACGGCGACGGCGACGTCTCGGACGGCCGCGGCGGCCGGGCGCATGTCCACGTCGACCAGGACGGCTGCGAGGACGGGGGCACGGAAGGCGTGCAGGCGTCCGATTCCAGCACGGGTGACACCTTTCAATCGACGCGGGTCGATGCGGTCACCTTCGACGATGCGCTGCACACGATGACGGTGGCGGGCGCCGGCACGCATAACGGGTATCCCGTCGGCTTCACGCTGACGGCGGTCGACGGCGTCGCGGGCGTGGGGGGCTACGTGCTGACGCTCAGCGACGGCTACACGATCAGCGGCACTTTGCTGGACGGCGCCGTCCAGCTGCACTAGGAGGGAATCGATGCGGTCACATGCGCGTTTTCGGCCGGCCGTCCTGAGCGCGATCACGAGTCTTGTGGCGGTGGTCGCGATAGGTAACGTGGCCACCGTTCCGGTGGTGGCGGCCACGCCCGCGACGTTCAACCCGAACCTCCTGCTGCCGGGCAGCAGCGGCGCCGCGGAGCCCAGCATCAAGAGCGACCGCCTCGGCCGGGCCTTCGTGATCGGGCCGACCGGCGCACAGTGCAACGCGATGCGCGTCACGCATGACGGCTCGAGCGCGACGTTCATCGGCGCTCCCGACCACAACCTGGGCGGCGGTGATTGCGATTGGGCGATCGGCCCGCAGGAGACCGCGACCACGCCCACCTTCCCAGCCCCGACCGATTCCAACATCGCCTACTCGAGCCTCGACAACCTGGTCAACATCACGGTCGGGAAGTCGAGCGACGGGGGCGCCACGTTCGGGACCGCGAACCCGGCTTCGACCCAGGTGGTCGGCGACGACCGCATGTGGAACGTGGCCGACCCGAAGCTGAACACGCGCGGCCTGAACACGGTCTTCATGACCTACCACGACATCTCGTTGGGCGACATCGAGATGAGCATCTCGACCGACGGCGGGCTCACTTACACGCAGAGCGGGCCCATCATCAACAGCACAGACGTGCCCCAGGGACAGTGGCAAGGCCTGGGCGCGCTGGCGGGTAACGAGCTGGGCAACCTGGTTGCCCGGCGTGACCCGGTGAGCAACGTCCTCACCCTCTACTCCATCTTCGCCACCCCGGACAGCCCCACCGACAACGGAAACCAGGGCGTCGCGAGCACGGCGAACTTCAACCGGCTCTACGAGGCGGTCGGGACCGTCACCGACGCAGTCGCCCCAGCCCCACCCACGATCGCCTGGCGCAACTACGAGATCTATCACGGACCGATGGGCGCGCGCTACAACCGGATCTTCCCGGTCACGGCGGTCGACGCCGGCGGGCGCGTGTACGCCTTCTTCAGCGACGGCAATCACGTCTTCACCAAGTCGGACCCGACCGGCACCGGCTGGGATGCCAGCGCGGCCCCCAGCCAGGTCCCGCTGCCGGCCGGCATCAACACGACCGTGATGCCGTGGGCGGACGCCGGATCGAGCGGCCGCGTGGACGCGGTCTTCTACGGCGCGACCGGCGGCGCGGGGGCGCAGCCGAATCCGCAGGACGATCCCAGGAACGTCTGGAACGTGTACTTCGCCCAGTCGATCGACGGCGGAAGCACCTGGGCGGTGAGCACGGCGAGCGACCACGTAATCCACACGGGCCCGATCTGCCTCGATGGGCTGAACTGCAACATCGGCACGAACGGCGGGCGCGACCGCACCCTGCTCGACTTCTTCCAGGTCGCGATCGACCCGACCAACGGCGCGGCCGACATCGCCTACGCCGACGACCACGCCTCCCCCGGCCGCTCGGTCATGTACTACACGCGGCAGTGCTCCGGCGATCCGGCCATCACCGGGCTGGCGACGCCGGTCACCGACTGCAAGGTCCCGCCACCGCAGCCGCTGCCGCCGCAGGGGAACGTCTGCCCCGGGCCGCAGATCCTCGACTTCATCAATGACGCGCCCAACAACTACCCGGGCGGCACGGGACAGAACCTCGACAACCTCGACATCAAGAGCGGCACCTTCCGGTCGCAGGCCGGCGGGAGCACGATCGACGTCACGCTCAAGCTGAAAGACCTGGAGGCGCCGCCCACTGCGCAGAACCCGAACCTGATCTCCGCCTTCTGGACGGTGTACTGGCAGTACGGGACGGCGACGGGCAAGACCTGGTGGTACGCGCAGGCGACGACCAACGGGACGGGGTCGAGGGCCGTGGCCAGCTACAGCTACGGGAGCTGGAGCGGGAACTTCACCCAGATCGGGACGACGACCGGCGAGTTCCATCCGGGGCCGCTCGGATACTTCGTCATCCACGTGCCCCGGTCGGGCGTCGGCAGCCCCCCGGATGGCGCTCACCTGACGAACACGTTCGCCGATACGCACGGGTCGTTCACGGTCGGCGGACAGGGCCTCTACTACACGGCGGCGGCCGACCGCGGTCCTGACTCCGGCTTCGGCGCCGATCACATCGTCGGCACCCCGCCCTGCCCATCGGGGTCCGGCGGTGGCGGCACGGGTAACCACGAGGGCGATGGCAACGGCAACGTCCAGGGGGAAAACGGCGGGAGCGCCAGTTTCCAATCCGACGAGGACGGCGCCAAAGATGGCGACCAGAACAGCGAGCAGCTCAGCGATCCCGGCGCGCATGACAGCTTCCATTCGACCCAGATCGAGTCGGTCGTCTTCGATGGCGTCCTGCACACGGTCACGGTGACGGGCGAAGGCGTGAACCAGGCCGGCGTCGCGGTCGCCTTCGTCATCGTGGAGCAGGCGGCCACAGCGACGGCGCCGGCAGCCTACGCGGTCCAGCTGAGCGACGGCTATGCGACCGGCGGCCCGTTGCTGGGCGGTACGGTGACGCTCTCCTAGCACCCGATCCGACCGGAGGGGCCGTGGATGCGGCCCCTCCTTTATCCTTCGTTCGATGGCCCCGACCGTCCCCGCCCCCCACCTCGACGGCCGGATGCTGATCGGCGGGCACCGGGTCGACGCGATCTCCGGCGACTGGTTCGAGACCCGCGATCCGTCGAACGGGCGGCCGCTCACCAGGGTCGCGCAGGGCGACCGGCGCGACGTCGACGCCGCGGTCGAGACCGCGCGGGAGGCCTTCACCAGGGTGTGGTCGAAGACCGCGCCGCTCAAGCGCGTCCACATCCTGAACCGGCTGGCGGCGCTGATCCGCGAGCATCGCGCCGACGTGGCCGCGCTCGAGAGCCTCGACGTCGGCAAGCCGCTCCGCGAGGCCGAGGCGGACGCCGAGGCGGCGGCGCAGTTCTTCGAGTACTTCGCGGGTGCGGCGGACAAGATCTTCGGCGCCAGCATCCCGCTCGGACCGAACATGCTCGACTACACGGTCCGCGAGCCGCTCGGCGTCTCGGCCCAGATCGTGCCCTGGAACTATCCCCTGCGGCTCGCCTGCCGCGGAATCGCACCGGCGCTCGCCTGCGGCAACACCGTGGTCGCGAAGCCCGCGGGGGAGGCGGTCCTCTCCACGCTCCGGATCGCGGAGCTGGCCCTCGAGGCCGGCCTCCCCCACGGCGTCCTCAACGTCGTGACCGGCCACGGCCAGGTGGCCGGCGCGGCGCTCGCCGGGCACCCCGGGATCAATCAGGTCACCTTCACCGGCTCGGTGCCGACCGGGATCGCCGTGATGAAGGCGGCCGCCGACCACGTCGTTCCCGTGACGCTCGAGCTGGGCGGCAAGTCCCCGAACATCGTCTTCGCGGACGCCGACCTGGCCCACGCGGGCGCCAGCGCGGCCCGGGTCATCCTGCAGAACGCGGGGCAGACCTGCACCGCGCCATCCCGGCTGCTGGTCGAGAAGCAGGCCCATGCGGAGGTCCTCGAGCACGCCGCCGAGGTCATGCGCCGCATGCGGCTGGGTCGCGGACTCGACAACCCGGACATGGGCCCGGTGATCAGCGAGCCGCAGATGACACGCATCCTCGAGTACGTGCACACCGGGGTCAAGGAGGGCGGCCGGGTCGTCACCGGCGGCACCCGCGCCGACCAGGACGGCCTGCGCGACGGCTACTTCGTCAGGCCCACCCTGATCGACCAGGTCGCGCCCGGGACGACCGTGGAGCAGGAGGAAATCTTCGGCCCGGTGCTCACCGTGACCACCTTCGAGTCGGTCGAGGAGGCGATCGCGATCGCGAACGGGACGCCCTACGGGCTGGTCACCGGCATCTGGACCCGCGACCTGCATCGCGCGCTCAAAGTCGCGACCGAGGTCAAGGCGGGACAGATCCGGATCAACGGCTACAGCGCCGAGGGCAGCGCGCACCTCCCGTTCGGCGGCTACAAGAAGAGCGGCTTCGGGCGCGAGCAGGGGATGGAGGCGATCGCCGCCTACACCCAGGTGAAGAACGTCATGATCAACTTCGGCTAGCGCGAGACCACGAAGGGCACCAGCTGCTCGGCCGGGGTGAAAGACCCGTGGTGTCCGTTGAACCGGCCCTGCGCCGGATCGACCGCGCGCTGGACGATGCCGGCCGGCCCGTAGGCGGCCGCCACCACGTCACCGATGCGCGGGCGCACCTCGTCACGCACGCGCGGCCCGAACAGCCCGAGGTCGATCGCCTCCGCGCGGGTCCAGACCGCCATCCGCTCGCCGAGGCGGGCCCGCCAGGCGGCGAGCACGTCGGTGGCGGCGCCGGGCTGCGTGTAGACGTGCCGCGCCCGGGCCTCGCCGGCGAGCAGGCGGACCCCGGCGCGCAGCGCCGGGTCCTCGTCCAGCTCCAGCCGCTGGTATTCCTTCAGGTCGGTCATGCCGTGGTCGCCGGTCGCCAGCAGCAGCGACCCGGCGGGCAGGCGCTCCGCCATCTGCCCGGCGGCGCGATCGACGGCGGCGAGCTCACGACGCCAGGCATCGGAGTCGACCCCGGCCACGTGGCCCGCCGCGTCGAGGCCCGCGTAGTACGCGTAGACCAGGCTCGGCCCGTCCTTCACCGCCCGGACCGCTTCGGTGACGACCGCGTCGAGCGCCTCGGCGGTCACGTGCCGGCCGCCGCGGAAGGCGGCCCGCGTGAACCCCGAGGTCGGGAAGAACGCCTTGCCGAGCTGCGTCACCGACACGCCGGCGGCGGTCGCCCGCTCGAACAGGGTGGGCTGCGGCTGGAGCTGCTCGGGCACGACGATGGCGCGCAGGTCCACCGCCGGGCCGATCCCGTAGAGCGACCAGGTCAGCACGTTGAAGGCGCGCGCCTGGCCGGGGAGCGCGAACGTGTAGCCGACCAGCCCGTGCTCGCCCGGCGGCATCCCCGTGCCGATGGAGGTCAGGCTGGCCACCGTCGTAGCCGGGAAGCCGGCGGTGAGCGGCTCCCCGCGACGGGCATGGAGGAACGGCGCCAGGGCGGCGTGCCCGCGCAGCTGCTCGTCGCCGAAGCCGTCCACCAGGAAGAGGACGACGCGCGATGCGGGCTCGAGCTGCAAGCGATTGGGCATCCCCGGCACGCCGAGCGCGCTGAGCAGGGACGGCACGAGGTCGGCCAGTGAGCGGTCGCCATATCGCGGGATCGAAATGTGGTCGGGGATCACGTATGCGCATTTAACCGGGTCTTGTAGACTGCGCCGATGTCCGCCTCCCCCGACCCGGTCCGCGCGGCGGCTGCCTACCAGCAGCTGCTGATCACGTTGCTGGGGAACGACGACCCCGCCCGGGTGCAGGAAGGCACCCCCGAGGCCGTGCGCGGGCTGATGCGGGACGCCGGAGGGGACCTGCGCCGCCGCCCCGCGCCGAAGGAGTGGTCCGTGCTCGAGCTCGTCGGCCATCTGCACGACGCCGAGATCGTGATGGCCGGGCGCTATCGCTGGGCGATCAGCGAGGACCGGCCGCCGCTGATCGGCTACGACCAGGATCTATGGGTCGAGCGCCTGCGTCACAACCAGGACGATCCGGAGCAGATGCTCGCCGTCTTCCAGGCCGTACGAACGGCGAACCTCGCGCTCTGGCGCCGGGCCACGTTGGAAGACCGGGGGCGCGTCGTGATGCACGCGGAGCGCGGTCCGGAGAGCTACGACCTCATGTTCCGGATGATCGCCGGGCACGACCGGTTTCACCTGAATCAGATGCGCGACACGATCGCGGCCCTGACGCGCTCGAGGATCCCCTCGCACTCTGGATCGGAGTACCCCGCCGGGTAGACGACCTCGACGTGGATTGGCCGGCCCTCGGCGTCGGCCACGTCGAGGCTGCGGTGCTTTGCCCGCACCGGGGCGCCGTGACCGCCGCCCCGCTCCTGGACGCCGGCGGCCAGGAGCCGCTCGATCTCGGTCCGCGCGACCGCGACGGTGACGCCCATGTCGTCCAGGACGTGGGCGGCGATCCCCTCGCCTTCCTGCAGCAGGGCGAGCAGCAGGTGGTCGCTCCCGACGTAATTCGAACCCTCGCGGCGCGCCTCCTCGAAGGCCATCTCGATCACCTTCTTGACCCGCGAGGTGGGGATGATCTGCTGGATGATGATCCGCTCGTTTCGCCCGAGGACGAGCTCGATCTGCTTCCGGACCTGCGAGATCTCCAGCCCCAGGGCCGTCAGCGCACGTCCGCCCAGCCCGTCCTGGCGCATCAGCCCGAGCAGCAGGTGCTCGGTGCCGATGTAGGAATGGTGCGCGCGCTCCGCCTCTTCCTGGGCGAGCGTCAGCACCCGCTTCGCGTCTTCGCTGAACCGTTCGAAGGGATACACGGAATCCGCCCCGCCCCACTATAGGCCCGGTCGAACACGGTCCCGGATGCGACAATCAGCGGCGTGAAGCTCGGACGGATCGGCATCTGGACGACGGCGCTCGACTTCCAGCCGATGGCCCAGGCGCGCCAGGCGGCGGCCGAGCTGGAGTCGATGGGATTCGGCGCGCTCTGGATCGGCGAGGCGGCCCGGCGAGAGCCGTTCGCCAACGCCGGCATCTTGCTCTCGGCGACGCAACGGATCGTCTACGCGACCGGCATCGCGAACATCTACGTTCGCGATCCGATGGCGATGGCGGCCGGCCAGAAGACGCTGGCCGAGGCTTTCCCGGATCGCTTCCTGCTCGGGCTCGGCGTCAGCCATGCGCCCATGGTGCAGGGGCGCGGACACGAGTACGGCAAGCCGGTCGCCACCATGCGCGCCTATCTCGACGCCATGGACCGGGCGCCCTTCCAGGCGGTGCCGCCCCCGGAGCCGCCTCCGCGCGTGCTGGCCGCGCTTGGCCCGAAGATGCTGGAGTTGGCCCGGGACCGCGCCTGGGGTGCGCACCCATATTTCGTGCCCGTCGCGCACACGGCGGAGGCCCGCAAGGTGCTGGGGACCGGGCCGCTGCTCGCGCCCGAGCAGGCCGTGGTGCTCGAGACCGATGCGCAGAAGGCCCGCGCCATCGCCCGCGCGCACACGAAGACCTACCTGCGCATGCCGAACTACGTGAACAACCTGCGCCGCCTCGGCTGGGCGGACGAGGACCTCGCGGAGACGGGGTCAGACCGCCTGGTCGATGCCATCGTCGCCTGGGGTGAGGTCGAGACGGTGGCCGCGCGCGTGGCCCAGCACCTGCACGCGGGCGCCGACCACGTCTGCATCCAGGTCCTGACCGAGGATCCGCGCAAACTCCCGATGGAGCAATGGCGGGTGCTGGCCGGGGCCCTTCCGATCCTGGTTCGATAGCCGAACGCGGGAACGCGCGAGCGCCTCGCGGTGTAGGTGAGGTGTAGATCGCTCCGTGGAGGGCCGCCCACTGGACGACGACACGCTGATCGATCAGGCGCAGCGAGGCGACGTCAACGCCTACGAACAACTTGTGGAGCGTTATGCAAACGTGGCAGTGCGGACCGCATACGTGATCGCGGGCTCGCAGGGCGATGCGGAAGACGCCGCCCAGGAGGCGTTCTTCAAGGCCTATCGCGCCCTGCGCTCGTTTCGCCCGGGCAGCCAGTTCCGACCCTGGCTGCTCCAGATCGTGGCCAACGAGGCGAAGAACCAGCGCCGGCGATCCGGCCGCGAGCAGCGCCTGCAGATCCGCGCCACCGATGACCTGCGCATGGGAGGTGCGGCCCCATCCCCCGAGTCGCAGGCCGAGGCGTCGGAGGAGCGCGCGCGGCTCCTCCGCGCCGTCAACCGCCTGCGCGACGAGGACCGGCTGGTGGTGGGCTGCCGCTACTTCCTCGAGCTTTCGACGGAGGAGACGGCGCGCGTGCTGGCGTGTCCGCCGGGCACGGTGAAGTCCCGACTCTCGCGAGCGCTCGACCGGCTCAAGGAGCACCTGGGGGAGCGCGATGCCTGACCTCGAGCGGCGGCTCAGCGAGCTCGGGCGCGATCTCGACTACCCGCGCGCGTCGTACCTGGCCCCGGCTGTGCGGCGCCGGATCGAAAGCCGTGAGGCCCGCCGCTCGATCTGGCCGCGACGGCTCGCGCTGGCCGCCGCCATCGCGCTGGTGGCGCTGGCCGCACTGATCGCCTTCCCGCCGAGCCGCGACGCGATCGCCGGCTTCTTCGGCATCCGGGGCGTGATCGTCAACCGCGTCCCCACCGTCCCCAGCCCGACGCCGGCGTCCTCCTCCTCGATCGGCGCCCGCCTCGATCTCGGCCGGCAGGTGACGCTCGCCCAGGCGCAGGCCGCGGTCGACTACCACGTCCTGGTTCCGGCCTCGCTGGGCGCCCCGGATCAGCTCTACCTCGTGGATACCGCACGGCGCGCCGTGGCCCTCGTCTACCTGCCGCGCCCGGGCCTGCCCCAGGCCGCGCAGACGGGCGTGGGCGCCCTGATCATCGAGTTTCCCGGCCGGACCGACAGCAACTTCCTCTTCAAGATGGTCGGCCAGGACGCGACCATCGAGGAAGTCCCTGTCAACGGCCAGCCGGGCTTCTGGATCAGCGGCAAGCCGCACGCGATCGCCTACGCCGATGCGAGCGGTAACTTCGAGCAGGACACGCTTCGGCTATCCGGCGACACGCTGCTCTGGACCCAGGGGGCGCTGACGCTGCGGATCGAGTCGGGCCTCAGCAAGGCGCAGGCGCTGGCGGTCGCCGCCTCGCTGCACTAGCCACCACCGGGCGGCGCGGCGAGCCGGAACCCCCTGACGCCGTCCGGTGTAGTGGGGATCGGAGGTGTTCACCATGCGATCCATTCGCCGGCTCGCGGGTCTTGCATTCGCGGCCCTGATCCTCAACGGGTGCACGGGGGGCACGCCCGTGAGCACCTCCGCCTCCGTCGCGCCGTCGGGCGCCCCGCCCGCCGCCGCGGCCTACCGCCTGTACGTCGCCGACGGTTCGACGGCGGCGTTTCGGCTCATCGACGCCCGCAGCGGCCAGGTCGTGCGCGACCTCCCCATGGGTGCGCCCGCCCCGGACTGGTCGCGCCTGTACGTGATCTCCCAGGAAGGCGGCCGCCCGGCGCTGGCCGCGATCGACACCCGGACCGGGACGATCGCCTGGCGGATGTCGATCGAGGCCGGCTTCCAGCTGCCGCCCGCCAACGTCCGCGGCGACCTCGGCGGGCTCTCGCCCAACGGACGCTGGCTCGTCCTCGAGCGGCGCGCCGGAGGGACATCCGATTTCCTGATCGTCGATTCCGCGATGGCCACGGGCGCCCGCCAGGTGACTCTCGCCGGAGACTTCACGTTCGATGCGATCAATGACGATGCCAGCAACCTGTACCTGATCGAAAGCCTGGCGGCGTCGCAGCCGGGTCACTACCGGGTGCGGCTGTACGACCTGCGCGCCGGCGCGCTCGACCCCCGCATCGTGATCGACAAGCGTGAGTATCTCAGCGCCTCCATGGCCGGGACGCGGATCGCCGGCCTGTTTGCCCCGGACGGCCGCTGGCAGTACAGCCTGTACGTGCGCGCGAGCGGCACGGCCTTCATCCACGCGCTGGACCTGACTCAGAACTTGGCCTGGTGCATCGATCTGCCGGGCAAGCGGGCCGACCTGGCGACCGAGCGGCAGTGGGGACTGGCGGTACGGCCGGACGGCCAGGAGGTGTACGCGTCGAACCCCGCGCTTGGGCTGGTGGCCGAGATCGGACAGGCCAACGGGCCCATGGACGTGAACCGCTCGGCCTCGTTCGACCCGGTGCCCGGCCGGCTGCTCTTCGGCGCGGCGACGCTGTCCCGGGACGGGCGGACGCTGTTCGCCTCGGACGGCCAGGGCCTGCTCGCCTTCGACACCAGCGATCTCAGCCTGCGGGCCCGGTACCTCTCCGCGACCACGGTCGGAACGCTGGTACCGAGCCCGGACGGCGCCTGGCTCTACGCTTCGAGCGGCTCGACCATCCTCCAGGTCGATCCCGCGACCGGCCGCGCGAGCGCGATCCTGACGGCGCCCTCCCCGCTGACGCTCTACGGGGTCGACCGGCCGTGACGCCGCTCGTGTTCGAGCAGCCAGCGCTTGCGCTCGAGGCCCCAGTAGTAGCCGCCGAGCCCGCCGCCTGACTGCACCACCCGGTGGCAGGGGACGAACAGGGTGACGGCATTGCGCCCGCAGGCCGAGCCCGCGGCCCGCGCCGATCTCGTGTGCGTGCGCGCGGCCAGCTCACGATAGGAGATCGTCTCCCCGGCCGGGATCGCACGCAGCACGGTCCAGGCCGCCTGCTGAAAGCGGGTGCCCTCCTGGGTGACCTTGATGGCGTCGAGGGCGTGGATGTCGCCGGCGAAATAGCGGACCACCGCCTCGGACAGCCCGCCGAGGTCACGCCGCTCGACCGCCGCATCGGCGCCGGCCGGGTGCCGGAGCTCACGGCAGAGTTCACCGACCGTGGCGACGAACCCGGCGGCGATCATCCCGTCGTCGCCGCCGATCATCGTGAACGGCCCGATCGGCGTGGTCATCGTGGTCGACGCGATCTTCGTCATGTCGGGACTTCCTCCTTCGTGTGTGGCAGGCTGGCCCACAGGTGCATCGCGGCGTAGGCGCGCCAGGGGCGCCAGGCCTGCGTGCGGGCGAGCCGTTCGCTGGTCGTGGCCGCCACCCCGAGCCGGTCGAGGGCGCGGCGGATGCCGAGGTCGCTGATCGGGATCGCGTCGGGGTCGCGCAGTGCGCGCATGGCGACGTAGGCGGTCGTCCAGGGCCCCACGCCCGGCAAGGCCAGGAGTGCGGCCGCCGTCCGCTCGCGGTCGGCCTCGCGGCTCAGGTCGATGCTCCCGCCGGCGACCGCCCGCGCCAGCGCGGTCAGCGTCGCCGCGCGCCTGCCGGTCAGGCCGAGCCGGCTCAGGTCGGCGCGGGCAAGGCGCTCCGGAGTCGGGAACGCGTGCGTCAGCCCCCCGTCCGCCCGCGGCAGCGGATCGCCGAAGCGGTCGACGATCCGGCTGGCCAGCGTGGTGGCGCCGCTGACCGAGACCTGCTGGCCGAGCACGGCGCGCACCGCCATCTCGAAGCCGTCGACGGCGCCGGGCACGCGCATGCCCGGCCGCCTCAGGACGAGCGGCTTGAGCGCCCGGTCGGAAACGAGGACGTCGTTGATCGCGGCCGGGTCGGCGTCGAGGTCGAGCAGCGCGCGGGCAGACTGCACGAGCGGATCCAGCTCGCGCAGGTCGTCGAGGTACAGGCGCAGCACGACGCGGCCGCGGTCGGCCGCGGCGTCGATCTCCATGACGCCGGTCGAGGCACCCGTGCGTACGACCCGCCGGTAGCGGCGCGGGTAGGCCTCTTCCAGGCCCGGGATCGCGCGCGGCGCCAGGAAGCCGAAGACGCTGTCCGCGTCGAACGGCGCGGGCAAGGGCAGGCGCAGGACGACCGGCCCCTCGCCGGGCAGCCCCGGCGCGCCGGACCGGCGCAGCTCGGTCGGCGTCTTGCCGAACACCTCGCGCAGGCTGTCGTTGAACTGACGGATGCTCGCGTAGCCCGCCGTCATCGCGACCTCGGTCAGCGGCATCCGCGTGCGATCGATCAGCAGACGGGCGGTCTGCGCGCGGCGCGTGCGCGCGAGCTGCAGCGGCCCGGCGCCGACCCGGGCGACCAGCTCGCGATGCAGGTGGCGCGGCGTCACCCGCAGCCGGCGGGCCAGGCCATCGACGCCCAGCTCGTCCATGACGCCGTCCGCGATCAGGCGCAGCGCCTCGGTCAGCAGGTCCGTGTGCCCGTTCGCCGGCGCCACCAGCCGGTCCGGGTGACAGCGCTTGCAGGCCCGGAATCCGGCTGCCTGGGCCGCCGCCGCGGAGCGGTAGAAGCGGACGTTCTCCGGCTTCGGCGTCTGGGCCGGGCAGCTCGGCCGGCAGTAGATTCCGGTCGAGGTCACGGCCGTGAAGATGCGGCCATCGAATCGCGTATCCCGGCTGCGCACCGCCCGGTAGCAGGCGTCGAAATCCTCGATCACGTGACCATTCTGACGCCCGACCCGCGCCGCCGCTAGCGGTTTTCGGACATCACCGCCCGCCGGGCGGCGGACGGCTCATAGAATGCTCGGTATGCTCTGGCAGCCCGCCGAGCTCCAGACGAACGGTATCCGCATCCACTACTACCGGCTCGGCGAGGGCCCGCCGCTGCTCTTGCTCCACGGCATCGGGGCTAACGCACGCACCTGGGGACGCGCCGCCGGCGCGCTCGCCGCCCGGCACCTCGTCATCGCGCCCGACGCCCGGGGACACGGGCAGTCCGAAAAGCCGGAGCGCGGTTATCGCGACGCGGACTACATCGCGGACGTCGCAGGGCTGATCATGGAACTCCAACTCGCTCCGGTCGATGCGATCGGACATTCGGTAGGCGGCCGGATCGTGGCCGAACTGGCGGCGGATCGCCCAGAACTGTTTCATCGGATCGTCCTCGAGGAAGCCGTCGGGGGTGCGCCGGCGGCGCGCCCCGCCGCGGAGGAGGCGCAGATGCGGGCGGGCGCCAGGGTCTGGCTGGAGCGGTTGCGCGCGACGCCGCGGGAGGCGGTCCTCGCCCAGACCCGTCAGCGGCAGCCTGGGTGGACCGACGCGGAGTGCGAGGCCTTCGTCGACAGCCAGCGGGAGTTCTCCATGGCCATCTACGGGGATCAGAGCCTCGGGTACTTCTGGGACTGGCGGCCGGCGGTGGCCAGGATCCGCCATCCCATGCTGGTCCTGCTCGGCGATCGGAGCGCGCCGCGGTTTCCGCCGTCGAGCGCGGACGAGACCACGCGCGACGAGATCGCCGGATTGCTCCCCGCCGCGCGGGTGGTCCAGATCAAGGGTGCGGGTCACCTGCTGCACCTCGATCAGCCGCATGAGTTTGTCGAAGCGGTCGAGCCGTTTCTTTCCTGACACGCGGTCAGCCTGGGCGGACCACGGTCCCGACGTCAGCGAACGTGGCGTCGACTGCCATCGCAAAGTGAAGGATGCCTCACGCCCGCGACAGCTGTCTGTCACAACCGCCGAGGATCCACACGACCGTGCCGGGATCGCCACCGATCGCGCCGCCGCTAAGCTGGCCGCATGGCTTCACCATCCGCAGGCATCGTGGTCGGGATCGACGGCGTTCCCCGCTGCTGGTGGGGCGCCGGCGATCCGCTCTACCGCCGCTATCACGACCGCGAGTGGGGCCGGCCCGTCAAAGACGATCGGCGCCTGTTCGAGAAGATCTGCCTCGAGGGGTTCCAGTCCGGGCTCAGCTGGCTGACGATCCTGCGCAAGCGCGACAACTTCCGCCGGGCGTTCGAGGGATTCGACATCGAGGCGGTCGCAGGCTTCAATGCGCGCAGGGTCGAGACGCTGATGGCGGACACCGGCATCGTCCGCAATCGCGCCAAGATCCTGTCGACCATCGCCAACGCGCGCCATTGCCTCGCGCTGATCGAGGAATGCGGCAGCCTGGCCGCCTACGCCTGGTCGTTCGAGCCGCGGGCGGGAAGCCGACCGACACGCCTCGAGCAGTCGACCCTGGCACGGCTCGCGACAAGCGACCGGGCGAAGGCCATGAGCACCGACCTCAAGCACCGCGGCTTCACGTTCGTCGGCGAGACGACCGTGTACGCGTTCATGCAAGCGGTCGGCCTCGTCAACGATCACCTGACCGGCTGCCAGATGCGCGACGAGGTCGACCGCCTGCGGGCGGCATTCGTCAGGCCCAGGCGGCCGGCTGCGTCGCCGGCCCGAGCGGCGTCCGCTACTCGAGCGCGCCGCCGATCAGCCGCTCGACGATGACGGTGTCGCGCCAGGCGCCGTCGAGCTTGCCGTGACGCCGGTACGTCCCGACCTCGCGGAATCCCAGGCTCCGGCACAGGGCGCGGCTCGGCTGGTTCTCAGGAAAGATGCGCGAGAGCAGCTTCCAGAATCCCAGCCCCTCACAGCGCCGGATCAGGTCTTCGACCGCCATCCGGCCCGCGCCTCTTCCCCGCTCCGCGCGATCGACGTAGACGGAGAACTCGGCGATCCCCGCGTACCACGCCCGTGCGCGGTACGGACTGGCCCAGGCCCAGGCGATCACGCGGTCCGCCTCCTCCACGACCACGGCCGGGTAGCGCCCGCCGCGCTCCCGCAGAGTCGCGGCGATCTCCTCGACCGTCCGCGGCTGCGTCTGAAACGTCGCCACGCGCTCCTCGATCGCCTGGTTGTAGATGCGCGCGATCGCGGCTGCATCCGATTCCGTCGCGGGCCGGGCTCGGAATGCCATCGCTATCGCGGCACCTCCATCTGCCGATAATGCCACCTGTGAGGCGTCGCCTCGTCCCGGCACTGATCGTGCTCGCGATCGCGGCCACGGCGCTGGCGCTGATCGCGTTGCAGCTCGCGGCGGGTCAGCAGAACAAGCCGGTCAGCACGCAAGCCTCGCCGGGCTGCACCCAGCCCTGCGCCGACGCGGGCGGCTACGTGATGCAGGTGCGCCGCGTCGAGGTGACCGGCGGGCTCGTCCGCGCCGAGGTCGCCCTCAGCGTGCACGGTCGCGACAGCATGCACAGCGAGCCGTTCGATTTCGTGCTCGTCGATGCCAGCCACGCGCGCACTCGCCCGGTCTTCGACGCACCGGGCTGCCCGCAATGGCCGCGCACCCCCATCCCGAACGGCACGTCGTTCGGTCCGCAGCCGCTCTGCTTCCGGCCGGCGAGCACGAGCGCGCCGCTCACCCTCAGCTGGGAGCCGGACCTGGGACTGTTTTCGACGGCGTTTCCTGTTCGCCTGCGCTGACGCTCGCGAGCGCCAGCAGGAAGGCGGCCACCCCGAGCACGCCGCCGGCGACCGTGCGCAGGCCGCCGATGCCCGCCTTGAGATGGATGAACGTGAGGCCGACGCTGCCGAGCCCCGTCACGCCGGCCAGGGCGAGCGTCGCCCACCGGGACCGCGCGCCCTTGACCCCGCGCAGCCGCGCGGCCGTCGTGCCCGCCAGCGCCGTCCAGAGCGCGAACCCGAAGACCGAACCCGCCGCGCGGCCGGGCGCGGTCGTGAACATGCCGGGGCGGGTCGCCACGAACTCTCCGACATCGGCCATGCCCGCAACCGAGACCGCGAGCAACGCGGTCAGCACCCCGGGCAGTCGCCGCGCACCAGCCTTCACATAGAGAGGATAGAGGATGCGACCTTCATCTCCTGCTACCGTAGCGCTGTGTCCGATCGGGGAGCGCCGTCATGACGAAGGACCGCCTCAAGGATCGCGTGCGCCGGCGCATCGAACAGGCGCGGCCGCAGCTGATCGAGCTGAGCCACCGAATCCACGCCAACCCGGAGCTCGCCTTCAAAGAGGTCAAGGCCGCCGAGGCGGTCGCGCAGGTCCTCTCGCGGTCGGGCCTCCAGGTCTCAACCGGAACCGCCGGCATGCCGACCGCGCTCCAGGCGCGGGCCGGATCGGGGCCGCTGCACATCGCGATCTGCGCCGAATACGACGCGCTCCCCGGGATCGGCCACGCCTGCGGCCACAACCTGATCGCGGCCTCTGCGGTGGGAGCCGGCATGGGCCTGGCGGAGGTCGCCGACGAGGCTGGCCTGCGGATCAGCGTGCTGGGCACGCCGGCCGAAGAGGGCGGCGGCGGCAAGGTCGTCATGCTCGACAAGGGCGTCTTCGACGACGTGCACGCCGCGATGATGGTGCATCCCACGCCGTTCGACATGTGGGACCCGATCATGATCGCGGTCGCCACCCTCCACATTCGCTACACGGGCAAGTCGTCCCACGCCTCGGCCTTCCCCGAGCTGGGCGTCAACGCCGCGGACGCGCTGGTCGTGGCCCAGACGGCGATCGGGCTCCTGCGCCAGCAGCTGCGCACGACAGATCGCGTGCACGGCATCGTGACCAAGGGCGGCGATGCGCCTAACATCATCCCCGAGCACACGGAAGCAACCTTCTATGTGCGCGCGCTCACGCTCGACGATCTCGAGGACGTCCGGCAGAAGGTGGTGCACTGCTTCGAGGCGGGCGCGCTGGCCACCGGGGCGAAGCTCGACCTGACCCAGGAAGCCGCGTATGCCGAGGTCCGGCACGACCTGGAGATCGCGGCGATCTACCGGCGCAATGCGGAAGCGCTCGGCCGTGAGTTCCCCGAGCTCCCAGAGGCGGTGCGCCGAGGCGCCGGGTCGACCGACATGGGCAACGTCTCGCGCGCCGTGCCGAGCATCCATCCGTTCATCGGGCTGGGCGGCTTTCCCATCGTCAACCACCAGCCGGAGTTCACCGCGCTCTGCGCCACGCCTACGGCCGACCAGGCGGTCATGGACGGCGCGATCGCCATGGCCTGGACGGCGATCGACGTCGCCCAGGACGACAAGCTCCGCGGCCGACTCATGGCCGGCGTCCGTCCGCCCGCATAGGCGGTGAAACCCTTTCGATTCGCCGCGGGCATCCACGCCAGCGCGACCCGCGCCCGGTTCATCGACGACGTCCGCGAGGTGGAGCGCCTCGGCTACACGTCCCTCATGCTCTCCGATCACCTGGTCGATCAGTTCGCCCCCTTCTCGGCGCTCGGCGTCGCGGCCGCGGCGACGACCACCCTGCGGCTGGGCACCTTCGTCCTCAACAACGACCTGCGCCACCCGGTCGTCCTGGCCCAGGAGCTGGCGACCCTCGACCGGCTCAGCGACGGGCGCCTCGACATCGGCATCGGGGCCGGCTGGAACGTGCCCGAGTACGTGGCGGCCGGCATCCCCTTCGAGCCGGGCACGGTCCGCATCGATCGCCTCGACGAGGCGGTCGCGGTCCTGAAGGGCGTCTTCGGCGAGGGGCCGATCGATTTCCAGGGGACCTACTACCGGGTCAAGGGCTTCGAGGACCTTCCCCGGCCGGTGCAACAACCGCATCCGCCCTTCCTGATCGGGGGCGGCAGTCCGAAGCTGCTGCGCTTCGCCGCCCAGCAGGCCCAGATCGTCGGGCTGGCCCCGCGGGTGCTTCCCGGCGGGAAGGCCGACATCCTGGGCTGCACGCTGGCGGGCAGCGCGACGAAGGTCGCCATCATCAAGGAGGCGGCCGGCGACCGGTTCGACGGGCTCGAGCTCAACACCTACCCGTCGCTGTCCACGGCGGTCACCGACGCCGCCCTTCCGGCCGCGCGCGCGGTCGCGGATCGCCTCCGGCAGCGCTTCGGCGTCGAGCTGTCCGAGCGAGACGTCCTCGAGTCCCCCCACGTCTTCATCGGCAGCGTCGACAGCCTGGTCGAGAAGTTCCAGTCGCTCCGGGAGCAGCTCGGCGTCAGCCACGTCTTCGTCGGCGAGGACTTCCGCGACCTCGCCCCGGTCGTCGAGCGCCTGCGCGGGACATGAGCGCGCCGCCCCCGCGGCACATCCTCCTCGTGGAGGACGACCGGCCCCTGCGCGAGGCGATGACCCACGCGTTGACCGCGGCCGGGTTCGCGGTGACCGAGGTGCGCGATGGCGCCGCCGCCGTCCGCGCCCTCCAGTCGCCGGCACTCCCTGACGTCGTCCTGCTCGACATCGGCCTGCCCTTCGTCGACGGCTGGCGCGTGCTGGAGGAGATGCACCACGGCCGGCAGCCGCCGGTGATCATCGTCAGCGCCCGCGGTGACGAGCAGGACAAGGTGCGCGCGCTCGACCTGGGCGCCGACGACTACCTCGCCAAACCGTTCGGCACGGAGGAGCTGCTTGCCCGGATCCGCGCCGTCCTGCGCCGGGCCCAGCCACCGGACCACGCCCCCGGCATCGTGCGCGCCGACCACGTCGTGGTCGATCTCGGCGCGCGATCCGTGACGCGCGACGGGGCCGAGGTCCGGCTCTCGCCGACCGAATACCTCCTGCTCGCCGAGCTGGCCCGCCACGCGCACGAGGTCATGGACTTCCGGACCTTGCTCCAGCGCGTCTGGGGACCGAGCTACGCAGACGAGCGCCACTACCTGCGCGTCTTCATCCAGCGGCTGCGGCTCAAGCTGGAACGGGATCCCGCGCATCCGGTGGTGGTTCTCACCGTCCCGGGTCGCGGCTACCGCTTCGGCGCCGCCCTCGAACGGTAGCGCGACGAGGTCGGTCCGCCGAACTGCCTGGGGAGCGCCGACGCGCAGCGGGAACGGCCGCCTGGCCGCGGAGGCGAGCGCCACGACCGGGCCCCGCCCATCCCCGGTAAGAGGCCCTCCCGCCTCACGCATCCCTGAAGGCGCGGCGTTCGGACCCTAGGCCGCTTCATCCTGCTCATACATCTCCTCGATGTCTGCCCAGCTCGCTCCGCCGCCGAGGCTGGCGAGCTCCAGCATCACCCGGCCCTGCGCGTCGAAGAGCCGGTCCTGCGCGGTCGTGATGTCGCGACGCGGCCGGTCGGCGATGCCCTGGAGGAGGGTCGGGTCGTGCGCGCGGGCGAACGCTTCGATCGCCGCACTGACGTCGTCGGGTAAGGTCCGCTCTCCATCGAGCCGCATCTGCTCGAGATCGTCCAGCAATCGATCCAGCACGTGCAGGCGCCACTGGGCGAGCCGCCGCGGCACGCGCTGGGCCACCGATCGGGCGTGCTCGAGGGCAATCGTCTGGGCAGTCCGGGCGAGCGGCGTGCGCCGCGTGAGGATCATGCCGCCTGCACCACCCGCAGCAGCGTCCGTGCCGCCACGCCGCCGGCGTGGAGCGCACCGGCGCCCCCCGGCTTGACAGCCGGGTCGTGATCGGCGCGGCGTCCCACGTAGCGGGGCCCGGCGAGCCATTCATCGTTGTGCTCTTCGAGCATCACGCCCGAGAGTCGCAGCAGCGAGAGCCGGTTGGGGAAGATGCCGATCACCTGGCAGTGCCCCTCGATCTCCCGGCGGGCCGCGCTCAGGCAACTGGCGGCGTTGACGCGACCGCGGTGCCGGGGCGGGAGGTCGTAACAGGCCAGGATCGAATCCTCCCACTCGTGCAGCTGCTGGACCAGGGTGGGATTCAGGCCAAACGCCTCCGGGATGCGACGCAGGCGCGACTGGGCGGCGATTCGGTCGTCCTGCCGGAAGACGGTGCGCAGCTGGGCGGACAGCG
>DASQGL010000080.1:0-10153 GCA_035632635.1 Candidatus Limnocylindrales bacterium
TGACGCCGTCCGCGGCGATGTGAGGCGAGGCTACGCCGGGCCTATTGCGGGAGACGTTGCGGATCGCCGGAGCCTGTCCGGGGAGCCGCCCGAGAACCGGCTTGCGGTCGAACCGTCATCGAGCCGTGCGATCGGTCACACCGCGGTGACCTGGAGAGGCCCCGCCGGGCTCGCGCTGTCCCTCCTGCCGACCGCCGGCGACGCGGTTAGCGCGGGGATCGGTCCGTCCGGGACTCTTCGCGCTCGGGCTGACCTACCTGCTCTCGCCCGTACGCTGGACCACGAGGCAGCAGGGCGCGGCGCGGAGCGCTGCCCGCCGCCGCGGGAGGATGGATCTGGAGCGAAAGAGACTCGAACTCTCGACCTCCGCGATGCGAACGCGGCGCTCTGCCAGCTGAGCTATCGCCCCAACCCGGAAATTATACGAGCGCGGCGGCGGACCTCCGGACGGAAAACGTCCTGCCGATGTTTGCCGTAAGGCGAATCGACATAGACTACACAGCATGGCGCAGCTTGGCCCCGGTGGTACGCCGCCGGTCCCCGACCCGCAGACCCCCAAGCAGCGGCCCTGGTTGCGAATCGGCATCATGGCGGCGCTGGTCGCCCTGTACCTCGCCTTCCTGGCCCTGCAGTCGCCGCTCGGGCGATCCGTGGCGGGCCCCGCCCGCGAATCCATCCCGTACTCCCAGCTGAAGGCGCAGGCGGCGACCGGCAACGTCAAGGATCTGACCGTCCAGGGCCAGGACGCCTGGGGCGATTTCAACACCGCGGTCTCATATGGCGGCGCTCCCGCGAACACCCAGTTCAGCACCACGATTCCCCAGGAGGGCCTGGATCAGGCGCTCAAGGACGCGCTGGATCAGTCCCATGCCACCCTCGACTACAAGCAGGACACCGGGGGGCTGGGCACGCTGCTGATCAACTTCCTGCCCTTCCTGTTGCTGATCGGCTTCTGGATCTGGATCCTTCGCCGCAGCGGCCAGGCGACCCAGGGGATCTTCTCCTTCGGGCGAAGCCGCGCCCGCCTGCAGGCACCGGGCAGCCCGAAGACCACCTTCCACGACGTCGCCGGCGTGGAGCAGGCCCAGTTCGAGCTGCAGGAGATCGTCGACTTCCTGCGCGATCCCCAGCGCTTCCAGCGGCTGGGCGGCAAGATGCCGAAAGGCGTGCTGCTGATCGGTCCGCCGGGGACTGGGAAGACGCTGCTCGCCCGCGCCGTGGCCGGGGAGGCCGGCGTCCCCTTCTTCAGCATCTCCGCGTCCGAGTTCGTGGAGATGTTCGTCGGGGTGGGCGCCTCGCGCGTCCGCAACCTCTTCGAAGAGGCGAAGAAGCACAGCCCGGCGGTCATCTTCGTCGACGAGCTGGATGCCGTCGGCCGCCAGCGGGGCGCGGGATTGGGAGGCGGGCACGACGAGCGCGAGCAGACGCTCAACCAGCTGCTCGTGGAGATGGACGGCTTCGACCAGCGTGAGGCGGTGGTCGTCCTGGCCGCGTCGAACCGGGCCGACGTGCTCGACCCGGCGCTGCTGCGCCCGGGACGATTCGACCGGCGGGTGGTCGTCGACCGCCCCGACCGTCGTGGCCGGCTCGCCATCTTGAAGATTCACACCCGCGGTGTCCCGCTCGATCCCGACTGCGATCTCGACGTGATCGCGCGTTCGACGCCGGGCCTGGTCGGCGCGGACCTGGCGAACCTCGTGAACGAGGCGGCCCTGCATGCATCCCGCACCAACCGCGTGACCGTGACCATGCAGGATTTTGAAGACTCCTTCGACCGGGTCGTGCTGGGTGCGGAACGGAAGATCATGCTGAGCGAAGGGGAACGGCGCGTGATCTCCTTCCATGAATGCGGGCACGCACTCGTCGCCTGGTACCAGCCGCAGTCCGATCCCGTCCACAAGATCACGATCGTGCCCCGCGGCCAGGCGCTCGGCGTCACCCAGTCGATTCCCACCGATGATCGACACAACCTGTCCGAGGAGTACCTCAAGTCCCGGATCGCGATGGCGCTGGGCGGTCGCGCCGCGGAGCAGATCGCGCTCGGCTCGATCACGACCGGCGCCCAGAACGACCTCGAGACCGCGACCGCGATGGCCCGGCGGATGGTCATCTCCTGGGGCATGAGCCCGAAGCTCGGCCTCTTTTCCTTCGACGACTCACCCGACGCCGTCTTCCTCGGCCGGGAGCTGACCGGCAACCCGCACATCAGCCAGCGGACCGCCGCGCTGATCGACGAGGAGGTCACGCGGCTCTTGCAGGAGGGCTACGAGACCGCCGAGCGCATCCTGACCCAGAACCGGGTCAAGCTCGAGCTGCTCGCCGAGGCCCTGCTGCGCGAGGAGGTCCTGGAGGAGGACCAGATCGCCCGCATCATCGGGCCGCGCGCCCTGGAAGGAGGCGCCACGGACCGGCCGTTCCGCAAGTCGGTCGTGGCCGACGGGAGCCAGCAGCGGTAGACGCGCCTGCCGCGGGCCCGACGCACGTTTAAGTCTTCGCGAACCCGGGAAATGGCAGAACGAACCATGGACGACCCCAGGACCCCTCCCGCCGCCCCCTCGGTCCCCGCCACCGACGCCGCGGTCGACGCGCCGTCGGGCTGGCGGATCCCGCTCGTCCCCCTCCGCGACGACCTCGTCTTCCCCAAGCTGATCGTGCCGCTCTCCGTCGGGCGGCGCACCTCGATCGCGGCGATCAGCACGGCGATGGACGGAGCGAAGCAGATCCTGCTGGTCGCCCAGCGCGACCCCCAGGTCGATGACACCGGGGAAGCCGATCTCTATGGCATGGGCACCGTCGCCGAGATCAACGGCATGCGGCAGACGCCGGCCGGCATCCAGATGCTGGTCGCCGGCGTCCAGCGGGCGAAGATCCTGCGCTTCACCCAGTTCAAACCGTTCATCGAGGTCGAGATCCAGCGGGTCGACGACCAGGTGCTGCCCGGCCTGGAGCTGGAAGCGCACATGCGCTCGGTCAAGAGCCTGTACGAGAAGTACGTCGAGTCCGGGGCCGCCGTCGCCCCCGAGGTCGCGGCCACCGTGGCCAAGACGGACGACCCGGTCTATCTCGCCGACCTCGTCGCCGCGGCGCCGGATCAGACGCTGGAGCAGAAGCAGGCCATGCTCGAGACGCCGAATGTCGTCGATCGGCTGCGGCTGCTCGCGCTCTTCTTGACCAAGCAGATCGAGATCCTCGAGCTCAAGGCGAAGATCCAGAGCGAGGTCCAGAGCACGATCGGCAAGCTGCAGCGGGAGCAGATCCTGCGGGAGCAGCTCAAGGCGATCCGCAAGGAGCTCGGGGAAGACGAAGAGGGCGCGGACGTGCAGCAGCTGCGCCAGAAGATCGAAGGCGCCGGCATGCCGGACGCCGTCCGGGAGCGCGCCCTGAAGGAGGTCGACCGGATGCAGAGCATCCCGGTGGCGTCACCGGAGGTGGGCATCATTCGCACCTACGTCGACTGGCTGGTGGCGCTGCCCTGGGGCCCGCCGCCGGCGGAGACCTGGGACATCAAGCTGGCCGCGCGGGTGCTGGACGAAGACCACTACGGCGTGGAGAAGATCAAGGAACGCATCCTCGAGTACATGGCGGTCCGGCAACGATCGCAGAGCCTGCGGTCGCCGATCCTGTGCTTTGTCGGTCCGCCGGGCGTGGGGAAGACCAGCCTGGGCAAGTCGATCGCCCGGGCGCTCGGGCGCAAGTTCGTCCGCCTCTCGCTCGGCGGCATCCATGACGAGGCCGAGATCCGGGGTCACCGGCGCACCTACATCGGCGCCATGCCGGGTCGCATCCTGCAGCAGATGAAGGTCGCGGGGACGCGGAGTCCGGTCTTCATGCTGGACGAGATCGACAAGGTCGGGGCCGACTGGCGCGGGGATCCGTCGTCCGCCCTCCTGGAGGTCCTCGACCCGGAGCAGAACGGCACCTTCTCCGACCACTACCTCGAGGTCCCCTACGACCTGTCGCAGGTCCTCTTCATCACGACCGCCAACGTCGTCGACACCATCATCGCCCCGCTCCGCGACCGGATGGAGATCATCCGCCTGCCGGGCTACACCGAGGAGGAGAAGCTCCGGATCGCGGAGCAGTTCCTCAAGCCCCGTCAGCTGCGCGAGCACGGGCTCACGTTGGAGAATCTGGACCTGCCGGAGGCGACCCTCCGGGCCCTGATCCGCGAGTACACGCACGAGGCCGGCGTCCGCAATCTCGACCGTGAGATCGCCAACATCTGCCGAAAGATCCCGCGCCGGATCGCGGAGGGCGAGACGGAAAAGGTCGTGGTCCAGGCGGAAGACCTGGTCTCCTATCTCGGGCCGTCACGTTACGAATTCGGCGTCGCCGAGCTGGAGGACCAGATCGGCGCCGCGACCGGGGTCGCGGTCAACGAGTATGGCGGCGACGTCATGACGGTCGAAGCGATCGCGATGGAGGGGCAGGGCGAGTTCGCGCTCACCGGCCAGATCGGCAAGGTCATGGAGGAGTCGGCCCGGGCCGCGGTCAGCTATGCGCGGGCGCACGCGATCGAACTGGGTGTCAAGCCGGAGTTCTTCCGGGACCATTTCTTCCACATCCACGTCCCGGCCGGCGCGATTCCCAAGGACGGTCCATCCGCCGGCATCACGATGGCGACTGCGGTGATCTCGGTGCTGACCGAGCGCCCGGTGCGCCGGGACGTCGCGATGACCGGCGAGATCACGCTGCGGGGGAAGGTGCTGCCCATCGGTGGACTGAAGGAGAAGCTGCTCGCCGCGCACCGGGCCGGGATCACTACCTTCATCCTGCCGGAGAAGAACCGCAAGGACCTGCACGAGGTCCCGGAAGAGGTGAAGCAGGGCCTCGAGCTCGTCTTCGTGAAGCACGTGGGCGAGGTGCTGCAGAAGGCGCTGCAACCGCCGTCGCGTCCCGCCCCCGCGGGACAACCCCTGGGATTCCGGCGTCCGATCGCCGGTCCGACCGGCACCGTGAACTAGCGATAATCCCGGGTATGCGGATTCCCCCGGCGCTCGCCCTTGGCGCGCTCCTGCTCGCCTCGTGCTCGCTGCAGCAGGACGTCAGCGGCGCGGCTCCCAGCGGTCGGGTGGGATCGCCCGCGCCCCGACTCAGCGGCCCGACCGTCGACGGCAAGTCGATCGCGGTCGACTTCCGGAACGCCCGGACGGTGCTCGTCTTCTGGGCGGCCTGGTGCGGCCCGTGCCGGAACGAGCAGCCCGGACTCGATCGCATCGCCCAGGACTTCAAGGCGCAGGGGGTGCGCCTGTACGGGGTCGACATGCTCGACCACGATCGAACGCTCGCGTCGGCGTTCCAGGACGAGTTCAAGGTCCCCTACCCGAGCGTGTACGACAGCGCGGGCAGCGTCACCGCGTCCTTCCAGGTCGATTACCCACCGTCGATCCTGCTGATCGATCAGCGCGGAATCATCGTGGCTCGGTATCCGGGGGAGGCGTCCGAGACCCAGCTGCGGACGCTCATCCAGCAAAAACTGCTGAGCTGAGACTCAGCGGGCGACTACTTCGTCCGGCGCTGCCACCTCGTGGCTTTCAGCATCTTCTTGTGCTTGTGCTTCCGCATCTTCTTGCGGCGCTTCTTGATGACGGATCCCAATCGTTCTCTGCCGTTCCCTTTCGCAATCGTCGATGGACTCGACCTAGGGCGGCCCCGCAGGTCGCCGGTAATTGTACGCGAACGAGCCGGGAACAGACCGGCGGCAGCCGGTGTTTACAATTGTGAAGCCATGAGTGAAGCCGTCATCGTCGAGGCCGTTCGCACCCCGATCGGCAGGCGGGGCGGGAAGCTGGCCGCGATCCGGCCGGACGATCTGCTGGCGCTGACCCTGAGCGAGGTGGTCGAGCGGGCCGGCGTTTCGCGGGCGGTGGTCGACGACGTGATCGTTGGCTGCGTCACCCAGACCGGTGAGCAGGGCCTCAACATCGGCCGGGCCGCCGTGCTCATCGCCGGGTTTCCGATCGAGGTCCCCGGCACCACGATCAACCGGTTTTGCGGATCAGGGCAGCAGGCGGTCAACTTCGCCGCCCAGGGCGTGCTGTCGGGCGCCCAGGACGTCGTCATCGGCGCCGGGGTCGAGAGCATGACCCGGGTGCCGATGGGATCGGACGCCATGGGGCCCGGCGAGGGACCGGTCAGCCCGAAGCTGACCGATCTCTACGAGATCATCCCGCAGGGGAACTCCGCCGAGATGATCGCCCGCAAGTGGGGCTTCACGAGGGAGCAGCTCGACGAGTTCTCGTTGCAGAGCCACGTCAAGGCCGGGCAGGCGATCCAGGAAGGCCGGTTCCGGCGCGAGATCATGCCGGTCGTGGTCAAGCAAAACGGCTCGAGCTACACGGTCGACACGGATGAAGGCGTCCGCATGCCTCCGTCCCGGGAAAAGATGGCCCAGCTCAAGCCCTCCTTCCAGGACGACGGCGTGGTGACGGCCGGCAACTCCAGCCAGATCTCGGACGGCGCCGCGGCGGTGCTCGTGATGAGCGCGGAGAAGGCGAGGGAGCTGAAGCTGAAGCCGCGGGCGCGGATCGTGGCCCAGGCGATCGTCGGGTCCGATCCGACGATCATGCTGACCGGCCCCATTCCGGCGACCGCGAAGGTGCTCCACAAGGCCGGACTGCAGCTGAAGGACATCGACCTGTTCGAGGTCAACGAGGCCTTCGCCCCCGTCGTCCTGGCCTGGCAGCACGAGACGGGCGCCGACATGGAGAAGGTCAACTACAACGGTGGGGCGATCGCGCTCGGCCATCCGCTCGGAGCCAGCGGCGCGCGACTGATCACGACGCTCCTGCACGAGCTGGAGCGCCAAGATGCGCGCTACGGCCTCTCGACGATGTGCATCGGGTACGGCATGGGCATCGCCACCATCATCGAGCGCTTGTCGTAGCGGGGCGCCTCGCTCTCCCTCTCGCGTTGGCTAGGTGCGGCGGTCCGGGAAGCTGATCGGCAGCACCTGGCGGCGCCGCTCCACGAACCAGGAGAGCACGAACAGGAAGAGCACCTGGAGCAGGAAGTAGATCGCGACCGCCATGTCGAACATGGCGGTCACCGTCGGTCCGGACTGCCCGACCGCGGCCGCCGCCAGCCCGAAGAACAGGAACGAGCACAGGTAGGTGAGAAACGCCATCGTGTAGATGGCCTGCTTCCAGATCCCCCGGTTGGCCAGGATCGAGGGGCGCGAGGCCGGGGCGGGCTGGGTCCTGAGCGACTCGGCCGCCTCACTCATCGTTGCACCGCCATTTGTTGTGACGGTACTGTGACTGGCCCCCGTCCTGGCAGTTGTGCGGCTGGGCCAGCTGCGGGTAGGCGCTCCCGCCCGAGATGGCGACGCTCACATCCGTGCGGATGTCGTTGAAGGCGGTTTCGAGCTGCCGTCCCGCGAGCGCGAGCACGCCGATCATGATGGTGGCAATCAGAGTGATGAGGAAGGCATACTCGACCACGGCCTGTCCCCGCCCCCGGGCGCGTCGGGACGATCGATGATTCATTCTGTGGGCAGCCTAGCATCCGAGTTTCCCTGATTCATCTGCCGTTCGGCCCAATTCGACAGCGTCAAGCTTGCGGCCGGCGTTACGAGCCGAGGGCCTCGAACGCGGCTCGGATCTTGGCGTAGGTCACGCGCAGGTGCTCGCTCATCACCTTGACCTCGCCGAGGACCGGCATGAAGTTCGTATCGCCGTTCCAGCGCGGGACGACATGCTGGTGGACGTGGTCGGTCACGCCCGCGCCCGCGACCCGGCCCAGGTTGACGCCGACGTTGAAGCCCTCCGGGCGCAGGGCGTGCCGGAGCGCCCGCAGAGACCGCTGGGTCAGCGCCATCAACTCCCCTGAGGTGGCCTCATCGAGGTCCTCCAGGTCCGCCAGGTGGGCGTGTGGGGCCACCATCAGATGGCCGTTGTTGTACGGATACCGGTTCATGAGCGCCAGCGCGCGCTCGGTTCGCCAGAGCACGAGGTGCTCCGCCTCCCGATCGGCCGGCACCGAGGCCGCCGCGCAGAAGAAGCAGCCGGAGGGCCGCTCGCGTTCGATGAATTCCATGCGCCAGGGGGCCCAGAGCTGCTGCCTCACTAGGCCATCATACGGACGCAGTCGATGCCATTGGTAGCGACGACTACACACGACTGTGGTAGGATGGCGGCCGTGCCCGAGGGCGGGATCAGCGGCCGGCGAGCTCTTGGTAAACTTGCGGGACTTTCTCGCGTGGGGCTGTGGCGCAGCTGGGAGCGCGTCTGCATGGCATGCAGAAGGTCACGAGTTCGAATCTCGTCAGCTCCACCAGAACTCCACAGCCATGGCTAAGACCGTCGCACCCGTCTACGATCCACAGCTGATCGAGCCGAAATGGCGGGCGGCCTGGAAGGCGGCGGGCCTCTTCCGCGTCAGCGAGGACGCCTCGCGCCCCAAGTTCTACAACCTGGTCATGTTCCCCTACCCGTCGGGGCCGCTCCACATGGGACATTTCCGCAACTATGTCTTCGGCGACGCCTTCGCGCGCTACAAGGTGATGCGCGGCTTCAACGTGCTGAACCCGTTCGGGTGGGACGCCTTCGGGCTGCCCGCTGAGAACGCCGCGATCCAGACCGGCATCCCCCCGCGCGTCTCGACGGAACGGAACATCGAGATTTCGAAGCACGAGCTGGAGATCATGGGCGTGATGTTCGCCTGGGACCGCGAAGTCACGACCTGCAATCCCGACTACTACCGCTGGACGCAGTGGCTGTTCCTGAAGCTCTACGAGCGCGGCCTCGCCTACAAGCGGATGGCGTCGGTCAACTGGTGCCCGAAAGACAACACCGTGCTCGCCAACGAGCAGATCGTGGACGGCGTCTGCTGGCGATGCGGCACCAAGCCGACCAAGAAGGACCTCGAACAGTGGTTCTTCAAGATCACGGCCTACGCCGACCGGCTGCTGGACGACCTGGCCAGGCTCGACCGCTGGCCGGAGCGGGTTCGCGTCATGCAAGCGAACTGGATCGGGCGCAGCCATGGCGCCGAGCTCGCCTTCCCGGTCGAGGCCGCCGAGCCGATCCGCGTGTTCACGACGCGGCCGGACACCGTGTTCGGCGTGACCTTCATGGTGCTCGCGCCGGAGCATCCGCTCGTGCCGCGGATCGTCACCCCGGAGCAGCGGGCCGCGGTCGACGCCTACATCGTGGAGACGCGGTCGGAGACCGAGATCGAGCGCCTCTCCACGGAGCACGAGAAGACCGGCGTGTTCACGGGCGCCTACGCGGTGAATCCGTTCACGAACGAGCGGGTGCCGATCTGGATCGCCGACTACGTGCTGGCCAGCTACGGCACCGGCGCCATCATGGGCGTCCCGGGCAACGACTCGCGTGATCTCGCCTTCGCGAGGAAGTACGGCCTGCCCATCAAGGAGATCGTGAGCCGCACCCCCGTCCCCACCGGGGCGGTCGACGGGACGATCCTCGAGCTCGACGGCGGATATGCCGTGAACTCCGGCCGGTTCAGCGGGCTGGAGAGCCGCCAGGCCTTCGATGCGATCGTGGCCGAAGCGGAGAAGCGCGGCATCGGCAAGCGCGCCGTGACCTACCGCCTGCGCGACTGGCTGATCTCGCGCCAGCGGTACTGGGGCGTCCCCATCCCGATCATCTACTGCCCGGTCGACGGCATCGTCCCCGTGCCCGAGCAGGACCTTCCGGTCGTCCTGCCGGAGAATGCCCAGTTCCGAGAGGACGGCAAGAATCCCCTGCTGTTCGTCGACAGCTTCGTCAAGACCACCTGTCCGCGCTGCGGCGGACCGGCGCGCCGGGAGACGGACACCATGGATACGTTCGTGGACTCCTCCTGGTACTTCCTGCGGTACACGACGGGGAACGACGATCGGGAACCCTTCAACAAGGCCAAGGCGGACTACTGGATGCCGGTCGACCAGTACACGGGCGGGATCGAGCACGCCATCCTGCACCTGCTCTACTCCCGCTTCTTCACGAAGGTCCTCTACGACGCCGGGATGGTCTCCGTCGACGAACCGTTTGCGGCCCTGTTCACGCAGGGCATGATCCATCGCAACGGCCAGGTGATGTCCAAGTCGAAGGGCAACGGCGTCGAGCCCGACTACATCGTCCACGAGTTCGGTGCCGACACCGGGCGCGTCTACGAGCTCTTCATCGGGCCACCGGAGGCGAACGCG
>DASQGL010000081.1:0-9414 GCA_035632635.1 Candidatus Limnocylindrales bacterium
CGACGCTCTACGGGATCGCCCGGGTCGGAGCCGGCGACCAGGTCCTGCTCACCGGCGTGCTCCGGGAGCCGAGCCGTTTCGAGCAGTTCGATTACCGCACCTTCCTGGCGGACGAGGGCATCATCGCCGTGCTCGACTCCCCGCGGCTCGTGCAATCCGCGCCCGGGTCGCCCGACCCGCTCCACGCGGCCATCTTCGCGATCCGCCACGCGCTCATCGACGCCGTCGATCGAACCCTGCCCGAGCCCGACGCCGCGCTCGTGCTGGGTGTGGTCTTCGGCTACCGCGCCGCGCTCCCGACCGCGCTCGACCAGGCGATGATCCAGAGCGGGCTCATCCATATCGTGGTGATCTCCGGTCTCAAGGTCTCCTTGCTCGCTCGCCTGGTGCAGCGGGCCCTGGGGCGGGTCTGGCCTCGCGCGGCCCCGATCGTGGCGCTGACCGCGATGGTCGCCTATGCGCTCGTCGCGGGCGCCTCGGCCGCGGCACTGCGGGCCGCCGCGATGGGCGCGCTGGTCGTGATTGCCGGCGTCGTGCGCCGGGAGTCCCAGGTCTACGTCTCGCTCGCGCTGACCGCGGCCCTGATGCTCGGGCTCAAGCCGGCGCTCGCCCACGACGTCAGCTTCCAGCTGTCGTTCGCCGGGACGCTCGGGATCGCGACCATGACCGACCCGATCGCGGCGCGCCTGCGGATGATGCCGGGGGTCCTGCGCGATCCGTTCTCGGCCACCTGCGCGGCCGAGATCGCGACCTGGCCCCTGATGCTGGCGAACTTTCACCAGGTCTCCGTGGTCGGGCCGGTCGCGAACGCGCTCGTGCTCCCGCTGCTGCCCGCGATCATCGTGCTGGGCGGGCTGGGCGCGCTGGTCGCCATCCTGGTCCAGCCGGTGGGCTCAACGCTCCTGCAGGGCGCCGGCTTGATCGCGACCTGGTTCCAGGTCGTGATCACGTGGACCGCCGGCCTGCCCGGCGCTGCCATCACGGCGCCCTATTTCCCCGTCCGCTGGCTGCTGGCCGCCGGGGTGCTCAACGGGGGAGCCCTGGCCGCCCTCAAGCTCCGCGTCTTCCTCTGGCAGCGCCGGGTCTGGGCCGGCGCCGGAGGGCTGGCGCTGATCGCGACCGTCCTCCTGCTGGTGCGCCCGGACGGCCGCCTGCACGTCTACGCCCTCGACGTCGGCTCGGGCTCGGCGGTCCTGGTTCGCACGCCGTCGGGCGAGCAGGTGCTGATCGACGCCGGCCCCGACCCCAACCTCGTCGCCCAGGCACTCGGCCGGGCGCTGCCCCCGACGGCCCGGCGGCTTACGGCCTGGATCGTCACCGGCGGCCGGCTCGACGAGATCGGCGGGGCCCAGGCGATCCTCGATCGATTCCAGGTCGACCGGGTCATCATCGCGGAGGTCAAGCCGTGGAGCGTGACGCTGCGCGCCCTGGTGGACCGGGCGCAGACCCTCGGCATCACGGTCCAGACGACGATCGCCGCGGTCGGCGTCGACGGGGTCGTCCTGGAGCCGATGCCGGACGAGCGGACCTGGCTCGTCTGGCAGGGCGGGGCGGCGCTCGCCATCGTGCCGCCGGACACGGACTGGGTCCGCCTGCCCCGGGGCGTCGAGGGCGCCGTCTTCACCCAGGGCGGCCCGGCCGAATGGGGCCCGTCCGACGGGCGCGGCGTCGCGGTCGTCCAGGTCGCCGCGCACAGTCGCGCCGGTCTCCCGGCGCGGGCCTTCCTGCGCGGCCTCGGACCGGGCCCGGTCCTGCGTACCGACCGGCTGGGGACGGTGGAGCTGGTCGCGGGGTCGGCCGGATTTCAGCCGGCCGGCTGAGCGCTGAGGTAATCGAGCGCGAGCAGGTAGCCGGTCACCCCGAGGCCGGTGATCACGCCGACGGCCGCGGCCGCGGTCAGCGACCGGTGGCGGAACGCCTCGCGCCGGTAGAGGTTCGAGAGATGGACCTCGACCACCGGTTTGGCGCAGCCCAGGAGCGCGTCGTACAGGGCGACGCTCGTGTGGGTCAGGCCGCCCGGGTTGATGATCACCGCGTCGCACGCCGGCGCGCGGCGCTCCAGCTGGTCGATCAGCTCGCCCTCGTGGTTCGATTGGAAGCACTCGACTTCGCAGCCGCGCTGCTGAGCTCGCTGGCGGAGCGCCGCCTCGATGTCGGCGAGGGTGGCCTTGCCGTAGATCTCGACCTGCCGCCGGCCAAGGGTCGCGAGGTTCGGCCCGTTGAGCACCAGGATCGTCATGCCAGCACCGCCGCCACGCTGCGCTCCACGTCCTCGAAGGGCACGCGGCAGCCGTACTCCGCGTGGCCGATGCCGGTCAGCAGGACCCATCGCACCTCGCCATCCTGCGCCTTCTTGTCGTGCCGCATCGCGGCAAACACGCGGGCCGGGTCGACTCGGGGCGGCCGGTCGAGCAGGCCGTAGTCGCGCAGCATCTGCTCCTGCGCGCGCACCACCGACTCCGGGCAGCGCCCCGAACGCCAGCTCAGATCCGCGGCCACCTGCATGCCCCAGGCGACCGCCTCGCCGTGCGCCAGGCTGCCGTACCCGAGCGCGGCTTCGAGCGCGTGCCCGACCGTGTGGCCGTAGTTCAGGATCGCCCGCTCGCCGGCTTCGAAGGGATCGGCGGCGACCACGCGCGCCTTGATGGCGCAGGTGGCGGCGATGACGCGGCCGAGGTACTCGCCGTCGCGGCTGCGGGCCGGGCTGGCTCCCCGGGCCAGGACGTCGAACAGGTTCGTGTCGGCGATGATAGCCGACTTGATGACCTCGGCCCAGGATGCCCGGTAGGCGCGGTCCGGCAGGGTGGCCAGGTGGGTGATGTCGTCGAGGATGCCGCAGGGCTGATGGATGGTGCCGACCAGGTTCTTGCCGTCCTCGAGGTTGATCCCGTTCTTGCCGCCGATGCTGCTGTCGACCATGGCCAGCAGCGTGGTGGGCACCTGCAGCAGCGGCACGCCGCGCAGCCAGGTGGCGGCCACGAACCCGCAGGCGTCCCCGACGGCGCCGCCGCCCAGCGCCAGGATGGCCCCCTGCCGGTCCACGCCGGCGCCCGCCAGGAACCGATAGAAATCGGTCACCGCGCCGATCGTCTTCGCCGTCTCGCCGGCCGGCAGCGCGTAGCAGGCGGTCCGCAGACCGGCCGCTTCGACCGCGGCCTTGAGGGGAGCCGCGTGCTGCGCCGCGATCGAGGCGTCGGAGGCGATCACGACGGTGCCCTGCACGCCGGCGTGCCGGAGCGCGGGCCCGGCGAGGTGCTGCAGGCGACGTCCGACCACCACCTCGTGCCCACGGCCGTGCACCGGGACCGCCACCCGATGCAACGCCCCATCCGGGAGGGCGTCCTGGATCGCGGACGCGACGGCGGCGGCCGAGCGTCCGTCGGTGTCGAGGACCAGGTCGGCCTCCCGATACCGGGCGAGGCGGGCGGGAAGCAGGCGCTCGATCGCGGCCGGCACGCCCTCCCGGAGCAAGGGCCGGTGAAGGGACCCCTGCAACCGCCCGGCGAGCGTCTGGGGCTCGGCCAGCAGCGCCACCACGACGTTGGCCTCGCGCATGCGCCGCCAGTTCTCATCGGCGAGCGGAGCCCCGCCGCCGACCGCGACCACCTGGGGCTCCTCGGCCATCACCCGGGTGAGCGCGGCGGATTCCCTGGCGCGAAAGCCCGCCTCCCCCTCGCGCGCGAAGATCTCCGCCACGGCAGCCCCGCTCTCGCGCTCGATGCGGGCGTCCAGGTCGGTGAAGGGCCGGCCCAGCCGCTCCGCGAGCAGCGGGCCGACGGTCGACTTGCCGCTGCCCATGAAGCCGACCAGGACGACGTGGTTCACCGGGGGAGGCTCCGCTGATAGGCGCGCAGGTTCCGTTGAAGCTCGCGCATGGAATCGCCGCCGAACTTCTCCAGCAGGACGCGCGCCAGCGTCAGGGCCACCATGGCCTCACCGATCACGCCGGCGGCCGGGACGACGCACACGTCGCTGCGCTCGTAGTGGGCGCGGACGGGCAGGCGCGTGCGTACGTCGACCGAGTCGAGCGGCCGGCGAAGCGTCGCGATCGGTTTCATCAGCCCGTGGACGACGATCGGCTCCCCGTTGCTGATGCCGCCCTCGATGCCGCCGGCGCGGTTCGTGCGGTGGATGAACCCCCGGCCTTCAGAGAAGAGCGGGGTGTCGTGGACCTGCGATCCCTTGAGCCGCGCCGCGTCCTCGCCGGCGCCGATCGCCATCGCCTTGCAGGCCGGGATGCTGACGATCGCCTGGGCGAGGAGTCCGTCGAGGCGTGCGTCCCACTGCCGGTAGCTGCCGAGTCCCGGCGGCAGGCCCTCGGCGATCACCGTGAACACGCCTCCCAGGGTGTCGCCGGCCGCTTTCGCGCTGTCGATCGCCTCCACCATCGCCCGGCCGGCCTTCGGATCCGGCGTGCGCACGGGCGAGCGCTCGACCGCCTCCCAGCGGATCGTCTTCGGCACCTGCGCCTCGATCCCGCCGATCGCGCGCGTATAGCTGTGGACGCTGATCGCGAACTCGGCCAGGATCCGCTTGGCGACGCCGCCGGCCGCCACACGGGCCGCGGTCTCGCGCGCGCTCGCGCGTTCCAGGACGTCGCGGGCATCGTCGAGCCCGTACTTGAGCATGCCGGCCAGGTCCGCGTGTCCCGGACGGACCCGCGTGATCGGCTTTCGCTTGAGGCCCTCGGCCTCGATCCGCATGACTGCCTGCCAGTTCTCCCAGTCCCGGTTCGCGATGTCGAGCGTGATCGGAGAGCCGAGCGTCCGCCCGCCGCGGACGCCGGACATGATGCGCGCCTGGTCCTGCTCGATCTTCATCCGTCCGCCGCGCCCATACCCGCCCTGGCGCCGGGCCAGGTCCAGCCCCAGGTCACCCGCCTGCAGCCGCAGCCCGGCCGGGACGCCGTCGACGATGACCGTGAGCCGCGGGCCGTGGGACTCGCCCGCGGTCAGGAATCGCAAAGTCACCTCGGCATTATCGAGGGATCGGGCCGCCGCCGTGGACAGGGCCGCCCGCGGCGCCTTCGAGCGCGGCGCGCATCACCTTCAGCGGGGCCGCGGTCCGGGTCCAGATTTCAAAGGATGCGGCGCCCTGATAGAGCAGCATGCCGAGCCCGTTCACGGCGGCGGCGCCGTGATGCCGCGCCGCCTGCAGGAGCGGCGTCCAGACCGGGCGGTAGACGAGATCCACCACGGTCTGGCCCCGGCGCAGGCCGGAGGGGTCGAGCGGGATGCCCGCGCCGTCGAGCCCGATCGGCGTCGCGTTGACGACCAGGTCGACGCCGAGATCGCGGTCCGCCAGCACCCGGTCGACGTCGTCGAAGGCGATCGGGCGGCTGTGGTCCAGGCCGACGAGCTCGCAGACGGCGTGGGCGCCGGCGGCCGTACGCGCGGCGACCAGCACCTCACCGGCGCGCGTTTTCAGCTCCGCCGCCACCGCTGCGGCCGCGCCGCCCGCCCCGAGGACGAGGGCGACCCCGACCTGCCCGACGCCTGCCTCGCCCAGGGAACGGGCGAACCCGACCCGGTCGGTGTTGTGACCGAGCAGGCGGTCGCCATCGCGGCTGATGGTGTTGACCGCGCCCACGGAGGTCGCGCTCGCCTCGAGTTGATCCAGGTGCGCCCCGACCGTCAGCTTGTGCGGGATCGTGACGTTGGCCCCGAGCACGCGCTCATCCGAGCGGATCGACGCGATCGCGGAGGCCAGCTCCGGCGGGGGGACCCGGAGCGCCTCGTACCGGGCGCGGATGCCCGCCGACTGGAAGGCGGCGTTCTGGAAGACGGCGGACAGCGAATGCCCGACCGGGTCCCCCAGCAGGAGGACCCGCGCCGGCTCGTCAGGGCCGGGCACCGGTCGCCTCGCGCAGGACCCCGAAGAAGCCGGGATAGGAGACGTCGACGCGATCGGCTCCGCGCAGCTGCGTGGGCGAGGTGGCCACGAGCCCGGCGACGGCGAGTGCCATCGCGATCCGGTGGTCCTGGAACGTGTCGACCTCGGCGCCGTGGAGCGACGCCGGGCCTTCGACCGCGATCCGATCGCCGGTCGCCTGCAGGCGCGCCCCCATCGCACGAAGCCCACGCGTCATGGCGAGGACGCGGTCGCTTTCCTTCAACCGCAGCTCGCCGATCCCCTCCACGAGCGTCGTGCCGGTGGCCTGGGTCGCCAGCACGAGCAGGATCGGAATCTCGTCGATCGCCTGTGCCACGCGGTCGGGCGCGACCTGGATGGCATGGAGCGGGCCGCCCACCACGCTGATCGTCCCGACCGGTTCGGAGCCGCCCGCGGCCGCCGGTTGAACGCTGACCTGGCCGCCCATGTCGCGCAGCAGGTCGAGGAAGGCGGTCCGGGTCGGGTTGAGGCCAACCGCCTCCACGCGCACCTCGAAGCCGGGGCGCAGGCTGGCCGCGGCCAGCAGGAAGGCCGCGGAGGAGATGTCCCCGGGGATCTCGAGGTCGATTGGACGCAGCCGTCCGTCGAGCGGCCGGAGGCGGACCCCATCGGGCACGAGGCGGCAGGCGGCGCCCATGGCCGAGAGCAGGCGCTCGGTGTGATCGCGGGTGCGGACCGCCTCGCGCACGGTGGTCTCGCCCTCCGCGTGGAGGCCGGCGAGCAGGACCGCGGACTTCACCTGCGCGCTGGGAGGGGAGACGGGATAATCGATGCCGCGCAGCGGGCGCCCCTCGACCCGAAGCGGGGCATGGCCGCCGACGGTTGCGACCTGGGCCCCCATCTGGTGCAGCGGGCGCGCCACCCGGTCCATGGGTCTGCCCGAGAGCGAGGCGTCGCCGACGAGCGTCGCGGAGCAGCGGCTGCCCGCCAGCAGTCCGCTCAGCAGCCGCATGGTGGTGCCCGAGTTGCGGCAATCGAGCGGTCCCTCGGGCGATCGCCACTCGGACAGCGGGCGCCCCTCCACGCGAAGGCGGTTCCCGTTCTGCTCGATCCCGATGCCGAGCCGGCGCACGCAGGCGATGGTGGCCGAGACGTCCTCGCCGGCCGGGATGCCCCGGATGCGGCTCTCGCCGTCGGCGATCGCCGAGAGCAGGACGGCCCGGTGCGCGATCGACTTGTCGCCGGGCACCCGCAGGTCGGCGCGGAACCGGGTCGCCGGCTCGATCCCTTCGAGGGTCAGGCGCGTAACCATCCGCGCGCCTGCGAGGCCGTCTCCTCGAGCAGGGACAGCAGGGCCGGTCCGTCCCGCTCGAGCAGCTCCCGGTAGCGCGCGAGGGAGGCCTGCAGCGCGTCCAGGGTCGCGCGAATCGGCGCGCGATTGTGCTCGATGATCGCCGCGTACATCCGGGGGTCGCCGGTGGCCAGGCGGATCATGTCGCGAAACCCGGGACCGGCGACCAGCGCGGTCCGCGCGGGTTCGTCCGAGGCCTGGATGGTGGCCGCGTACACCGAGCTGAGCAGGAATGCCAGGTGGCTCACGAGCGCGACGCGGACGTCGTGCTCCTCCGGATCCATGAAGACGGGGCGCGCGCCGAGGCTGCGCACGCACGCGATCCACGGCTCGAAGGCGGCGACGTCCTGGCCGGGCGCGGGGGTGAAGACCCAGGCCGCGCCGGCGAACAGGTCGGGATCGGCGGCCGCCAGCCCGCTCTCGCTCCGACCGGCCATCGGATGCCCGCCCAAAAAGCGGTGCGGCGCGGGCAGCCGTTGGGCCGCGCCGACCACGTCGGCCTTGACGCTTCCGACGTCAGTGATCAGGCCCGCCGGCATGACGCGGGCGAGCTGCTCGAGCAGCCTGAAGGTGGCGTCGAGCGGGGCGGCGATCACGGCCAGGTCGCTGTGGGCGGCGTCCTCGAGCCGGGTGCCGGCGGACGTGACCGCGCCGGCCGCGATGGCGCGGCGAGCCTGCTCGGGGTCGCGCGTGATCCCGTGCACGGCGATCTCGGGACGGCGGGCCCGAAGCGCCAGTCCGAGCGAGCCCCCGATCAGCCCGACGCCGATGATGGCGACGCGGGCGATCGCGGTCACAGCGACTTGTGCAGGGCGGTGGCGATCGAGCGGATCGCCTGCACCAGGGCCCGGAAGTCGTCGGGCGTCAGCGATTGCGCGCCGTCCGAGAGGGCTTCCTCCGGGTGCGGGTGGACCTCGATCATCAACCCGTGCGCGCCGGCCGCGACGCCGGCCATCGCCATCGCGGTCACGAGCGACCGCCGGCCAGTGCCGTGACTCGGGTCGACGATGATGGGCAGGTGGCTCAGCTCGCGAATCAGGGGGACCGCGTTCAGGTCGAGCGTGTTCCGGGTGTAGGTCTCGAACGTCCGGATGCCGCGCTCGCAGAGGATCACGTCGTAGTTGCCCTGCGACAGGATGTACTCCGCGGACAGGAGCCATTCCTCGATCGTCGCGGACATGCCGCGCTTGAGCAGGATCGGCTTGCGGGTGCGCCCCACCTCGGAGAGCAGGGTGAAGTTCTGCATGTTGCGGGCGCCGATCTGGAGGACGTCCGCCACCTCCGCGACCGCGTCGATGTCGGCCGGGGCCAGGACCTCGGCCACCACCGGGAGTCCGGTCTCCTTGCGCGCCTGGGCGAGGATGCGCAGGCCGTCATGGCGCAGCCCCTGGAACGTGTAGGGGGAGGTGCGCGGCTTGAAGGCGCCGCCGCGGAGCGCGTGCGCGCCGGCCGCCTTCACCTGGCGGGCGGTCTCGACGAAGACGTCCTCCGCCTCGACCGAACAGGGTCCGGCCACGATCCAGAGCGCATCGCCGCCGACCTCGTGGCCGCCGACCCGCACCTGCGTGTCGGATGGCCGGAACTCCCGGTTGGAGAGCTTGAACGGCTTGCTGATCGGGACGACGTCGGCCACGCCGGGCGCCTCGGTGAACAGGTCCCGCAGGGCGACCGCGTTGGGCCCGATGACGCCGATCACGGTGCGCTCCTCGCCCGAGCTCATGTGGGTCTTGAAGCCGTGCGCCTCGACCCGCTCCACGATCGCGGTGACCTGGGCCGGCGTCGCGTCGTGTCGCATGACGATGATCACGGCTCGCTCCTGAGGTCGCGGGCCCCACGCAGGTAGACGAAGCGCAGCTCGGAGGCGGCGCGCTCGGTGTTGACGAGGACGAGCACGCGGATGCAGCGGGCCAGGCTGCGGGGATTGCCGGTGGGAGCGTCCATCTCGTGGCCGCACAGCATGGGGACCTCCCGCCATCCCATGCGGCGGGCGGCCAGCGCGGGGAATTCGGCGGTCAGGTCCCGGGTGGTCGTGAACCAGGCGGCGGCGACGTCCTCGGTCGCGATCTCATTCGCCCGGACCAGCGCGTTGAGCAGCTCGCAGGTCGCGTCGAGGATCGCCTCGGAGGAATCCTCCTCCACGGTGGTTGCGCCGCGGATACCCCGAACGGCCATGTGGAGCCGTATTGTAATCGGCTTCGGGTCGGTGACTGATCGCGCCGGTGCGCCTCAGG
>DASQGL010000082.1:0-34382 GCA_035632635.1 Candidatus Limnocylindrales bacterium
GAGCATGATCCAGGGCGTGCACGCGGAAACCGTCGCCTTCGTCGACTACAAGCAGGCCGCCCAGGTGCTCGAGCCGCGCAGCTGGAGCTGGCTGGGCGAGCCGGCCGAGTTCTCGGCGCGGCGCCTCCGCCTCGAGGCAACGCCAGCGCGCGACTGCCGGCTGCGCGTGACCCGCGTCCAGGTTCTCAAGCACGCCCTCGTCTGCACCCTCCATCTCGAGTCGTTCGAGGCCCCGCCCGGGACCGCGTTCATCCGGGGGGACCTGACCGTGACCGCGTCTTCAGACGGCAATGCGGCGAGCCGCTGCGTCCTCTCCTTCCAGGGCCTGGCCTCCCGCAACCTGGCGACCTCGAGCGGGCCGGCCTCCGCGGACCGGAGCCTCCGGCTGGCCAACGAATACGCCCGCTCCTTCCTGAGCCAGGTCGCCGGCGCGCTGGAGCGCGAGGGCGCGGCGCTCAGCATCGGCTGAGGCCGGCGTCGCAGGGGTGACCGCGCACCCCTCCTCGTTGTGACACCGTCCGGGCGCATCCCATGGACCACTCAGGCCCGGTGGGCTGCGGCGCCCCCGGCACCCCGCTTACTGCTGCTTCCTTCCGGACCTGACAGGGTTCACGGAACCAGGTCGCGCAGGACCAGGCCATCAACGCAATCACACGGAACACGGCTCCGGACAGCGCACCCCTCAAAGGGGAGTTCGACCCCGCTGAAGCGGATTGCGGGTACAGGGCACCGCTGGCTCCCCGTCTAGCGCGATCACTTGGCATTCTACCGGCTGCGGCATCCGAAAGGCGTTACGCTGGAGCGGCGTTCCATGCCCAAACAGAGCGGCGACGGCCTCGGCCGGTTCCTCCATCCCTCGCCGCACGCAGCCACCGCGCACGGGGTCACCATCGGGACGCCGCGGCTCTACGAGGTTGCCAGCGCGCTCCTCGGCCTGCGGCGGCGCGCCGTCTACCGCCGGCTGATCGAGGCCGCCCCGGTGCAGCCCGGCGACCGCGTGCTCGACATCGGGTGCGGCCCGGGCTTCTTCACCCGGTTGCTGGCCGAGGCGGTCGGCCCGGGTGGCACGGTGGTCGGGGTCGATGCCGCACCGGAGATGGTGGCCTACGCCGACCGCAGGGCGCGCGGCCTGGGGAACTGCCGGTTCCAGGTCGGCGCCGCCGAATCCCTCCCCTTCGAGCCCGCCTCCTTCGACGTGGTGGTGTCCAGCCTGATGCTGCACCATCTCCCGGACGCGGAGCGCCCGCGCGCCTTCCAGGAGATGCGCCGGGTGCTCACCCCCGGCGGCCGGGTCCTGGTGGCCGACGTCCGCGTCCCGGGCCAGGGACACGGGTGGCGGCTGGTGCTCGCCCTGTCAGGGCTCTCGGGCATGGCCCGCCATGCCCCGGCGCTGGAGCCGCTCGCGGCCGCGGCCGGCTTTCGCGAGATCCGGCTGGGCGATGCGTCGCGCTGGCTGCGCTACGTGCGCGCCGCGGCCGCCTGACTCGCGCCTAGCGGACCCGCCCGTTCGGGGGACCGCCGCGAGTCCCGCCCTTCGGCCCGCCGAAGCGGACCGCGCCCCAGGCCGCCAGCCAGCCGATCAGCGCCCCGAACAGTGTCATCGTGCCCAGCTCCGCCACCAGCACGGCGGCCACGAATCCGGGATCGTTGGCGAGCTGCCGGTCCGGCGCCGACAGGTGGGCCAGCGCAGCCTGCCCGACCGGCGAGGCGGACGCGATCAGCCGCCCGCCGAGGGACCCGATCAGGGCCGTCACCGCGCCGATCACGCCGCCCACCTGCCAGCCGGGCGTGGTCGTGCCGCGTTCGCGGGCGAGATGACGGGCCGCCCCACCGATGATCAGGAAGCTGATCGCCGTGCTGACGTAGCGCGTGAAGGTCGAGGTGCCCGACTCGTGCGCGACGTAGGCGGCGATCACCTGGAGCGCCACCTCGAAGGCGCCGCCGATCACCCCGAAGACCAGGCCCATCCGCAGAATCGCTCTCAAGGACACTAGTTCAACCGTCCGAGCAGCTCGTTGCGGAGCTGCCGGATCCGCGCGGCGTCCTCCGGCTCGGGTCGCACCTCCAGGTAACGCGCGAAATCGCGCAATGCCGCCTGATCGCGGTGCAGCCGGTACTCGATCATGCCGCGGTCCCGCCATTCCGCGGTGGCGTGCGGGTTGGCGAGCATGATCCGGTCGCTGGCCGCCAGCGCCCGCGCCAGATCGCCTTTGCCCATGTAGATGCCCTTCAGGTTGTTGAGGATGCGGGCCAGGATCTGTCGCTTGGGGGACGGTTCGAGGAAGCCGGGCCGCATCGGCACCGCCTCGCCGTACATCTCGGCCAGCATGGTCGCGCATTCCTCGCGGGTGCGGACCTTGCCGTGGAACGGATCGATGAACATCTGCCCCTCCGCGGACCGCGGCGCGTAGGTCACCATGAAGTGGCCCGGCATCCCGACCCCCTTCACCGGCAGCCCGGCCCGCTCGCCGACCGCGACGTAGATGACCGAGAGGGTGATCGGGATCCCGAGCCGGCGGTCGAGCACCTCGTTCAGGTAGCTGTTGCGCGGATCGTAGTAGTCGTCGGCGTTGCCCTTGAAGCCCTGGTCCTCGAAGAAGAACGCGTTGCAGCGCTCGACCACGCGGGCGGGCACGATCTCGCCCCCAACCGCGTCGCGCAGCTCCTCGGCCATCCGAGCCATCTGGTCCAGGTAGGCGCCGATCCGCAGCTGCGGGTATTCCTCGGCGGCGATCAGCAGGGCGCCCTCGGCCAGGTCCATCTCGGCCTCAGGCGTGGTGAGCGACCGCGCGAATGCATCGCGCGCTTCGGCCGGCGTCATCCGGCACATCCTAGACGAGCGTGCCGCCGGTATCCTGACCAGGGTGGACCTGCCTGCGCGCGTCTTCGTGCTCGCCCGCCTGCCGCTCAGCGGAGCCGGCGAGGACTCGATGCGCCTCTACCAGGTCACCGGTCCCGACCAGCGCCCGCTAACCCCGGTCTTCAGCAGCATGGTCAAGGCGGCCGCCTTCCTGGAAGGCGCGCAGGCGGCCGGCGTCACGGTGGCCTTCGACTACGTCTTCCCCACCGAGCCCGCGCAGTTCGCGATCGAGTTCGCCGCCTTCACGCCCATCCTCGATCCGCCGGCCGCCGAATTCTTCCACGCGCTGGGGCTGCCGCCGCCCGGCTGAGGCTTCGGCGCCGGCACAAGCTCACCCGGGGTCAACGCGTTACACCGCCGTTAACATGCCCCGCTTCCGCGGCCGGCTGGCCTTCAAGATCGTGCTCCCCTTCGCGCTCCTCACGCTCGTGATCGGGGCGATCGGCACGCTGGCGGCCTCGAGCCAGCTGAACGCGCGCAACCAGGAGGCCTTCGACACCCAGCTGATCCACGACGGCTTCACCGCTCAGGCGATGGTGTCGAACGCCGAGACGGAGCGCCTCGCCATCCTGCACCTGCTCACCACGGGCCCCCTGGTGGCGGCCTGGTCGCAGCCGGCCCTCCTGCAATCCGATCTCGAGCGGGCGCTGGCGCTGCACCCCGACATCGTGGTCGAGACGGTCGACCCCTACGCTCGCGAGCTGGTCGGCGTGACCGGCCACGGGCAGGCGACCGATACCGTCTCGCGCAACCACGACCTGAGCGAGTGGCCCGGCGTGCGCGCCATGCTGCTGGGCGCCTCCACCCACGTCGACCTGGTGGTCGGCGACCCGACGCCGACGGTCTTCGCCGGCGAGGTCCTCCACGACGGCCAGGGCCGCCTGCTGGGGGCGGTGCTGGTCGGGGATCTCCTCGGCACGCAGACGACCGCGATCAAGGGCGCGCTGCACGACGACGCCACCTTCTACGACCAGACCGGCCAGGTGCTCACGACCTCGCTCGCGCTGGCGCCCGATGCGCTCGGCGGCCTGAATCTCGACGCCGCCACCCGCCAGCGGATCACCCCCCAGAGCGTCGTCCAGCTCAGCCGCTCGGCGCCCGGCCCGGCCACCGAGCTGCTCAGCCCCTGGCAGGCGCGCGGCACGACGCTCGGCTATCTGGGGGTCGAGGCGTCCAGCGCGGGCCTGATCAGCGACACCAGTGAGCTGCGCCTGATGATGGCGATCCTCTTTCTGGCGGGGGTGGGAATCACTCTGCTGATCGGCGTCCTGCTGGCGCGGCGGATCACGCGCCCGCTCCACGCGCTGGTCGAGGCGACCCGGCTGGTCAGCGCCGGCGATCTCGGCCACCAGGCACCCGTCCACAGCAACGACGAGATCGGCGAGCTGGCCCAGTCGTTCAACCTGATGACCGAGAGCCTGCGGGAGAAGAGCCGTGAGGTCAAGGAGACGATGACCCAGCTGCAGGACACCTACCTGATGACGATCGAGGCGCTGGCTGCCGCGGTCGAGGCTCGCGATCCCTACACCCACGGGCACACCCGCCGGGTCGAGCAGTACGCGGTCATGATGGCCGAAGCTCTCGGCTGCAGCGCCGAGGACATCAAGGCGCTCCGGCACGCGTGCGTCCTGCATGACATCGGCAAGATCGGCATCGAGGACCTCATCCTCCGCAAGCAGACGCGGCTGGATCCCGGTGAGGAGGTGCGCATGCAGCGCCACTCGCTGATCGCCATCGAGATGCTGCACGGGATCGACTTCCTCGAGCCGGTGCTGCCGCTCATCCGCCACCATCACGAGCGCTGGGACGGCAACGGCTATCCCGACCAGCTGCGCGAGGACGAGATCCCCCTCGGCGCGCGGATCCTGGCGGTCGCGGACGCGCTCGACGCGATGACCTCCGACCGCCCCTACCGCCCGGCCCGGACCTTCGAGTACGCGAAGAGCGAGATCCTGAAGGGCTCAGGCACGCACTTCGACCCGGAGGTCGTGACCGCCTTCATCAAGAGCCAGCACGCGGTCGAGGCGATGTTGAGCGCGAACGCGGCGGATGAGGTCCAGCAGCACCCGGACGCGGGCGACGTCGGCGGCTGGCGCCTTCACGTCGTGGGCCACTGACCGGGCTGGCCTGTTTCAACCTGAGCCGATTGGGTACAGCGTCGGCATGCTCTCCGACGTCGAACTCCTCGACGCCTACTCGCAGGCGGTCATCGGGGTGGTCGAGCAGGTGGGTCCCGCCGTCGTCTCTGTCAGCGGGGCCGGCACCGGGCTGATCCTGTCCCCGGACGGCTACACGCTGACCAACAGCCACGTCGCGACCGCCGTCAAGGCCTACGAGCTGACCCTGCGCGACGGGTCCGAGGTCACGGCCGAGCTGATCGGCAAGGATCCGCACACGGACCTCGCGGTGCTGCGGGCGTCCGGCACCGGCCTCCCCCACGCCCGGCTGGGCGACTCGACCCAACTGCGGGTCGGCCAACTGGTGGTCGCGATCGGCAGTCCGTTCGGCTTCCAATCGACGGTGACGACCGGGGTCGTGAGCGCGGTCGGCCGGACCATGCGCGCCCAGTCCGGGCGGGTGATCGAGAACATCATCCAGACGGACGCGGCGCTCAACCCCGGGAACTCGGGTGGACCGCTGGTCGACACCCGCGGCCAGGTGGTCGGGATCAACACCGCGATCATCGCGGGCGCGCAGGGCATCTGCTTCGCCGTCCCCAGCGCGACGGCGCAGCGGGTCGCCTCGCTGCTGATCCGCGACGGCCGGGTCGTCCGCTCCTACCTGGGGATCAGCGGCGAGCCCTTCTCGATCCACCGGCGGGTCAGCCGCTACTACCACCTCGACCAGTCGACCGGCGTCCGCATCGTGCACGTCCAACCGGGCGGCCCGGCCCAGAAGGCCGGGCTCCGGGCGGACGACGTGCTGGTGGCGCTCGCCGACCATCCGATCCTGAACGTGGACGACCTGCAGCACTTTCTGACCGACTGGCCAGTCGGCATCCCGGCCGAGGCGCAGGTCCTGCGCGGGACGGACCTGGTCAAACGCACGCTCATCCCCGGCGAGCTGAAGGCCTGATTCGTATTCGGCCCCGATCTCGAGGCGTGAGTTCCCGCCACCCTGCGCGTTATATTGGTTGACAGATGAGAATCCACAGTGTCGTCGCCCTTGCTGCGATCGTCCTGGCCGGGTGCGCCACCGCCTCGTCCACCGGGTCCGGGACGCCGGCCGGCTCGGTCCATACCGCCGCCGGCATCCAGGTCCAAGCCGCTCCCGCCGCCGGCTCGCAGCTGCGGATCACAACTGCGGGCCAGGCACGGCCGGCCACGTCCGCGCCGCCGATGACCGTCGGCCATGCCACCGGTCTCGGCTCCTCCACGCCGCAGTCGCCGACCACGCAGGCGTCGGCCGCGCCCAACGAGCCTGCCGCGACAGGGCCTCGCCCAGGCCCGAAATGCCTGACGAGGCCGCACCTCGGGATTCCCTGCACGCTGCCCTGACGTCGCAAGTCTAGCCACATAAACGAAGGACCGGGTCGACGGACCCGGTCCTTTCTTTTCCCGTCGGCGAGTCGCTAGTTATTGCCCTGGTTGTCGCCCTCGGACGACAGGTGGGCGATCGACGTTCCCCAGTTCGCCAGCAGCGTGCGCGGCCCAGGGATCCACTCGGCAGCCATCCAGATCGATCCGTCCCGGTCAGCGACCGCAGCGGAGTAGTCGCCCCAGCGAGCGATCCCATTTCCCCCGTACGCGGCGTAGCCCGTGAATCCATCATCGGGAAGCACGCCGGCGGCCGTGATGTGGATCGGTCCGCGCGGGCCGTCCGCGCCGAACCGCACGTAGGCGGCGCTGGGGTAATAGTCGGGTCCGCTCAGGGTGAAGACCATGGCGCCGTTCCCGCCGGCGTTGACCCCGATCGAGGGGAAGAGCACGTTCTCACCGGCGACGGCCACGTAGCCCTGCCGAGCGACCCGCGCGCTCAGACCGGCCTGGCCCTCATTCCAGTCGCCGCCGCGGTTCTGGTTCTCGTCCGCGCGGGCGTCGACCACGAAGTAGGCGATGCCCACCCGGTCAGGCTGCCCGGGGGCGGTGATGACCGTGTTGAGGGCGCCGTACAGCTTGCCGTTGGCGAAGGTCACCTGGTTCATGCGCGAATCGTTCGCGTTCAGCCGGCTCAGCTGGTCTGTATCCCCGAGGGCATCCCGCAGCGGCGTGGGCCCCGGCTTCTGGGTCGCCCCGAAGTCGAAGACGTTGCTGCCATACGTCTGCGTGGTCAGCACGGTGTGGCTGAGCCGCAGAGCCGGCTCGTCACCGTTGAGGCTCTCGGTCCCGCTCAAGGACCAGACCGCGATGCGGTTGTCGACGAGCGCATTGTTCTGGAACCGGTCCTCCGGTCCCCCGCTCATGAGCAGCTCGGTGCCGGAGCTGGGCTGGGGCTGGGTCGAGGGCTGGATCGATCCCCAGAACGGGAGGTTCGCGTCGCCTGTCGATACCTGGCCCACGTCGATGTGCACGAACGCGGGGTTGGATCCGCTGGCGGCGGCCTCGAGACCGCCCCGGCCGAGGGCGTAGAGCTGCGCGCCGTTGAAGAGGAAGTTCCCGGTCGTAAGCTGGAACTCGTTCACGCTGATGTAGATCCCGTCCCGATTGGCGCCGAGCAGCGGCTGATCGGGAAGGCAGGGGCATCCCGGATGCGCCGGGGTGCCGTTGGCGCCGTCGTTGCTGGTGTCGATCGAGAACAGGTTCCAGGCCCCGTTCGGATTGCCGGTCACGCTCACCGCGAGGAGCACGTGGGAGCGACTGCTCCCGTTGAGCGCTCCCGGCGCATCGACCTCGAGGATCGACTGGATGAAGCGGCGGCCGACGGGATCGTAGTAGCACTTGGGGTCACTCAGGAAATCGCCGCGCACGCCGGTAACACGATTGATCGCGGGCGACCGCTGGAAGAACTGGTTCAGCGCCGTGGTCGCGGACAGCTTCGTCCCCGACGCGCTGTAGACGGCAAAGGCGTCGTTCACCGACTCGAGCACGTACCTGTTGCCGACGCATAGACCCTGGTCCGGCGGCTCCAGGGTGAACTGGGTGTTCGCGTACGCGCCGGTGCCTGCCGTGCGCTGATCGAGGTGATTCAAACCGGCGAAGCTGGTGGCCCCGCCTGGGCTCGAGGAGAGACCCGTGCCCTGGGCCGAGGGCAAGGGCAGAGCCGACTTCACCTTCGACGGCGTCCCGATGTCGCGGGCGGCCGTGGCGTCCCTGACGGTGTCGGCGAAGCCGCCTCCCGATGCCGATGCCGGCGCGGTCGTCCCGACGTATTTCGCCTGCCCGACCGTCTCCCCGGCGGCGACCGCCGTCAGCGGCGCCGAACTGAGGCCGACAGCGCCGACCACGATCGGCAAGGCAGCCGCAAACGTCAATAGTCTGTGTCTGAACAAGGCCTTCCCTCCTCGATGTTGCAGTGCCCCTCTTGGGCCTATCCCGCGTCATCCTAGGCCAGAGGCGGCCCAAGGTCAACAGTTTGTAAAGATGTATGAAGCGACTGCGTCGGTGTCAGCTTTGCCGGAAGGGCCGGTTCTCTCAGGCAGCTGCAGGCGCCGTGGCTGGGAAGGCAAACCGACAGCACCTGCAGGGGAAATTGAAGCGACCCGTCGTTACGGCTCGAACCCGCCGGTGTGACCCGACAAGATCGTTCGCCGCCGCCCGGTCCACCCGTTTCCAAGAGGACCTTCGCCCCGTACTGACCGTCGCCTTGCGGCACCGGCTTTCGGGAGCTTCACCGGTTCGTTTCCTTGCCGGCTGGCTTTCTGACAGGTCGCGGGCGTAGCTTACGAATCCCTGCGAGCCAGGACAATCCGGAACATCCTTTCGCAAACAAAGCCGCTAAGCAGGCCGGCGTGACCTCAGTACTTGGCCGCCTCGTAGAACGTCCCGCAGGACCGGCACTGGACCTGCATGGTCATGACCTGCGTGCCGAAGAGCGAGATCACCCGGGCCTCCCGCGAGTCGCAGAAGGGACAGCGGGGCGCCGGCGCAGCGGGCGGGGGCTCCTCACCCGTCGACCGCGGCGGGCTCCCCTGAGGACCCTTTGGCGCCGGGCTATCCACCGGGCATGTACCGCTTCTCGGCAAGGCCCTGGATCATGCCCAGGGTGGCCTCGTCGATCTGGCCGGGAGCGGTCCGGCGACGGGTGGGATCCCAGCGGGTCCAGTCGATCGCAAAACGCGGCTCGTCGAGCCCGACCCGCTCGCGCAGGCGGGCCCGCAGCCCAGTCACGTCCTGGCTGAGCGCCCCGGACGCCTTCAGCGCGTCGACGTCGCCGCCCTCTGGCCCGAACCACTCGACCGCCTCCTTCCAGGCGCCGGCAATGGCGGCCGAGGCGTCCGCCTCCTGCATCCAGCTGTGCCCGTGCAGAAAGTGGTACCGCTCCTCCTGCAGCATCTTGCGCAGGCGCGTGCGCAGCACGTCGACGTTGCCGGACGCGAGCGCCTCGATCATGAGGGTGAAGGCCGTGTCGAGGATGACGTTGGCCGCGATGAAATCGCCCCACTTCAGGAAGGGGCGGTCCAGGAAGGCGATGTTCCGGTAGCTCGCCGCGTCCCGGGCCTCCAGCTCCGCGCCCAACTCCGGGACGCAGCCGGCCAGCACTCGGCTGTGGCCGATGTCGTCGAGGCCCATCGCGGCCGCCGCGATGTCCGCCTCCAGCGTCGGTGCGCGGGTACACCATTCCGCGTATCGCATCCCGAGCAGCTGCTTGTTGTCCGCCAGCGAGCGGACCAGGCTCTGGAGGCTCAGGAGTCCGGTCCGTCCTCGCCGGGCGCCCAGAGCGTGATCAGCGACTCCCTGGGCACGATCACCATCTCGACCCAGCGCTCCTCGTCGTAGGTCGCGCGCGCGTACGCCCGCGCGAGGTCGTCGTCGGGGGCGACCACGCTGCCAACCTGATGCAGCGGATCGACGCGCGCCTTGCGCGCGAAGACCTCGTACTCCCGCACGTGGGGATGGACGCGGACGTATTCCATCAGACGCTGAGCCCCCACGCACGCAGGGTTTCCCGCCCCTCCGCCGTGACGCGCGAGGCGCTCCAGGGCGGGTCCCAGACCACCTCGATGTCGACCGCACCCACCCCCGGCTCCTCCAGCAGCTTTGCCCGCACGTCCTGCAGGATGAAGTCGGTGGCGGGACACCCCATCGCGGTGAAGGTGAGCCGGACGGCGGCGCGGCCGCCTTCGACCGTCAGGCCGTAGATCAGCCCAAGGTCGACCAGGTTGACCGGCATCTCGGGGTCTTCGATGGTGGCGAGCGCCGCCCAGCACCGCTCCAGCAGCGTCGGGGACGCCGCGATCACGCGCGGACCTTGAAGGTGCTGAAGCTCTCCTGGAAGAGGGTGACCATCTCCACGTTCCGCGGCCCTCGGGCCCTCCAGCGCGCCAGCACGTCATCCCAGGTACAGGGATCCTTGAAGTCCCAGCGCTTGTTCTCGGCGTCGAACGTGCAGGGGAACGGGTACTCCAGCGCGTAGCGCCCGTCCACCTGGTGGGCCGGGACCGCGATCCCGATCGACTCCATGAAGGGAACGACCGTGCCCAGCCACTGCTGGCGCAGCTGATCGTTGGTCATCCCCTTGAGGCGGTACTCGAGCTGGGTCGTGTGCTGCTTGAGGTTGTCCGGCAGCCCGAACCACTCGACCGTGAGCGGGAACATCCAGTCGACGGCGCGCTGCAGCTCCTCTTTCGCGGCGCCGCCCGCCTGACTGATCCGCTTCGACCAGTTGCGGCCGTTGCGCAGGTGGAAATTCTCCTCCGCCATGACTTTGACCAGTCCCCGCTTCCAGGGCCCGTACGAGCAGTGCTCGTGGATGTCGCCCAACAGGCAGAAGCCGGCCTGGTCGTACATGGCGTTCGCCACGACCAGCTCGGTCCAGCTCTCCAGCGGCACATCGAAGGCATAGGGATAGCGGAAGGACTTCGGGTCGCGGGTGAAGATGAGCGCTTCCTGACTCTCGCCCAGCTCCTCGAGGATGTGGTAGGCGATGTGGGCATGGGCCAGCTCGTCCTGGATGATCGCGATGCCGGTCATGAAGGCGTTGACGCTGGGCGCCTTGCGGGCGGCCAGGTAGTAGGCGGGCGCCGAGATCAGCTCGGTGTCGCCCGAGACGATCAGGGTGTGCTTCAGCTCCTTCAGATAGTCGGGCGTCATCTCCGCGGTCGACTCGATCAGGTCGCCCCGCTTCAGGAGCGAGTCGAACCGCTCCTGGGTCCCGGTGGCCGGACTCATCTCCACTCGATTCTAGCCGCGGAAGCGGAATCTCTAAGCTGGCCTCTGGCATGCCGGTCCGGGACAACGATGCCGGCCCGGCGGCGGCGGCCGGCATGCGGGCCGTCTTCCTGCGCCGCGGCCCCTGGAACCTGATTCAGTCGACCGCCCCGGGCGCCCTCCTGCCCGGGATCACGATCGACTCCCTGGCGGAGCTTCCCGCTCGCCTTTCCTCGAGCCCCCGCTCGATGCCGGACGAAGGAGGGGGCGCGCAAAGCCGGAGCCCGGTGGAGACCCGGCTCGGCCGGGGACGCCGGCCAGGAAAGAACCGGCAGGGTGTCTGACCGAGGAAAAAATAATGCGACCCGTCGTTACGGTTTACAACTCACCGGTGTTACCCAGCGAGCCTTCATCCCGCCGCCCAGTCCAGCCCTTGCGGGCCGGGCCTTCGTCACCGGCAGAACCAGCCGTCTTGCGACAGCCGATTCCCCAGCCCTTTCGGGCCAGGCCCCGAAGCCTTGCGGCTCCGGAGTGGGAACCTTGCGGTCCCCTCGCCGGCGACCCACCGCTGTCGTTTCCTTCAGCGATTGGCTTTCTGACAGGTCGCAGGCGTGAGTCTAGGGCTCCTCGCAATTGGCTGCAATACGGAACATTCGTTCAAGAACAGGCTTTCGCTTTTGATCTGGAGCCGGCTTGCCCGAAGGGGCAGCGGGCATCTGGACGCCGGTTCATTCGGCCGCGACGCCGGCTTCAAAAAGCGTAACGGAACCCGTTACGACCTGTGATCGCCCTGGTCCATGTGGCCCATTACCGTTTGCGTTATCAGCAGTAGGCCCTCTTGAGCCGGGGCAGCGCAGCAATGAAGGACTTCAGGGGACGCCAGCGCGGACAGGGCGTCGCCGAATTCGCCATCGCCGCGCCGATCGCGCTCGTCCTGCTGGTCGGCATCATCGAGGCCGGCCTGCTCATGTTCGGGGTCGGCACCGCCTCCTTCGCGGTCGGGGAGAGTGCCCGGGTGGGGGCCGAGGCCGGGAACGCGAACGACGCCGATTCCCAGATCATCAACGCCATCCGCAACACCGCGCTCGGGTCGGAGACCATCGTCAACGTCCAGGAAATCGACATCCAGCACTTGATCGAAGACCCGACGACCGGCAAGCTCTCGGTCGACAGCACCGGCTGCGGCGGCGGCGGCTGCGTGAACAAGTACGACAACCTGGGCAACCCCTTGCTCTCGCCCGAGCCCTGGCCGTCCACCTCCCGCAACGTCAGCAACGGCTCGAGCGACTTCCTCGGCATCTCGATCAAGTACCTCTACCGGTGGAAGTCGGGGACGCTCCTCTCCGCCACCCCCCTGCAGCTGACCGCCACCTACGACGTCCGCCTGGAGCCGCAGACCTACTGAGATGGATGCCGGGATGCACGCTCGACTCGGATCCGGTCGTCGCCGGCGCGGCCAGGCGCTGGTCGAGCTGGCCCTCACCATTCCGCTGATCGGCGTCCTGCTGATGGGCGGCTTCGACGTGACCATGATGATCTCGGACCGGCTGGCGGCGGCCTATGCGGTGCGCCAGGGGGCCCGGCTCGCGGCCGAGCTGGGCGGCCTGCAGACGAATCCCGGCGTCAGCCAGGCGACGATCGACAAGAAGATCGTGCGCAACGTGCTCGCCGTCACCAACCGGATGGCCTACGGCACGATCAACGAGGTCGACATCTACCTGGCCAGCCAGCCCGGCGGCGTCTACCAGGCGGGCGACCCGATCGACCAGTGGGACGGGTCCGGCAACCCGCTGGCCGGCGGCCTGATGACCTTCACCCTCGACAAGCGCGTCCAGACGCCGCCGATCGAGACCTCGATCGGGGTCCGCCTGCTGTGGACCTACACCATCCCGACCGGCAACCTCGCCACCATGAACCTCAACGACTTCACGGTGATGAAGGCCGCCCCGGTGCTGACGTGAGCGCCTTCATGGCGTGGTGCCGCGGGCGGCGGCCCGGTCCGAGGCGGCGCGGCCATCAGCGCGGGCAAGCGATCATCATGCTCGCCGTGATGGTGACCTTCCTGCTCGGGGGCGCGGTCGGCCTGGCCGTCGACGCCGTGATCGGCTACATGTACAGCGTCCAGGCGGAACGGGCCGCCGCGGCGGCGGCGCTGGGCGGCGTCGTCTTCATGCCCTCCCAGTTCAGCAGCCCGCCGGTCAACAACGCGACCGACCGGGCGATCGCCGAAGCGCGCCAGAACGGCTTCGACGTCAACGACATCGCAGACAACGTCCAGGTGACGCCGGCGCAGGTCCCGATCCCGAACTCGAGCCCGGTCGCCTACTACCAGAACAAGCTGCAGGTGACCGTCTCCCGCAACGTCCCCGTCTACTTCATGCAATTGCTCGGCTTCAACTCCTACACGGTCTCCCGGACCGCGGTCGCGACCTACCTGCCGCCAATCACGCTCGGCCAGCCGGGCGGGCAGGTCGGGTCGATCACCTCGGATCTCGGCAAGACCGGGCACTTCTACTTCATGCGGACCGAGGGATGGGCCGTCGACCGCCAGCAGGGCGACGCATTCACGACCAACCCGGCCTTCGAGTACGGCAGCGCCCTGAATCCGCCCTCGACCGACGTCCATCAGATCAGCCAGAGCGCCGGGACGGAGCCGTCCGACGCGACGCTCCCCTCGCGGGGCGGCTACAACTACCTGGTCACGATCCCGGCATCGGGCGGACGCCTGCAGGTCTACAACCCGGTCTTCGGGCCCGACGGCGGGCCGAACGGCACCACCGGCCCCCACAACAACTGCGACAACTTCGCCGGCTGGACGCCGTGCTCGGGAGGCGGAGTCGGGAACGGCGGCAACTACTACCTCCACGAGGAGGACTCGATCAGCAACTTCAACACGGCGTCGAGCTACACGGCGATGCGATATACGCTGTACCAGGTCAACAACATCTTCATCCGGAGCAGCGACGTGAAGCTCACCCAGATGACCGTGTACCCGATCGACGCCACCAACTGGAACGCCACCCCGCCGACCTACCGCAAGATCAACGGCGGCGGCACGGTCACCCAGACCTATGACGGCATGGGCAATCCGACGAACATGGCGATCTACCACAACTGGGTCGACGTCGCCACCTATACCGGCCCGAATGACAGCGGACTGGTGAGCCTGAACCAGTATGGCGTCCCCGGCAATTACCTGAGCGGCCAGTTCCTGGTGGGCGGCACCTACCGGCTGCGCGTCGACAACCTCAACTACGACGGATCGATCAGCGGCAGCGGCAGCAGCAACCTGTCCCACAAGGGATACGCCGTCCGGGTGCTGGACAACACCAACAGTCCGTGCAGCACCGGCTGCGGCATCGGCGCCTGGAACGACATGTGCGTCTACACCCCGATCGTGGGCGGCAACTTCCAGATTCCCCTGTTCCAGCTGCCGCCGTACTACGCGGGCAAGACCATCACCGTCGATATCTTCGACCCGGGCGACATCTCCGGGGCAGGGACCGTCTACATCGACATCATCGATCCGGCCACGAACCAACCGGCGGTGGCCCCGCCGGGGTACACGGTTGACATCTATGACCTGGGCGTCCAGCGCAGCAATGCCGGCACCCTCGTAAGCGCGCCAGGAAACACCACGGCGAGCTTCGAAGCGACCTTCCCGAACGGCAGCACCCCCTACAACGGGCACTGGGTCCACATCGAGCTGCCGATCCCCTCCAACTGGAATCCGGGATCCAACCCTGCCAACTGGTGGTGGAACCTCAACTACCGGTCGACCCTCAACCCGGGTGCGAAAGCGATCGACACGGTCACGGTGGCCGTCGGCCTCAAGGGCAACCCCGCGCACCTGCTCCAGGGCTGACCGCCGCGTTCAGCCGGCGTGCAGGAGCTTCTCCGCCAGGAGGACGAGCCCCAGCAGTGCAAGCGCCACGCCCGCCACGCGCTCGGCCGCCTCGCGGATCGCCTCCCCCAGCCGGGCCCCGAGCCGCAGGCCGATCTGCGAGAAGACCAGCGTCTGCGCCCCGATCAGGACGATGATCAGGAGGATGGGCAGCCGGAGCAGCCCGATGGTGAATCCGATCGCAAGCTCGTCGAGGCTGATGCTGACCCCCAGCGCGAGGGCCGCCATTCCGCGCGTTCGCGCCAGCATGCCGATCCGCCGCTCCTCCGCCTCCTCGTTGCGCGGCCAGAGCATGACGACCCCGAGGGCGAGCAGGATGGCGATCGCAACGTAATCGGCCAGGCTGCCCACCGCCCGGCCCAGGAGCCCGCCCCCGAAAAACCCGATCAGCGGCATCCCCATCTCGAAGGCGGTGAAAAGGGCGCTGACCCGCAGCCGGTCCTGCCCGCGCAGCCCGGCCATGCCGAGGGCGGCTGCGACCGCGAAGGTGTCGAGCCCCAGCGGGAGGACCAGGCCGGCCAGCTTGAGCAGCACGGAACACAGGTTAACCTTGACCGGTGAGGGCGGTCGACGTCATCCGGCGCAAGCGCGACGGGGAGGCGCACACCCCGGAGGAGATCGCCTTCTTCGTGCGCGGGGCGGCGCAGGGGACCATCCCCGACTACCAGATCAGCGCCTGGCTGATGGCCGTCCGCCTGCGCGGCATGACGGATGCCGAGATCCACGAGCTCACCATCGCCATGGCGCACAGCGGCCGCATGCTCGACCTCGCCTCCATTCCGGGCCGCAAGGTGGACAAGCATTCGACTGGCGGCGTCGGGGACAAGGCGACCATCGTGGTCACCCCGCTGGTGGCGGCCTGCGGCATCCCGGTAGCCAAGCTCTCGGGTCGCGCGCTGGGCCACAGCGGCGGGACGCTCGACAAGCTGGAGGCGATCCCGGGCATGCAGGTCGACCTCTCGATCGAGACCTTCATCGCCCAGGTGCGCGCGGTCGGGATCGCGATCGCCGGCCAGACCCACGACATGGTCCCCGCGGACAAGGTCTTCTACGCGCTGCGCGACGTCACCGCCACGGTCGACTCGGTGCCGCTGATCGCGAGCAGCGTGATGAGCAAGAAGCTCGCCGCCGGGGCGGACGCGATCGTGCTCGACGTCAAGTGCGGGCGGGGCGCCTTCGTCGGCACGGTCGAGGAAGCCGAATCCCTGGCCCGGGCGCTGGTCGCGATCGGGACCAGCGCCGCGCGAGAAACGGTCGCCTACGTGACCGACATGGCGCAGCCGCTCGGCCGGGCGGTCGGCAACGCGCTCGAGGTCCGGGAGGCGATCGAGACGCTCGCCGGACAGGGCCCAGCGGACCTGGAAGCCCTGAGCCTGCGACTCGGCGCGGAGATGCTGGCGCTCGCCGGGATGCCGGGCAACCGCGACGCGCATGAGGCCCGGCTGCGATCGGCGCTCGACGGCGGCCTCGGGCTGCGCAAGTTCCGCGAGCTGATCGCCGCCCAGCACGGCGATCCCCGGGTGTGCGACGACCCCGACCGCCTGCCGAAGGCGGCCGTCCAGGTCGTGGTCGAGGCCGCCTCCGACGGCGCGGTCGCCGCCATCGACGCGCTCGAGATCGCGCTCGCCGGCAAGGCGATGGGCGCCGGCCGGGATCGCAGGGAGGACCCGATCGACTACGCGGCGGGCGTGGTGCTGGCACGCAAGGTCGGCGATCCGGTCGCGGCCGGAGCGGCGCTCGCGACGGTGCATGCCGCCTCGCGCACCCTGGCCGAGGAGGGCGGGCGCCGGGTGCGCGACGCGATCACGATCGCGGCCGCCGCGCAGCCGCGTCCGCTCCTGCTCCGCCGGGTTGATGCGGCCGGTATCGAACGCCTGTCGTAACCGCCATCGCAAGCCTGCCTGGCTTCACGTAAGCAGTCCCGCAAGGGGAATCGCCGATCCTGAGGGCGTGCCCACTGGCCAGCGCGGACAGATTGGCGTCGCAGTCGGCCTCGCCGTGGCCGCCACCTTCGCCATCGCCGTGTCATCGCTGCAGCTGATCGGGCTCGGGCTCACCGCGCTCGAGGTGCAGCACGTGGCCCAGACGGCCGCCGACGTCGCCGTCCAGAACCCGATCACCCCCACCCCCGAGCGGCCCGCCTGCTGGACGGTGGCCAACGGCTTCCAGAACCCGGCCGCCTACAGCGGCACGCCGGTCTGCCGCGCCATCGCCGAGAACCTGGGCACGATCGAGGCAGCCAGGGCCGCGGTCGACATCACCCGCTTCGACGCGCAGGTGCACGTGACCATCACCTACCGCGCCCCGATCAGCTCGCCGCTGCTGCGCCTCCTCCTGGGCGACACGTTCACCACGACGCAGGACGCCTGGTCCCGCTAAGCTTGACCGCGTGGTGGGGCTCCAGTACCACATCCGGTGCAAGCCGGGTGACGTGGGCGACGCCGTGCTCCTTCCCGGTGATCCGGGCCGCTCGGAGGTGATCGCCCGGCAGCTCCAGTCGGCTCGCCTGGTGGCCCGCAACCGCGAGTTCGTCACCTACACCGGGCTGATCGACGGCCGGCCGATCTCGGTCTGCTCGACCGGAATCGGGTCGCCCTCGACCGCGATCGCCCTGGAAGAGCTCGCCGCCATCGGCGCCACCACGTTCGTGCGGGTGGGCACCACCGGGTCGATCCAGCGGGGCATCGGGTTCGGGCACCTGGTGGTCGCGACCGCCGCGGTGCGAGACGAGGGCACGACGCCCGCCTACGTCCCGCTCGGCTATCCGGCGGTGTCGGACCATGCGCTCGTCTCTCGCATGCTGGAGGCGGGCGGCCGCCTCGGGTACACCGTCCACGCGGGCATCGTGCGCAGTCATGACGCGCTCTATCCCGACCTCCAGCCGGGCGGGATGCCGCGGCAGGAGGAGCTGGTCCAGGCGAGCCGGATGTGGCAGCGCGCCCGCGTGGTCTGCAACGACATGGAGTCCTCCACCCTGTTCACCATCGCCGGGCTGCGCGGACTGCGGGCGGGCGCCATCCTCACCGTGGTCAACGAGCCGGGCGAGGAGGAGATCGATCCGGGCCGGGTCCAGGCCCTCGACCTGACTCCGATGTTCCAGGTCGCGATCGAGGCGATCCGCCGGCTGCAGCCGGCGCCCGCGCCCGCTGCCTGACCGTGGCCCTCCATCTCATCGACCATCCGCTCGTGGCGCACTACCTCACCCGCCTGCGCGATCGGGAGACCGAGCCGGATGGTTTCCGCGAGGCCTCCGGCAAGATCATCACGCTCCTCCTCTATGAAGCGACCCGCGACCTGCGCACGCAGCCCGCCGCGATCGAGACGCCGCTCGAGCCCTTCGAAGGCCGCGCGGTCGCGGACCGCGTGGTCGCGGTGCCCATCCTGCGCGCGGGTCTCGGCCTGCTGCCGCCAGTGCTCGACCTCCTGCCCCAGGTCACGGTCGGGTACATCGGCCTCGAGCGGGACGAGCGGACCGCGATCGCCTCGCGCTACTACGTCAAGCTGCCCCCCGACATCAAGGGCAAGGTCGCCATGATCCTCGACCCCATGCTCGCCACCGGCGGCACCGCCTGCAAGGCGGTCGAGATCTTGAAAGAGTACGAACCCCTCAACGTTCGACTGGTATGCGTCGTCGCGGCTCCGGAGGGGATCGCGGCCCTGCTGGACGCGCATCCCAGCGTGGAGATCTTCGCCGCGGCGAAGGACCGCCAGCTGAACGCCCAGAAATACATCATGCCCGGACTGGGCGACTACGGAGACCGGCTCTTCGGCACCTGACCCTCCTGCTGGGCGGCGCGCTCGCGCTCGCCGCCTGCTCACGCCTCGCGGCCGCCCCGGCCGCCCCCACGGGCCCGACCGGATGCAGCGCCCCGCTGCGGGTCGGGCTACTGGTCGCGGGATCGGTGGACGGCGACCCCGCGGACCAGGCCGCCTGGGCCGCCATCCAGGACGTGACCCGGGATCCGGCCGCGTGCCTGCAGGCCACGCTGGCAAGCGTGGATCCGGGGGCCGCTGCGAGCCCGGCGATCCAGCAGCTGCGGGACGGCCGCGTGGGACTGCTGATCACCGCCGACCTGATCCTGGCGGAGGCGGCCGCCTCGACCGCCGTCGCGCACCCAGACCTGCGGGTCGCGATCGTCGATGCGCCGGTGACGCGGGTGGCGCCCAACCTGACCGCGCTGCAATTCCGGCACGACCAGGCGGGCTTCCTGGCCGGAGCGCTGGCCGGGCTGATGACGCGGACCAACCAGGTGGGCGGCGTCTACGGACTCGAGACCGCGTCGATCCATGACTTCCGGGTCGGCTTCGAAAACGGGGTGCGGGCGGTCAATCCCGTGATCGCGCAGGACGCGGCTCACCGGCTGCTGGCCGCCGTCGAACCAGCCGGCGCGCGCCCCTTCACGGATCCCGACTTCGGGCGCCGCCAGGCCCTGGCGCAGCTGGCCCGCGGCGCCGACATCATCTTCGCCGCCGGCGGTGAGACGGCCCGCCAGGCGCTGGTCGCGGCGGCCGGCGCCGGCCGCTGGTGCATCGGGGCCGGGGAGGACGCCTACCGCACGGTGCCGCTGGCGGATGCGTGCCTGCTCTCGAGTGCGCTGACCGACGTCCGCGCAGCCGTCTCTGCCTTCCTCCGTGACGCCGCCCGCCACCGCTGGCCGGCCTCGGGCTCGGTCACGTTCGGTCTCGAAAACGGTGGCGCCGGCCTGGCCCCGTTCCACGCGCTGGACGGGCAGGTGCCCGCCGCCGTGCGGACCCGGCTCGCCAGCATTCGGGCCCAGCTTCTTGACGGGACGCTGTCCACGGGCGCCTTCGCGGCCGGCTAATAATCGCTCAAGGTTAGGTGCTACAATTCGCCCGCGACAAGGAGGGCGCCCAGTTTGCCACGCCCTGCCGACCGAAAACTCGAATCTCTCGAAGGGGGAGTATGAATGATGCATCCTGGCCTTCGCATCGTGACGGCGCTCGCCGCGGCGGGCGCCCTCCTGAGCGCCTGCGGCACCTCCGGGACTCCCGCGGCGTCACCGACGAAGACGATCAAGGTGGGCCTCGTCACCGACATCGGCGGGCTCAACGACAAGAGCTTCAACCACCTCGCCTACCTGGGACTGACCAAGGCGAAGACCGACCTCGGCATCCAGGGCGACGTCACCGAATCGCATACCGGTGACGATTACATCCCGAACCTGACCAACTTCGCGAGCAAGAACTACGACCTCGTCATCGGGGTCGGCTTCCTGATGCAGCAGGCGATCGGCACCGTGTCCGGCCAGTTCCCGAGCGTCCACTTCGCGATCATCGACGGCGTGGGGACGGACGCGAACGGCAACGACCTCAAGCACTCCAACGTCGAGTCGCTGGTCTTCAAGGAGCAGGACGCGGGCGCGCTGGTGGGCACCATCTCCGGCGTGCTGGAGAAGGACGGCTTGACCCCCAAGAAGAGCCACAAGATCAGCGCGGTCGGTGGGGTCAGCATCCCGCCCGTCAACCACTACATCGCCGGCTACAAGTGGGCGGCCAAGATGCAGGATCCGACCGTCAAGGTGCTGGTCGGCTACTCGAACGACTTCACCGACCCAGCCAAGTGCTCGGGCGTCGCCAACAGCCAGATCTCGCAGGGCGCCGACATCCTGTTCCAGGTGGCGGGCGGCTGCGGGCTCGGCGTCCTGCAGGCGGCCGGCCAGGCCAAGGTGTACAGCATCGGGGTCGACGCGGACCAGAAATCCGCGGACTCGTCGGTCATCGCCAGCGCGCTGAAGCGCGTCGACGTCGCGACCTATGACGCGATCAAGGCGGTCAAGGACGGCAACTTCCAGAGCGGCGCCGTGACCTTCAGCCTCCAGAACGACGGGGTCGGCTACCAGGCGGACAACATCACACTGCCCGCCGACGTGATGGCCGCGGTGCAGGACATGACCACCAAGATCAAGGCGGGCACCCTGACGCCGCCCGCCGATATCCCCGATCCGACCGTCCCCTAAGGACACGACCAGGACCGGCGGGCGAGGGCGGGTGCTTGCAACCCGCCCTCGTTCGACGTAGGGTCAGCACGTAGATCCATGGCCGCGAGCACGACCTCGGCGGGGCGGCGCGCGCCGGCCCCGCTGATCCCGTCCATCCGCCGGGCAGTCCGCGCGCTCGCGGTGCGGCTCGGCTCGGTGGTGTTCGCGTTCCTGCTAGGGGCGGTGATCGTCGCCGCCACCGGAGGCAATCCGGTCGCCGCCTACCAGGCGTTGATCTGTGGCGGCTTCGGGCTGCTCTGCACGGGCGGCGAGAACGCCGGCCTCCAGATCTCCAACACGGTCGTCTTCCTGACCCCGCTGATCATGACCGGCGTCGCGGTCGCGCTGCCGTTCCGCGCCGGCCTCTTCAACATCGGCGCGGAGGGGCAGCTGATCGTGGGCGCGATCGCCTGCACCGCGGTCGGCGTCCACTTCGCCACGCTGCCCACCGCGGTGCTGCTGCCGCTCGTACTGATCGCCGGGATGGCGGCGGGGGCGTGCTGGGCCGGGGTGGTCGGCGTCCTGAAGGCGACCACCGGCGCCCACGAGGTGGTCACCACCATCATGCTCAACTACGTGGCGCAGTGGCTGCTGCGCTACCTCATCATCGGAGGCCCGCTGCAGCTCAAGAACGGCTTCTCGGTCTCCTCCCCGATCGGCGCCGGCGCCCATCTGCCGCGACTCCTCCCCAACAGCAACACGCTGATCATCTTCGGCCTCCCCGCATCCGTCTACCGGATTCACACCGGCCTGCTGGTCGCGCTGGCCGCCGCCGCCATCTACGCCTTCGTCCTCTGGCGGACCGCCTTCGGCTATGAGGTCCGGGCCGTCGGCCAGAGCCAGAAGGCCGCGCGCTACGCCGGGGTCAGCGTGCGCCGGACGATCATCCTCACCATGCTGGTCTCGGGCGCCTTCGCCGGGCTGGCCGGCGCGGTGCAGATCGCGGCCGTCGATCACAACCTGACCGACAAATACTTCGCCGACACGACCGGCTTCGACGCGATCGCCGTGGCCCTGCTCGGCCTGGGCACCGCCGCCGGCATCGTGCTGGCCGCCATCCTGTTCGGCGCCCTGCACGCGGGCGGGGCCGTGATGCAGGCCGACGCCGGTATCTCGGGCAACCTCGTCTACGTGCTCCAGGCGCTGATCCTGTTCAGCATCGCGGCCAACTTCCTGCGTTCGCTCAAGCTGCGCCTGCCCGCGATCGGCCGCGCGACCGGGACACCGGCGGCCGAGGTGCCGGCGACGGCCGCCGTCGCGGAGGTGAGGGCGGCGCTCCACGACGACGAGGGCATCGCATGACCGCGCTCGGCGACATCGGCCACCTCCTCTTCACCGCCGACCTCTGGCACGCCACGCTCGCGGCCGCCGTGCTCCTGCTGCTGCCCGCGCTGGGCGGCGTCGTCTCGGAGCGGAGCGGCGTGGTCAACATCGCGATGGAGGGCATGATGCTGACCGGCGCCTTCTTCGCCGTGGCCGCCGACCTGATCGTGCACAACCCCTGGCTGGCCGCGCTGGTTGCGATCCTGGCCGGCGGCGTCATGGCGCTGGTCCATGCGGTGGTCGCGATCCGGTTCCGCGCCGACCAGATCGTCAGCGGGATCGCGATCAACATCTTCGCGACCGGGATCACGGTCTTCCTGATCAACCGGTTCTACGGCCTGCAGGACGTGGGGCACGTCCCCCCCGCCGAGCTCCTGCCCAACCTGCAGATCCCCCTCCTCGACCAGATCCCCTTCGTCGGACGCGTCCTCTTCCAGCAGAACGTGGTCGTCTACGTCGCCCTCATCCTGCTGGTGGTCATCCACGTCCTCCTCTTCCGCACCCGGCTCGGCTTACGGATCCGCGCGGTCGGTGAGCATCCGGAGGCGGCCGACACCGCGGGAATCCACGTCTATCGCATCCGCTACGGCGCCGTGATCAGCAGCGGGCTCCTCTCCGGCCTGTCCGGCGCCTTCCTGGCGATCGGGATCTCGAACACGTTCGTGCCCAATATGACGGACGGCCGCGGCTACATCGCGCTGGCCGCCATGATCTTCGGGAAATGGACGCCCTTCGGCGCCTTCATCGCCTGCCTGATCTTCGGGCTCGGCCAGGCCATCTACGACAACAACTCCATCATCCACGTCTCCCAGTACCTGCTCAGCATGCTGCCCTACATCCTGACGCTCGTCGTGCTCGCCGGCCTGGTGGGCCGCGCCCAGCCGCCCGCCGCAGACGGCATCCCCTACACCCCGGGGATCGAATGAGCGCCGAGCTCGGCGCCGCCGCCCCGCTCGCGGTCGAGATGCGTCAGATCGTCAAGATCTTCCCCGGAGTGGTCGCCAACGATCATGTCGACTTCGAGGTCCGCCAGGGCACGATCCACGCCCTGGTGGGCGAGAACGGCGCCGGCAAGTCGACCCTGATGAACATCCTCTACGGGCTGCTCCACCCGGACAGCGGCGAGATCCGGATTCACGGCCAGCCGGTCCGCATCAATGGGCCGCGCGACGCGATCGCCCTCGGCATCGGCATGGTGCATCAGCACTTCATGCTGATCCCGGTCTTCACGGTCGGCGAGAACATCATGCTCGGTCGCGAGCCGGTCCGCCCAGGCGGCTTCTACGATCATCGCCGCGCCCGCGAGGAGATCGCGGCGCTCTCCCGCCGCTACGGGCTCGTCCTGGATCCCGACGCCCGCATGGGAGATCTGCCGGTGGGGCTGCAGCAACGGGCCGAGATCGTCAAGGTCCTCTATCGCGGCGCCGAGATCCTGGTGCTCGACGAGCCGACCGGCGTGCTCACCCCGCAGGAGAGCCAGGAGCTGTTCGGCGTGCTGCGCGGGCTGGTCCGGGAAGGCAAGACGATCATCTTCATCAGCCACAAGCTCAAAGAGGTGCTCGAGGTCTCCGACCGGATCACGGTGATGCGGCGGGGCAAGGTGGCCGGTCACCTGATCACGAAAGAGACGAACGAGGCGGAGATCGCGCGGATGATGGTCGGACGCGACGTCCTGCTGCGCGTCGAGCTCAAGCCGGCCCGCCCGGGACCGGTCGCCCTGCGCGTCGAGGACCTGAGCGCGACGTCGGATCGCGGCGTCCCGGCGCTGCGCGCGCTCAGCTTCGAGCTGCATCGCGGCGAGATCCTCGGCGTCGCCGGGGTCGAGGGCAACGGGCAGAGCGAGCTGGTCGAGGTGCTGGCCGGCACCCGCCAGCCGACCGCGGGGCGGATCGCGCTCCAGGACCGGGACATCACCGAGCTGGACGCCGCCCGGGTGCGGGCCGCCGGCGTCGCCCACATCCCCGAAGACCGGCGCGGGGCGGGCCTGGTGCTCAACTATTCGGTGGCCGCCAACCTGATCCTCGGCCATCAGCGGGACGCCGCGTTCGCCTGGCGCCGGATGGTGCTTCGACTCCAGGCGATCCTGGAATGGGCGCGCCGGCTGATCGCGGAGTTCGACATCCGCACCCCATCGCCCGAGACACCGGCCCGCACCCTGTCCGGCGGCAACCAGCAGAAGGTGATCGTGGCCCGCGAGCTGGGCGCACGCCCGACCGTGCTGCTCGCGGCCCAGCCCACCCGCGGCGTCGACATCGGCGCCATCGAGTTCATCCACCGGCGGATCGTGGCCGAGCGCGATGAGGGTACCGCCGTGCTGCTCATCTCGGCCGAGCTGGACGAGATCCGATCCCTGTCCGACCGGATCGCCGTGCTCTACGAAGGCCGGATCGTCAGCATCGAGCCGGGCAACGCGCCCGAGGATCGCCTCGGGCTGCTCATGACCGGCGGGACGGCGACCCCGGGAGGGGGGTAGAACACGCCTCGCCGGCCGGCCGCCGCGCTGGGGGCGGCACTGATGCTCAGCGCCTGCATGACGCCCGCGGACACGGGTCCCTCGCCGTCCCCGTCCGCGTTCACCGTCTGTGTCGTGCCGACGGTGCAGGGGGTTCGGGACGGCTCGGTCAACCAGCTCACCCTCCAGGGCATCAAGGCCGCGGCCGCCCGGGTGCTGATCGAGCAGCCCGCCTCCCCCACCGACTACGTGACCGACCTGCAGGCCTGTGTGGCCACCACCCCCGCCGCGATCGTGGCGGTCTCCGCGGCCGAAGCGGACGCCGTGGCGCAGGTGGCCGGCAAGTCGCCGGCGAGCCGGTTCCTGCTGGTTGACGCGCAGCCGGTCGGCGCCTCGGGCCAACCGCTCGGGCTCAGCAACCTGATCTCGCTCGTCTTCGACGAGAAGGATGCGGGCTACCTCGCCGGCGCCCTGGCCGGCCTGATGGAGAACCAGAAGGTGGGCGCCGCGACCCGCAACGGGACGGCGATCCTCGGCCTCGATCACAGCGCGCCGGTCGATCACTACATCGCGGGCTACGTGGCCGGGGCGCGCGCGGTCGATCCGCAGATCGCGATCAAGCTCGCCTACTCGGACTCCGCGGACCCCGACTTCTGCCGGCAGCTGGGGCGCGACCAGGTGACGGCCGGCGCCGACATCCTCTTCGAAGTCCAGGATCGCTGCGCCGCCGGATACATCGACGCCGCCTATCGGGCGGGCGTGTACGCGATCGGATCGGAGACCGACCGCGCCGCGCTCAGCCCGGCGGTCATCACGAGCGCGGTCAAGCGCATCGACCAGGTGGTGGCGCAGCTCGTCGCCGAGGTGCAGCGCGGGAGCTTCCACGCGGGCGTGCGCAGCTTCGGCCTGGCGAATGACGGGACGGGCTACAGCACGCCGAGCAGCGTGGTGCCGCAGGACATCATCAATCGCGTGGAAGACCTCCGCGCCCGGATCATCAGTGGCGCCGTCACGCCGCCCGACACGGTGCCGCCGCTCTAGACCGGCTTGTGCGCCTCGAACTCGCGCCGCAGGCGGTCGCGGACCGACCGATCCGCGAATCCGCCGTCCAGCGCCTGCAGGTCGATCGCCCACAGCTCGTCCGGCGACGCGCGCAGCACCTCGTGCACCCGAGCGTATTCCTGGGCGAGGGTCGTCTGGGAGACCGTCCGGGAATCGGTGCTGATGGTGACCTTGATGCCCGCGGCGCGGTAACGGAGCAGCGGGTGCTCGTCCAGCCGCCGCACCGCCTTGGTGTGGACGTTGCTCGACGGCGCCATGTCGAACTGGACGCCTTCGTCCCGGGCCATGGCGACCACCTCCGGGTCTTCCTGGGCGCGCACGCCGTGGCCGATGCGGGTGGCGCCCATCGTGATCGCCTGGCGCACGCTCTCGGCGCCGGCGCCTTCGCCGGCGTGGATCGTGATGGGGAGCCCCAACGACCGGGCGGCCCGGAACGCATCCTCGTGCAGGATCGGCGGGTGCCCCTCCTCGTCGCCGGCGAGGTCGAATCCGATGACCCCCTGCCCGGCGAAGCCGCCCGCCACCTGGGCCAGGACCAGGTTGTCCTGCGGCGGCATGTCGCGCATGGCGGTGACCAGGATGCCGCCTTCGAGGGCGTGCGCCTCCTTGGCCGCGCGCCATCCGCGCAGCGTCGCGGCGATCACGTCCTTCAGCGCCAGCCCACGCGTGACGTGGAGCCAGGGCGCGTAGCGGATCTCGGCGTACCGCACGCCGTCTTTGGCGAGGTCCTCGCCCAGCTCGCGGGTGACGCGCTCGAGCGCATCCGCCGTCTGCATGACCGCGATGGGCAGCTCGAAATAGTGGATGTAGGCGCGCAGCGAGGGGCAGTCATCGGGCGCGCTCAGCCACGCGTGGAGCTGCTCGAGGTCCCGGGTGGGCAGCGGGACGCCGTCCCGGGTGGCCAGCTCGAGCACGGTCGACGGGCGGACCGATCCATCGAGATGCAGGTGCAGCTCCGCCTTGGGCCATGCCGTGAAAGCCTGCGCCTCGACCATGCTCGGCTGGAATGCTACCGGACCCGCAGGGGTGGGGTGGAGAACCCCGGACCGCCCCCGGCGCGACCTGCTCAGGCCGCCTTGTGCCCGTTGCCGTTCGGGGAGGTCGGCAGCACCAGCTGCAGCATCTCGGACGGCCGGGTCGCCCACAGCGGGTGGTGCGCGAAGGCGGCGCGCAACTCGGGCGTCAATCCCCAGGCGGCCAGCACCGTCCGCACCTGGGCGGCCCGACCCGTCTCCAGGTCCACCATGGTGTCGCCGACGTAGAGCGTCGCGTCCCGGTTCAGTTCCAGCTGGTCGATCGCGTGCAGCAGCGGATCCGGCGCCGGCTTGGTGGGCGTGACGTCCTCGAAGCCGATGACCACGTCGAAGGCGGAGCGCAGGCGGGTGGCCTCGAGCTCGGCGTCGACCAGCAGGTGGCGCTTGCAGGAGACCACGCCGAGTCGCACGCCGGCCTGGCGCAGCCGACGGACCACGGTGGGGATGCCGCGGAAGACCTGGGCGTGCCCGAGCGCGGCGTCCGCCTGGCGGTAGGTCTGGACGAGGTCCTCCCACAGGTGGGGCGAGATCCGCTTCATCTGCTCGGGGAGGGGCAAGCCCCGGCTCTCCCGGAAGAGCTGGCGCGCTTCCTCGTCCAGGTGGTGCGCCAGCATCACGGCGGCGAAGGCCCGCTCGATCAGCGGGTAGCTGTCGACGAGGGTGCCGTCGAAGTCGAAGACCACGCCCTTGACGGGACCGGCGTGTCCGTTAGGCGACACCGGGGTCGATGAGACGTTTGCAGGTTGCAGTGCCAAACGCGTTCAACTTCCTTGGGGTAGGCGCCCGGCTCAGCCCGGCGCCGCGTCAGGATATATACCCGTTCCCAGGATGAATAATGCCACTCCTATAACGCGGGGGGCGTGGCTTTCTCTCGGATTGTGGCCCGCTGGCGAACGGGCGTTCGCATCAGCCCGATCGCCCGCCCCTTCCTTGACCGGCGCCAAGGTCAACCGTAGAATCAAGTTCCATGGCAGGGGTTGTATTCGACCATGTATACAAGCGATACGCGGGGAACGTCGTCGCGATCACGGACATGAACGTCGAGATCAAGGACAAGGAGTTCATGGTCCTGGTCGGCCCCTCCGGCTGCGGCAAATCGACCGCGCTGCGCATGGTGGCCGGACTCGAGGAGATCAGCGACGGGCGGGTCACGATCGGTGACCGGGTCGTCAACGACGTCGCCCCCAAGGACCGCGACATCGCGATGGTGTTCCAGTCGTACGCGCTCTATCCGCACATGACCGTCTATGACAACCTGTCCTTCGGGCTCAAGCTGCGCAAGACGCCCAAGAGCGAGATCGACAGTCGGGTCCGGGAGGCGGCCCGCATCCTCGGACTGGAGAACTACCTCGACCGCAAGCCCAAGGCGCTCTCCGGCGGGCAGCGCCAGCGCGTCGCGCTCGGCCGCGCAATCGTGCGCAAGCCCCAGGCGTTCTTGATGGACGAACCACTCTCCAACCTGGACGCGAAGCTGCGGGTGCAGACCCGGGTGCAGATCCTGAAGCTGCACCAGACGCTGCAGACCACCTTCATCTACGTCACCCACGACCAGGTCGAAGCGATGACGATGGGCGATCGGATCGTCGTCATGAAGGACGGCCTCGTCCAGCAGGTCGACACGCCGCAGACGCTCTACCACAAGCCGGTGAACATGTTCGTCGCGGGCTTCATCGGCAGCCCGGCCATGAACTTCCTCAACGTGCGGGTAGCAGGCAACGGCCGGGGTGCCGCGCTCAAGGGCGAGGGCTTCGAGGTGCCGATGTCGGAGCGCCTGCTCAGCGACGCCGGCGCCCAGCCAGGACAGGAGATCGTGCTCGGGCTGCGCCCGGAGGACCTCAAGGATGCGCGCTTCCCGGGCCGCGAGGGCCTGCCCAAAGTCCCCGCCAAGGTCGAGGTGGTCGAGAGCATGGGCAGCGAGATCTTCGCCTACCTCAACATCGGCGGCAAGACCCTGACCTCGCGCATGGATCCGCGCAGCGAGGACATCCAGCCCGGCCAGCCGATCGACCTGGCGATCGACACGAATCACCTGCACCTGTTCGACCCGAAGTCGGAGAAGGCGCTCGTCATCCAGGGCGAGCCGGCCCGAGTCTAGAACTTACATCGATCTCGGACTGAACGGTCGCGTCGCCGCGATCACCGGAGCCAGCCGCGGCCTCGGGCTGGCGATCGCCTCCGCCCTGGCCCGGGAGGGGTGCCGGGTGTCGATCTGCGGGCGGACGGTCGGCCCGCTGGAGAAGGCGCGGCAGCAACTGGAGGGCGCCGGCGCCGCCGTCTTCGCCCAGCAAGGCGACCTCACCGCGCCGGGCGAGGCCGAAGCCTTCGTCGAGAAGACCGCGAAGCATTTCGGCCGGCTCGACGTCCTGATCCACAATGCCGGCGGGGCCGTCGGTGACCGTGCCCTGGAGACGCCCGATGAGGCGTACCGCGACGCCTTCACGCTGAACGCGCTGGTCGGGCTGCGCGCCGCCCGCGCCTGCGTGCCCTGGATGCGCGAGGCCGGGCAGGGCCGGATCGTCTTCATCGCCTCCATCTACGGACGGGAGAGCGGCGGCCGTCCCGCCTACAACGTCGCCAAGGCGGCCGAGATCAGCCTCGCCAAGGCGCTCGCCCGGGAGCTGGCCGCCGACCACATCCTGGTCAACGCGGTGGCGCCCGGTTCGCTGATGTTCCCGGGCAGCTCCTGGGAACGGCGACAATCCCAGGACCCCGAGGGGATCGCGGCCTTCGTCCGGTCGGATATGCCCCTGAAGCGGTTCGGGACGCCTGAGGAGGTGGCGGACGTGGTCGCCTTCCTCGCCTCCGATCGAGCCAGCCTGGTCACCGGCGCCTGCTGGGTGGTCGACGGCGGCCAGTCCCGCAGCCTGATCTGATCCGCCGCCGCCGGCGGGGGAAAGCTTAGGCCGGACGCCATCGTTGCACCTCCGGGATGGGCCGACGGTCCGTGCTCGCCTTCGCTGCCCTGCTGGCGGCCGCCGTCGTGCTCCAGCTGACGCTCAGCCCGTCCCACCTGACCCCCTTCCATTCGCCCTCCCCCTCCCCGTCCGCCTCGGCCCGGCCCAGCGGATCGGCCACCCCCTCGGGCCGGCCGACATCGACCCCCACCGCCAGACCCACCCCCACGCCGACGGCGAGGCCGACGACACCGGTGCCGACCTACGTGCCCACCCCCGCCCCACCGACCGTGAGCGTCGCCGGATCCGGCGGCGGTCAGTCGCGGACCTTCGCCCTCAACGACAGCCTCGGGTACCTGGCTCGCTACTCCCTCTACGGCGCCTGCCAGTACTTCGGATCTCTGAATGCCGTTGACGGCAGCTACACGAATACGGACTTCATCACCGACGCCGGACCGACCTCGGGGACCAAGATCATGGACACGCTGTTCCCGGGCACCTACTACATCAGCATGAACGTCGGCGCCGGCTGTGGATGGTCGGTGACCTTCAGCCCCCGCTGACGAAAGGGAGGCGCGAGGGGGATGCTCGCGCCTCCGAGACGGTGGAATCCGGTCAGCTGATGCGCCGGTAGACGAGAAAGGCGCCTTCGGCGAGCAACGCGAGCACCAGCACGGCGATCGGCGTCCCGAGCGGTGCCGTGGGCAGGTTCAGCGCGCGTCCGCCGCCCGGTCCGTCGACGATCGCCATCGGCGCAGTCGCGAAGGGGGCGACCTTGACCACACCCATCGGCGTCACGCTCATGTCGTAGGTGACCTTCTGGGGCGCGGCGTCGAGAGTCAGGTAGCTGAGCCATCCATCGGAGCGCACCCAGCTCATGTTCTTGTCGGTCGAGAGGTCATGGAAGAGCGACGGGCTCATCGGTTCCTGGAAGGTGAGCCGAAGCCCGGGGGCGCCGGCGACCTCCTGCCCGACGCCTGACTGGCCGACCATCGCGCCCACCTCGGACGTGTTCAGCGGGTTGTCGGTCAACAGGTACAGGTCGGCCTGGGTTTGCTGGCCATCGATGGCGAGCACCTCGAGCGGGATCCACGGGTGCGCGGTCTTCATCGTGATCAGCACCGGCGTGCCGTCGCCGAAGAGCAGACCCTGCTGGCGCGCGCGGGCCAGGTCGTACCTGGCGGCGAGGAAGATGGGACTTGCCTTCGCGTAGGCGAGCAGGTGGTCGCGGGTCTCCGCGTCGAGCGTGAACTTGTTGCTCGCAGCCCAGTCGACGACCGCCTGACCGCTCCCGCGCAGGACGGTGATGTCGAGGGCCTTCACCTGCACCTGCTGGAGCACCTGGGCCGAGTCGGCGGCGGCGCGGACAGCGCCGAATTGGAGGAAGTCCGGCTGAATCGGATGCGTCTCGCGGAAGAGGCGCTGCAGCGTCCAGTCACCGCCCTCCTTGACCGGTTCGATCGGGACCGCGGGCAGCGGGATGATGTACCCGACGTCGGGCACGTTTCCCGCGTAGCTGAAGTTCGTCAGGTAATGCTCGACGCCGTCGTGCCAGGCGACCAACGTGGCGGCATGGGTCAGGCGGACCGACCCGTTGGGCGCGATCAGGCTGCCGCAGGCTGCGGCGGGAACCGCCTGGGTGAACGCGAGGGCGAGCGTCGCGAGAGAGCCGGCGGAGAGCAGCTTGCCGAGCATCGACGTCCTCCTTGTCCGATCGAGACTTCACCTGTCCAGACGGGGAGGAGGACGAAAAGTTCCCGGGTCAGCCCACCGGCGCGCCCTTCAGGTGCTGGGAGAACCAGGCGATCGTGCGGTCCCAGGCCTGCCGCGCCGAGTCGGGCCGGTGCGACGGCTTCGTGTCGTTGAAGAACGCGTGGGGCGCGCCCATGTAGATATGGGTCTCCAGCGGCCGGCCGGCCGCCCGGAAGGTGCGCTCGATGTGGGCCCGCGCCTCCTCGGGGAGCGAATGGTCCTCCTCGCCGAAATGCACGAGGATGGGCGCCTTCACCTGCTTCGCCTCGTCGACCGTGGGCCGGTAGCCGCCCGGGTAAAAGGCCGCGATCGCGCCGGCCAGGTCGGTCTGGGCCCCGAAGGCGAGCGCCAGGCGCCCGCCCATGCAGAAGCCGATCACGCCGAGCTTCTTCGGCTGCACGTCCGAGCGCCCGATCAGGTAGCGGGCGGCACCCGTGATGTCCTTGATGGCGCGCGGCAGATCGAGCTCCATGGCCAGCTTCATCGCCTCGTCCGGTTCGCGCGCGATCTTCCCGTGGTAGAGGTCGGGGGCCAGCGCGATGAAGCCGTGCTCGGTGAAGCGGCCGGCGACGTCCTTGATGTGCGGCTCGAGCCCCCAGTATTCCTGGATCACGACCACGCCGGGGTGCGGGCCCTTCGCATCGGGCACCGCCAGATGCCCCGACGCGCGGTCTCCGTTCGCCGGATAGGAGACCGTCTCCCTATGCACGGGCGCCGCTCTTCTCGAAGGCGTGCACAGGCGTCAGCGTCTGGACCTCGACCGGTTTCGCCTCGCGCGCGAATCGAACCGCATCCTGCAACGTGCCGACCACGAACCCGTAATGCATGGGGACGGCGAGCCGCGGCTTCATCGCCTTGACCAGCGCCGCGGCCTCGGGCGCCTCCATCGTGTAGGTGCCTCCGATCGGCACGAAGGCGACGTCGGTCTTGATCCGCTCCAGCTCGGGCACATGGTCGGTGTCACCCGCGTGGTAATAGTGCCGGCCGCCGAGCTCGAGGAGGTAGCCCACCCAGGCGTTCGCCTTCGGATGCGCCTGCAGCCGCGCCTCGTTGGTGTTGTAGGCGGGAACAGCCTGTCCCCTGATCCCGCCGACCTCGAAGGCGTCGCCCGGGCTGACCGCCTTCACCTCACCGCCCAGCTCCCGGGCGATGTCGCGCGGGGCCACGATCTTCGTCTTGCCCGTCCGGACCTTCGCGATCTCCTCAGGCTGGTAGTGATCGAAATGCGCGTGGGTGATGAAGATGACGTCAGCCGGGCCATCCTCCGGCGTGACGCCCCAGGGATCGATGTAGATGGTGAGGCCCTCGCCCTTCCACCGATAGGCAGACTGCTTGTACCAGGTAAATCCTTCCAGCATGGCTATCCTCCCGTGAGAACGTACTGCCGTCCTTCGGGCATTCTAGCGGCGCGTTCGCGGGTCCTGATGCTGCATGCACTCGCCCCTTTCCCGTTCACTCGACCCAGATTTCCACGGTCTTGTGTTCGGCTTCGTCCTCGACCTCCACGATCTTTCCCGGCGAGCCGAGCTGGACCATCGTGGTGAGGCTGTCCCATTCCAGGTTGACGTCTTTGATGCTCGGGGAAAACGCCTGGGCCATCTTCATGCCCCACTTGACCACACCGACCGGCACCTTGATGTTGACTGCGGGGTGGCCGTCTTTGGTCGTGTCCACCACCCGCACGCGCAAGAACGTCGCCTTCTTCTGCGGCTCCGTGTGAATCGCCATCCTGATTCACCTCCACGGTCCAGGCTGGCACCGAAGCCGGTCATGCGTCAGAGGCCATCGGATGAGAGCACTCAGGACGTTCGGCCCCGGCCACGTCGAGGCCAAGGGCGCCGCGATTTCGGTAGGCTGGGCGCATGGCCGAACGGAGCACAGCGGTCGTGAACGGAGCCCTGCAGGAAGCGTTCCGCCACAATGCCTGGGCAACCAGGGAGCTGCTGGAGTTCTGCCGAAGTCTTCCGGCCGAGCAGCTCACGACGCCCGGCGTGGGCACCTATGGGGGCGTGCTGGAGACCTTCAACCACCTCATCCTGGCCGAGGCGCGCTATCTGCGGCGGCTGGCGGGCAGCGCGCCGGCCTGGGTCGACGAAGGCGGGAACGACCCCGGCGACGTCGATCCGAAGAAGATCCGCATCGACGAGCTTCGCTCGAGGGCCGACGAGACGGAGAAGCGCTGGGAAACGCTCCTCGTTGGACCCGTTGACTCGGAGCGCGTGATCCTCCTGGACGAGGGCGCCTACCAGGTCCACGCCGGGGTGCTGGTGGCGCAGGCGCTTCACCACGGGAACGCGCACCGGGAGCAGATCTGCGCCATGCTCACCGGGTCGGGGCTGCAACCTCCGGACGTCCAGGCGTGGGCCTACGCCGAAGCCACGGGCCGAGGCGGCCCGCGAAACCGCGCATAAGCTCAGGACTTACACGCGCGAAAGCGCGGCTCGCCCTGCGGGCTCGCTCTCCCCTTCGCCACCGCGCCATGGTGCCTCCGGGGCGCCGCGGCGATGCCGGGGAGCCGCAGGTCCCCTCCGGTGCGCGCAGACGGGCCGGGCCGCAGCACCCAGTAGCCTCAGGCAGCCGCGGCGCGGCCGGGGAGCCGCAGGTCCCCTCCCGTGCGCGCAGACGGGCCGGGCCACCGTCCCGAATACCGCGGCTGTCCGGGCGTCGGCCCTGGTCAGGGAAAGACCCAGGCGTCTGCACGGGGATCGGATTCGCCCTCAAGGATCGCCGGCCCGTCGAGCACACCGGAGGGTGCGGCGACCTCAGGCAGCGACGCGGCGTTACGCGCCAAACACCTGGACGACCACATGCCGGTCGCGGGAGCGGTCGAGCTCGAGCAGGAAGACGCGCTGCCAG
>DASQGL010000083.1:0-15710 GCA_035632635.1 Candidatus Limnocylindrales bacterium
CGACATGTTCTCGTTGCCGCCCGCGACCACCACCTCGGCCTCGCCCTGCTCGATCTCCAGCACCGCGCTGTTGATCGCCTGCAGGCCGGAGCCGCAGAGCCGGTTGACGTTGTAGGCGGTCGTCTTCTCCGGCAGGCCGGCTTTCAAGGTCGCGAGCCGCGCGTTGAAGGCATCTTCCCCGACCTGCCCGACGCAGCCCAGGATGACCTCGTCCACGGCGCCCGGCTCGATGCCGGCCCGGGTCACCGCGGCCCGGATGGCCTCCGCGCCGAGATTGGAGGTCGGTGTGTCCTTGAAGGAGCCCGCGAACTTGCCGATCGCGGTGCGGGCCGCCCCGGCGACGACGACGCGATCCGAGCTGGGCATTGCTCCGCGATTGTATCGCGGGGCGGGTCAGCGACCGGCGATCAGACTCCGGGGGCCGCGCTGGTGCCAGTCTCGATGCCGCTCGGGCCGGCATACCCGCTGCTCGACGCGCTCGCGCCCTTGCCGGTGACCCGCTGCTGCGCCCTCGAGATCGTGCGCTCGACCTGCGGCCGCGCGGTGTCGACGATCTCCTGCGCCTGGTCGAGGACCGGTTGGACCTGACCGCGGACCTGGTTGAGCCGTTCCGACAGATCGGTGCGCGTCTCGCGGCCCGCTTTGGGCGCGTACAGCAGCGCCACGACTCCGCCGATCAACGCCCCGTGCATCACGCCCCGCAGGTAACCCATGCCCAACCCTCCTGAACTCGCCGGCTCGGCGCCGGCCGCCAACGACCCGTCCTCATCCTAGCACCCGCCCGCTTATCATGATAGCCGCGCTATCAGTTTAGGGCGGACGCGGGGCGCGCTGGAACGACCACCGGCCGCGGCGCGGCGACCGGTCGCAGGTGCCGAACGGCGGCCATCCCGGCCCGCACGGCCAGGTCCAGCACTGCCCGCAGGACCACCGCCGCGATGCAGCAGGCGCTGTAGAAGAACACTTCCGGAACGCGATCCACCAGGAACGGCACGCCGGCGGCCAGGCCGCCGATGAGCACGGCGGCGGTCGCGCAGGCGGCCGCCAGCTCGAGCGCGCGCATCCCCAGCCATTCCCCAGCGCTCATGATAAGGAAGGGTATAGCGAGAATATCAGGAAAAGTCAAGGCATTCCCGATGCCATGATGGGCCGCGATGGATGCCCTGCCCCCCTCGCTGCGCCGGCGCGTCGCGGCGGCCCGGGTCGCCCGGTTCAGCACGCTCGGCGAGGACGGCCCGGCGATCGTGCCGATCTGCTTCGTGCTCCGGGAGGGCACGCTCTATCACGTGCTCGATCGCAAGCCGAAGCGGGTCGAGCCCGCCGCGCTTCGCCGGGTGCGCAACCTGGCCCGCGATCCGCGCTGCGCCGCGATCGTGGATCAGTACGACGAGGACTGGGGGCGGCTGTGGTTCGTCGCGTTCGAGGGTCGCGCCCGCCTGCTCACGGCCGGCGCGGAGCGTCAGGCGGCCGTGCTCGCCCTCAAACGGAAGTACGCGCAGTACCGGCGCATGGCGCTGGAACCGGACGCGATCGTCATTGCGCTTGACGTAGGGCGGACGCGCTTCTGGCAGGCGACGCCGCGGCGTCCGGGCGCACGGCCGGCGACAGCGCGGGTTGATAGGTCCGGATCGACACGATCCCGGTCGACGGATCGCCGTAGCGGTCACTGAAGTTCACGGTGTCGCCGAACCAGGGATCGTTGATCGTGAAACCCTGGTCGGTGTACCCGACCAGGATGACGAAGTGCTGGTTGCCGTTGAGGCTCACCTCGGCGATCACCGGATGGCCGGCGTCCAGCTCGGCGTGGACCAGGCCCAGGTCGGGGCCCGTCCAGCCGCTCCAGGTGACGCGGCCGCCCGAGAAGGCGTTGACGGCGTCCCAGATGACGTCGTCGTCGTTGACGTAGCCGCCCGCCGCGGTCAGCCACGCGTTCAGCTGGCCCGGGTCGGTCGACACGCCGTAGTAGTCGAGCAGCATGGTCAGCGAGGTGATCGCGCACCCGGCGCTGCCGATGCTGTCGGTTGGGGAGGAGCCCAGGGGCGCGCCCGCCCAGGCGCCGTTCTGCTGGCTGACGACCGGGACGGCCAGCTCCAGGTCCGCCCAGGCGCCCCGGGACGTGGCGAGCAAGGCGGTCGCGGCCACCAGGCCGGCGACGGCCAGGACGCGGACCGAGTGGAGGGGACGGATCTGGACCAACAGTGGATCTCCTGTGGACTGGGCGACGAACCGCGCCCATGTTGGCGGCGGGGCCCCCGGGAAACAAACGGGCTCGCCTGGCCACAGTTGGGGTGTGGCGGGGGCGCAAAATGGGCAGGTCCGGCTGGCACCTGAACCCCGGCGGCGGCGGGCCGGGAGGATCGAGGGTGTGTGACGGAAATTACACGTGCGGTGGCCCTGGTATGCCGGCGCCGGTTAAGGACGAGCAAAGATCGATGGAGAAACCGCCCAGCGCCTCTGCCACCATTTCGCCCGAGACCGGCCGGCAGGGTCAGGCGGCTTGCTTGCGGGCGGCGGCGCGCGCGGCGGCCCGGGCGATCCGTTTTTCCCGGGCGACGCGACCCCGACGAACGTGCGGTTTCATCGCCACCTACAACGTCGCGCGGGGGGCCACATCCGTTGCCCCCGTTGTCGATATCCGGTGACGATCCGTCTCCGGAGGGCGGGCGGCCCGCTGATAACATGACAGCGGATGAGGGAGGCGAGCCCGGTCGGCGTCGATCCCGGCTTGGGCGGGGCGGCCATCGCCTCGGGCGGCACCGGCTTCCTCGAGCCCATCCGCGGTGAGCTGGACACCTTCGAGCGGCGCCTGCACGAAACCGTGCACGCCGACCTGGGCCCGGTCGCCGACGCCATGGAGCACATCCTCGACGCGGGGGGCAAGCGGCTGCGCCCGGCGCTCGTCCTGCTCAGCGCGCGGCTGGGTGACCCGATCATCGACCACGCCTACGGGGCGGCCATGGCGATCGAGTTCATTCACAACGCGACCCTGATCCACGACGACCTGATCGACCGGGCGCCGACCCGTCGCGGCCTGCGCACCATCCACGAGTCGCTGGGGCCGAATCCCGCGATCATCATCGGCGACTACTACTTCGCCAAGGGTGCGAACCTGATGTCGCAGATCGGCGAACCGCGCATCGACCTGGTCCTCTCGCAGACGGTGATGGCGATCTGCTACGGCGAGATGCTGCAGCTGACCAGCCAGCGCAAGTACGACCAGTCGGTCCAGGAGTATCACGACAAGATCGAGCGCAAGACCGCGGCGCTGCTGGCGGCCTCGACCTTCGTGGGCGCCGTGCTCGGCCGGCTCGCCGAGGCGGAGGTGGAGGCGATGCGGCGCTTCGGCCACCTGCTCGGGATGGCCTTCCAGATCGCGGACGATGTCCTCGACTACCGCTCCTCCGAGAGCGAGGTCGGCAAGCCGGTGGGGAACGACCTCAAGCAGGGGACGGTGACGCTCCCCCTGATGCTCGCCCTGCACGACGAGACCGTGCGCCCCCGGCTCGAGCGGGTGCTGGCCCGAGTCCCGATGGAGGACGCCGACTACGCCGAGGTGGTGGCCATCGTGCGCGAGTCCCGGGCCATCGAGGAGTCCTACGAGCAGGCCCGCAGCTTCAGCCGGCGCGCGGCGGCCGAGCTGGACCGGTTTGCGCCCTCACCCTACCGCGAGGCGCTCCGCGAGCTGACCGCCTACGTCGTGCGGCGAAAGAACTAGCCGCGTCCGGGCGGCGCCTTCGCTTAAGCTGAACGTGACGTGTTTGTCCTGGTTGGCCTGAGCCATCGGACCGCGCCGATCGAGGTGCGGGAGAAGGCGTTCGTCCCCGAGTCGGGCGTCGGGGAGTGCGTGCAGCGCCTGATCGACCGGTCGCTGATCGAGAGCGGCGTCATGCTCTCCACCTGCAACCGGACTGAGCTGTATGCCGTGTCGCCCGAAGACCAGGCCCGCGGGCTGCTCGAGGCGTTTGCCTGGTGGCCGCACGAGCTGCCCTTCGAGACCTGGCAGCGTCACGCCTATCAGCTCGAGGGCGAGGACGCCGTCCGCCACCTGTTCCAGGTCGCGAGCGGGCTCGATTCGATGGTCCTCGGCGAAGGCCAGGTCCTCGGCCAGCTGAAGCGGGCGCTGGCGCTGGCGAGTGAGGCGGGCACGCTCGACCCGGAGCTGCAGATCATCCTGCGTGGCGCGCTCCGGGCCGGCAAGCGCGTGCGCCACGAGACCGAGCTCGGCCGGCGGCCGGTGTCCGTCGGACACGCTGCCGTGACCCAGGCGGCCGAGTCCCTCGGCTCGCTCAAAGGCCGCGGCGTCCTGCTGATCGGGGCCGGGCCCATGAGCGAGGTGGCCATGCGGTTGTTCCGCAACCAGGGCCTGCGCGGCGTCTTCGTCGCCTCCCGCACGCTGGACCGCGCCGAGCGCGTGGCCCGCGCGCTCGGGGGGACCGCGGTCGCCTTCGACGCGATGGACGCGATCATCGACCAGGTCGACGTGATCCTGTCATCGAGCAGCGCGCCCTTCCACCTGTTCGACGCCGCGCGCATGGCGGCGCTGCAAGGCCGCCGGGGTTTCCGGCCCCTGGTCGTGATCGACATCGCGGTGCCGCGCGACGTCGACCCGGCGGTGGCCCAGGTCGAGGGCGTGGCCCTCTTCAACATCGACGACCTGCAACGGGTCGCCGACCGCGGCCTGGAGGGCCGGCGCGCCTCCATCGACGACGCGGAACGCCTGGTCGACGAGGAGCTTGCCCGGACGACCGCGGCGCTGGGGGCGCGGACGACGGCGCCGCTCGCCTCCGCGCTGGTCGAGCGCCTCGAGCGGTTGCGCGACGCCGAGCTGGCGCGCGTGCTGGCGCGGGTCCCGGAGTCCGACGTGCAGACGCGGATGGCGCTCACCGACCTGGCCGATGGGCTGACCAGCAAGTTCCTGCACCACCCGCTGCGGCACCTGCGCGAGACCGAGCAGCCGCATCTCGACGGCGCGGTCCTGCGGGACGCGTTCGACCTCGAGCCGGGGGCGCGCGCGGACGGCTAGCCCGACCGGCCCCCGGTTCCGCCTGGCTACCCGGGGGAGCGCGCTGGCGCTCGCCCAGGCCACCCTGGCGATGCAGGCGCTCCAGCGCCGGCACCCCGAGTACGCGTTCGCGCTGGCGCCGCTCGTCACCCACGGCGATCGCGCGGCCAGCGTGCCGCTGACCCAGATCGGTGAGGAAGGCGTCTTCGTCAAGGAGCTGGAGCAGGCGATCCTGCGGGGCGACGCCGAGCTCGCGGTCCATTCGGCGAAGGACCTGCCCACCGCCGAGACCCCCGGGCTGACGATCGCCGCCTACCTGCCGCGCGCCGATGCCCGCGACGTGCTCGTCACGCGCGACGGCCTGACCCTGGCGACCCTGCCGCCCGGCGCGCGGGTCGGCACCGGCAGTCCGCGCCGGGTGGCCCAGCTGCTGGCGCATCGCCCGGACCTCCAGGCGGTGCCGATCCGGGGCAACGTCGACACCCGGCTGCGCCGGCTCGGCGAGGGCGTGGTCGACGCGCTCCTGCTCGCGGGCGCGGGGCTGCTTCGCCTGGGCCGGATGGACGACTCCTACGAATGGCTGGCGATCGAGGTGATGCTGCCCGCGCCCGGCCAGGGCGCGCTCGCCATCCAGGCGGTCGGCGGGACCCCGGCGGCCGGCCTCGCCGCGACGCTGGACGATGGGCCGACCCGGCGGGCGGTCGAGGCCGAGCGGGCCGTCCTGCGCGGCCTGGGCGGCGGGTGCCTGTCGGCGATCGCCGTGCACGGCGTGGTCGAGGGAGCGCAGCTCGCGCTCCGCGCCGCGGTTCTGGCGGAAGGCGGCCAGCGGGTCGCGCGGGCGACGGCCCGCGGTGGAAACGATGCGACCGTGGTGGCCGACGTCGTCTCCCTGCTGCGCGAGCGCGGCGCGGCACACCTGCTCCAGCGGACGGCCGGCGCCGACGCCCTCAGCGGGCTGCGGATCATGGTCACCCGCCCGCTCGAGCAGGCGGGCGCCTTCGTCAAGGCGCTCCAGGACGCGGGCGCCGTGGTCGTCATGTGCCCGGTGATCGCGATCCAGCCGCTGCCGGTGCCGGACGACGTCGTCGACCGGATCGACGCCTACGACTGGGTGCTCTTCACCAGCGTCAACGGGGTCGAGCGCGTCTTCAGCCTGCTGGGCACAAAGCGCCTGCCGGACTCGGTCAAGATCGGCGCCATCGGCCCCGAGACCGCGGGACGGCTGAGCATGTACGGCCGGCCCGCCGACCTCGTCCCCGATCGCTTCGTCGCCGAGGCGCTGGCGGAGGCGCTCGAGCGCCACGACGTCCGCGGCCGGCGCTTCTTGGTGCCCCGGGCGCAGGGGGCGCGCGACGTCCTGCCCGAGCGCCTGCGCGCGCGCGGCGCCCAGGTCGACGTGGTCGAGGTCTATCGCAGCGTGCCGCCGCCCCACCTGGCCGCCCGCCTGCATCGCCACCTGCGCGCGGGCCTGGACGTCGTGACCTTCACCAGCTCCTCGAGCGTGCGCAATTTCCTCGAGGCGCTGGGCGGCGAGCCGCTGCCCGACGGGGTGCGGGTCGCCTGCATCGGGCCGATCACGGCGTCCACCGCGCGCGAGCACGGACTGCGCGTTGATATCATCGCCGAGGAGTACACGGCGCGCGGGCTCCGCGACGCGCTCGTCCGCCACCGGGTCCAATCCACCAGCGCATGACCTACCCCATCGAACGTCCCCGACGCCTCCGCGCGCGCCCCGGCCTGCGTCACCTGGCGCGCGAGACCCGGCTCGGCGTGGAAGACCTCGTCCTGCCGCTCTTCGTCCGCGAGGACATCACGCAGGCGCACCCGATCGAGGCCCTGCCGGGCCACGCGCAGCATTCGCTGGCCTCGCTCGTGCCCGAGGTCGAGTCGGCGCTCGAACTCGGGATTCGCAGCGTCCTCCTCTTCGGCGTGCCGGCGCACAAGGACGCCGAGGGCACCCAGGCCTTCGCGGACGACGGGATCGTCCAGCAGGCGCTCGCGCGCCTGCGCGGGGCGTTCGGCCCCGACCTGGTCCTGATCGCCGATCTCTGCCTGTGCGAGTACACCGACCACGGGCACTGCGGGGTGCTCCGCGGCGAGAGCGTCGACAACGACCGGACGCTGACCGTGTATCAGCGGGTCGCGCGGGCGCAGGCCGCGGCCGGCGCGGACGTGATCGCGCCCTCCGGCATGATGGACGGCCAGGTCGCCGCCATCCGCGCCGGGCTCGACGCGGGGGGTTTCCAGGATCGCGCCATCCTCGCCTACGCGGCGAAATACGCCTCGGCCTTCTACGGCCCGTTCCGGGAGGCCGCCGGGTCCGCCCCCCAGTTCGGGGACCGTCGCACCTACCAGATGGATGCCGGCAACGCGCGCGAGGCGGTGCGCGAGGCGCGCCTCGACGTTGCCGAGGGCGCCGACCTCGTCATGGTCAAGCCCGCGCTCGCCTACCTCGACGTGATCCGTCGGGTGGCGGACGCCGTCGAGGTACCGGTCGCCGCCTACAACGTCAGCGGCGAGTACGCGATGCTGAAGGCCGCCGTCGCGCGGGGCTGGATCGACGAGCGCCGCGCCCTCCGGGAGGTGCTGCTCGGCATCCGCCGCGCCGGCGCGCAGACCATCATCACCTACCATGCGAAAGAGGCGGCCAGAGAGATCCCGTGCTGGGGGGACCTCGGCTGAGACCGCCCCCGCTCGGATGAGCCAGCGCCAGTTTCCGCTCCAGGCATTGGCGACGGTCGTCGTGCTGGCCGCCGCTATAGTGGCGGGAGCGATCCTCGTCCAGCGCTACGCGGGAGGGCCCTCCAATCAGACCAGTTCCCGGCAGTCGGCATCGGCCTCGCCGTCCGCCAGTGCCAGCGCCTCACCGAGCGTCAGCGTGAGCCCGATCGCGGCCGGGCCGACCTGCTCAACCGTCAGCTTCGGCGCACCGCTGAGCCCGCTGCCCGGCGACGCCGGCAAGCACAGCTACGCGGCCGCGCCCCCCATGGCGATCAACCCCGCGCACAAGTACCTCGTGACCATGAAGACGAACAAGGGCACGATCACGATCTGCCTCGATCCCGCGCTCGCCCCGGTCACGGTCAACAACTTCGTCTTCCTGGCGCGCAACCAGTTCTACGACGGCCTGAAGTTCCACCGCGTGGTGGCCGGCTTCGTGATCCAGGGCGGCGACCCGCTGGGGACGGGGTCGGGCGGACCCGGGTACAAGTTCGCCGACGAGCCCGTCCGCAGCGAGTACATCGCCGGGGCGCTCGCCATGGCGAACTCCGGCCCCAACACGAACGGCAGCCAGTTCTTCATCTGCACGGTCGACGACCGGTCCTCGCTGGCGAAGTCGTACAACCTGTTCGGCTTCGTGCAGTCGGGGATGGACGTCGTGCTCAAGATCCAGCAGGGTGACGTGATGCAGACCGTCACCGTTTCGGAGCAGCAGTAAGCCGCTCCGAAGAGCTCTTCACCCGCGCGGCCGCGCTCATGCCCGGCGGGGTCAACAGCCCGGTCCGGGCCTTCCGGTCGGTCGGCGGCACGCCGCCCTTCATGGCCTCCGGCGACGGCCCCTGGATCGTCGACGCCGACGGACGGCGATACCTGGACCTGGTCCTCTCCTGGGGGCCGTTGATCCTTGGGCACCGGCACCCCGCGGTGGTCGAGGCGCTCGCCGCCCAGCTCGAGCGCGGGTGGGCCTTCGGCGCGCCGACCGAGGGCGAGGTGCGCCTGGCGGAGGTGATCCGTGAGCGGATGCCGTCCATCGAGATGGTCCGGCTGGTGAACTCGGGGACGGAGGCGACCATGTCTGCGGTTCGCCTGGCGCGCGCCGCGACCGGCCGGCCCAGGATCGTGAAATTCGCGGGCGGCTATCACGGCCACGCGGACGCCCTGCTGGTCGAGGCCGGGTCGGGCGTGGCCACGCTCGGGATCCCCGGGACGCCCGGCATCACGCCGGGCGCGGCCGGCGACACCGCCGTGGTCCGCTTCAACGCGCTCCCCGACGTCGAGGCCGTCTTCGATCGCTGGCCGGGCCAGGTTGCGGGCCTGATCGTCGAGCCGGTGGCGGGCAACATGGGGGTGGTCGCGCCGGCGCCCGGGTTCCTCGAAGGCCTGCGCGCGCTCACCCGCCGGGAGGGCGCGCTGCTCATCTTCGACGAGGTGATGACGGGATTCCGGGTCGCCCGGGGCGGCGCCCAGGCACGCTATCGCGTCGTCCCCGACCTGACCACGCTGGGCAAGGTGATCGGCGGCGGCCTGCCGATCGGCGCCTACGGCGGGAGGCAGGACCTGATGGAGCGGATCGCCCCCCAGGGGCCCGTCTACCAGGCGGGCACGCTCTCGGGCAACCCGCTCGCGGTCGCCGCCGGGCTGGCCACCCTGGACCAGCTGGACGGCGCCTTCTACACCAGGCTGGAGGCGGCCTCGGACCGGGTCCAGGGCGCGATCTCCCGGGAGGCGGCCCGGGCCGGCGTGCCGCTCAAGGTCAACCGGGTCGGGTCGATGCTGACCGCCTTCTTCACCGGCGAACCGGTCCAGGATTACGACGGCGCGCGGCGCGCGGACGTGACGGCCTTCGCCCGCTGGTTCCATCGCCTGCTCGAGCGCGGCGTCTCCCTCCCGCCCTCCCAGTTCGAGGCGGCGTTTCTCTCCGGCGCCCACGATTCGGCGAGTCTGACCTTCCTGGAAGAGGCGCTTTCGGGCAGCTTCGAGGCTCTCAGCCCGGCCTCAGGGGGCCGTAACAGGGCGGGCGTATAATGACCCGGCAAAGGAGCCACAGATAGATGTTGGGAATCGGTCACTGGTGGATCATCATCCTGGTCCTCGCGATCGTGCTGATCATCTACGGCCCCGGGAAGCTGCCTGAGGTTGGGGGTGCGATCGGGAAAGGCATTCGCGAATTCCGCAAGGCGTCCACGGATCTGACCGAAGAGATCAAGCGCAGCACGGAGGTCACGCCAGCGCCCCCGCAGCCCGGGCCGTCTTCCGAGATCAAGCCGGCCGACACCACCGCGCCCACCGAACCGAAGGCCTGACCGCGTCGGGCCGGTGATGGCGTAGATGGCCCAGCCGACGCTCGTGCCGGTCGAGGACGAGAAGCGCATGACGGTCATCGAGCACCTCGAGGAGCTGCGCCGCGTCCTGATCATCTCCCTGATCGCCTGGGCCGTGGCCACCGTGATCGGCTTCCTCAGCTCCCAGTGGGTCCTGCACCTCGTCCTGCTTCCCGTGCGCCACGTGATCGGGACGCAGAAGCTCCTTTACAGCGGTCCCACCGACGCCTTCTTCCTCTTCTTCAAGGTCGGGATCTTCACCGGCTTCGTCCTGGCCAGTCCGATCATCCTCTGGCAGGTCTGGACCTTTGTGGCGCCGGGGCTGCGCCGCCACGAGCGCCGCTTCGCGGTCGGCTTCGTGGCCTCGGCTACCGCGCTGTTCGTGATGGGGATCGCCTTCGCCTTCTTCGCCATGCCGATCGCCCTGCGCTTCCTGACCTCGTTCGGAACCAGCGACCTGCAGTACCTGCCCTTTGCCGACCGGTACGTCAACTTCATCCTGATCCTGATCGCGATCTTCGGGGTGACCTTCGAGCTGCCCCTGGTCGTCACCCTGCTCGGGCTGGCCGGGATCGTGAGCGTGGGGACGCTGCGCAAACGCCGGATCTGGATCTGGATCGGCATCTTCGTCGGCGCGAACCTGGTGACGCCCGGCGTCGACCCCTTCACGCCCATGCTGCTCGCGGCGCCGCTGATCATCCTGTTCGAGCTCAGCATCCTGGTCATTCGCGCTCTGCGAAGATAAGCGCCGTGGCGCAAACGCGGCCGGACGGGCGGCAGCCCGATCAGCTCCGCCCGGTCAAGATCGAGACCGGCGTCAACCTCTACGCGGAAGGGTCAGCCCTGATCTCCATGGGCGACACCCGCGTGCTCTGCACCGCGTCCTGGGACGACAAGGCGCCGCCGCACAAGAAGGGGACGGGCGAGGGCTGGGTCACGGCGGAGTACGCGATGCTGCCCCGGGCGACCCAGCAGCGAACGAACCGGGAGCGGCAGAGCGGACGGATCGACGGCCGCAGCCAGGAGATCCAGCGCCTGATCGGTCGGGCGCTGCGCGCCGGCGTCAACATGCCGCTGATGGGGGAGCGGACGGTGATGGTCGATTGCGACGTGCTGCAGGCGGACGGCGGGACGCGCACGGCCGCGATCACGGGCGGCTTCGTCGCCCTCCACCTGGCCTTCCAGAAGGCGATGGAACGCAACCAGCTGCGGATCATGCCGATCCGGCATTTCGTGGCCGCGGTCAGCGTGGGCATCGTCCAGGGGCAGCCGCGCCTCGACCTGAACTACCTCGAGGACTTCGCCGCCCATACCGACATGAACTGCGTCCTGGCCGAGGATGGGCGCTTCATCGAGATCCAGGGCACCGCCGAGCAGGAGCCGTTCGCCCGCGACGAGATGGATCAGCTGATCAAGCTGGCGATCAAGGGCACCAGCGAGCTCATCGCGGTGCAGAAGAAAGCGCTCAAGCTCCCGGTCGGGTAGCGCGCTGGCGCGCCTGTTCCTCGCCTCGAACAACAAGGGGAAGCTCGCCGAGCTGTCCGCGTTGCTGGACTACCTGCCGGTCGCCCTGGTCACGCCGGCGCAGATCGGCCTCCCGTTCGAGGTCGAGGAGGACGGGTTGACGTTCCTCGAGAACGCGCGCAAGAAGGCGGTCGCCGGCGTCCATTACAGCGGCTTGCCGACGCTGGCCGAGGATACCGGCCTCGAGGTTCCGGCGCTCGATGGGCGGCCGGGCATCCGCTCGGCCCGCTTCGCCGGCGAGGGCGCGACCAGCGCGCAGCTCTGTGAGGCCCTGCTGCGTGAGCTCGGACCGCGCGCGGCGCAATCGCCCGCCGCCCGGTTTCGCTGCGTCGCCGTGCTCATGCTCCCGGACGGGCGCCAGTACGCCGGCGAAGGCGTGCTGGAGGGCGCCATCGCCGCCCAGCCGCGCGGATCGCTCGGCTTCGGCTACGACCCGATCTTCGTCCTCCCCGACGGCCGGCACCTGGCCGAGCTGCCGCTCGAGGAGAAGAACCTGCTCAGCCATCGCGCCCGGGCGCTCGCGGCGCTCGAGGTGCGCGGCGCCTTCGACGTGCTGCTCGGCCGGACACCCTGATGCTGCGGGCGCCCATCCTCTACCTGTCGCGGCGCCGGGGGCTGCAGCGGACGGTGACCCGGCTGCCGCTGACGGCGCGGGTCGCCTACCGGTTCGTGGCCGGGGACAGGCTGGATGATGCGGTCGCGGCGGTGCAGCGGATCAACCGGGCGGGATCGAGCGCCACCCTCGATCACCTCGGGGAGAACGTGACCGAGGAAGCGGCCGCGCGCTCGGCGGCGCAGGACTATCTCCAGGGCTTCGAGCGGATCGCGACCGAGCGGCTCGATGCGAACGTCTCGATCAAGCTCACCCAGCTTGGCCTCGACGTCGCCCCCGCGCTGGCGGAGGAGCTGCTCGGGACCGTGCTGGAGCGGGCGGCGGCCCTGAACAACTTCGTCCGGGTCGACATGGAGGGATCCGCCTACACGCAGCGGACGCTCGACATGGTCTTCTCGATGCATGCGCGGTATCCGAACGTCGGCATCGTCCTGCAGAGCTACCTGTACCGGACGATGGAGGACGTCGAGCGCGCGAATGCGGCGAAGATCCGCGTCCGCCTGGTCAAGGGCGCCTACGACGAGCCGCCCGCGATCGCCTATCCGCGCAAAGAGGACGTGGACGCGAACTTCCGGCGCGCCATGCAGGCGCTCCTGCGCAACGGCGCCTACCCGGCGATCGCGACCCACGACGAGCGCCTGGTCCAGGACACGCTGGCCTTCGCGCGCCAGGAGGGCATCGGGCCGGATCGGTTCGAGTTCCAGCTGCTCTATGGGATTCGCCGCGATCTGCAGGAGCGGCTGCACCGCGAGGGCTATCGCGTCCGGATCTACGTGCCCTACGGGACGGAGTGGTACCCGTACCTCATGCGGCGCCTGGCCGAGCGCCCGGCGAACCTAATGTTCTTCGTCGGGAGCGTCCTCCGGGAGCGGCGGGCTCGGGCCTGACGCTCGCCCTTCCGCCAGGCCTGGGCGGTCAGCGTACTCGGGGTCCTGCTGGATACCGCTTCAATTCGCTGCCGGTTGCGATGAGAGCGGTCTATTCTGATGTCGTTGGGCAGGGTCACCGATTGGCTCTACTTTGACTGGTGGCAGCGCCTCTGCGCTCCTGTTAAGGTTGCTGCCGCTGCCGGTGCGCTGGCCGTTGTCGCTGTCATCGTAGCCTTGATTTTTCTGCTGCAATTCCTGCCGCCGCCAAGCACCTAGCCACTCGCAAGGTGTGGATTGCCCCTCTCCCACTGACGACAAGCGTCGTGACCCCTCCCGCGGTTGCCAGGTCAGGCTGCGGATATCGAGGCGCGGCTGCGCGCCGAGCGGCTGGAGAAGAAGCTCGCTAAGCAGGAGGAGGAGATCGAAGCCTCGCTGCTAGAGCAGACGCGGTTGACAGCGGAGGTCTACCGGGTGCGGGCGGCGCTCCGGACGGCTCGGGCGTTCCAGGCGCCCGCTGGCAGGCCGCGCCGGCGGAAACCGAGCCGCTGAGAAGCCCCAGGACGGCCGCGAGGAGGGTGCGAGGTAGTGAGATACCCGCCCGGGAATCAGGTTTTCCGGTCTGGTTCCGGGTGATCGTCGGTGTGGATCGCGTCTTCCGCGATCGGTGAGGACGGCGAGGGATTCTTCCCGGCAGCAAAGGTAACGTTCGTCTCGGGCGGGGGAGGGAGCCGGTACCCGAAGAAGCCGCCGATCCAGACCATCATGCCCAGCATGGCCCCGCGCAGCTCGCCCTTCCGCCAGGCCTCGGTGTAGCGGTAGGCGCGAAACCAGCGGAAGCCCGCCACCGCGGCCACGCAGATGACCGCGATGATCGCCAGGACGATCCAGAGCGCCATGCCTCCATACTGACAGGCCGGCCGGACATGTCTTCGAGGCTGTCGGGGCGGTGGGATTCGAACCCACGATCTCGTGCTCCCAAAGCACGCGCGTTGAACCAGGCTACGCTACGCCCCGCTCCCGGCATTGTACGGAGCTGTCCTATCCTCCGCTCATGGGGCCGGAGGTCGACGTGGCGATCGTCGGCGCCGGACCGGCGGGCGCCGCCAGCGCGCTCTACGCCGCCCGCGCCGGGATGCGGGTCGCGCTCTTCGATCGCGCCGCCTTCCCGCGCGACAAGGTCTGCGGGGAGGGGATCATGCCGCCCGGGCGCCGCGTCCTCGAGGAGCTCGGGCTGCTGGCCCCGGTGCTCGAGGCGGGCGCCCACGACCTGCGCGCGGTGGAGTTCGGGCTGGCCGGCGCGCCGGCCCGGCGGATCGCCTTCCCCGCGCCTGAGGCGGCGGGCCCGACGGCCTCGGTCTTCGGGCTCGGGGTCCGGCGGCTCGCCTTCGACGCGCTCCTGGTGGAGCATGCCGCCGCCCAGCCGGGCATCGCCTTCCATCCGTCCACGGCCGTGGCCGGCATCACGCCGGGCAACGGCTCGCCGCCGCTCGTGCGGACGTCCGCCGGGGACGTGGCGGCCGGCCACGTCATCGTGGCCGACGGCCTGCACTCCTCGCTGCGTCACCAGCTCGGCTGGACGGTCGGCCCGCGTCCCCCGCACCGCTACGGCGTCATGGCCCACTGGACCGTCGATCGCCCGCAGGATCCGTGGATCGGGATCACGATCAGCGCGGGCCTCGAGGTCTACGAAGCCCCGGTCGGCCCGCACGAGCGGCTGGTCAGCATCCTCTGCCATCGCTCGCGGATGCGCGCGTTCGGCGGCAACCTGGCGCGGGAGTACCGGTCGATCGTCGACGACCTCGTGCCCGGCCTGGCGGGCGCCGAGCTGACCGGGGAGGTCCGCGCCATCGGACCCTTCAACTACCGCGCGCGCACGGTTGCGCGGGACCGCGTCTATCTGGTCGGGGATGCGGCGGGCTTCGTCGATCCGATCAGCGCCGAAGGGCTGGCGGCCGGCCTGACCCAGGCACGCGCCGTGATCGCGGCCTTGCGCGATCCGCATCCGGAACGCGCCTATCGCCGCGCGCATCGCCGGCTCACCCGCGATCCACGTCGGGTGTCCGCGCTGCTGGTCAGCCTCGCGTCGACGCCGGCCCGCGCGGCGCGCGGCATCCGGGGCATCGATCGCCGCCCCGCCCTGATGGCCGCCCTGCTCGGGATCAACTTCGGGTACTGGGGATTCGATCGGATCTCGGTGCGCGACTGGATCCGTCTGCTCGCGGGCCGGTGAGGTCGCGCAGGCGCGGCACGAAGCGCGGCCGGTCGCCCATCCGCGTGAGGTAATCGGGCAGCCGCGCCAGCAGGCGCTCTTCCGCCAGGATCCGGTCGCGCAGCACGAGCGCGTTCGCCGCACTGAGCACCGCGGCGCTGGCCGCCGCTCCGCCGATCAGCGGCAGCGCGAGGAACTCCAGCGCGACCGCGACGTAGTTCGGATGCCGCACGAACCGGTACGGCCCGCGGTCGACCACGACCAGGTCGGACGGGACGGTCGCGGTCACGGTCCAGGCCTGCCGCAGCGTCGCGATCACCCACAGGCGCAGCCCGATCGCGGCCGCCTGCCCGATCCAGCCGATGCGCGTCATCCACCGGGGCGCCGGACGGCGCCGCCGGCGCGCCTCGAGCAGCGGCAGGCTGAAGAGGGCGACGTTGACCGCGACCAT
>DASQGL010000084.1:0-18090 GCA_035632635.1 Candidatus Limnocylindrales bacterium
GGCTGCAAGATCCGGAGCTGATTGCCGAAGGGGTCGCGGATGCCCATGTCGATGCCGTAGAAGTGCTCCGTGGGCTCCTGGGTGAAGTCGGTCACCCCGCGGGCCTTGAGGGTTTCATAGAGCTTGCGGCAGTCGTCGGTCTGGAACACGAGACCGCCCATCGCGCCCTTGGCGATCAGCTCGCGCATCTGCGCCGCGGTGGCCTCGTCAACCACCGGCGGGCCGGGCTCGTCGAGCTGGACCTCGATGCTCTGGTCGCCGGGGACGCGAACCGTCAGCCAGCGGAAGGGGCCTTGCTTGACGTCGCTGCCGACCTCCAATCCCAGCTTGTTGACGTAGAAGTCGAGAGCCTTGTCCTGGTCGAGGACCTTGATCGAGGCGACGCTGATCTTGAGCATTGCTTGATTCTCCTTGCGCGATTTGCCGTTCGCGGTGCGACGAGGTCCATGCTAGGAGCCCCGCGCGCCGGCGGCTTCTCCAAAACTGCTGGATTCACTCCCTGGGTCGGGATTGGCGGGCCCGCCGGGTCGCTCGGCCTCGGCGGCCGCGAGCACCGGGCGCATGGCTGCCATGACGAAGCAGTTCGGCGCCAGCATCGGTCCATGCCCCGCCCGGTAGTCGGACGGGGTCTCGCCGACAATCTCTCGGAATGTGCGGCTGAAGGTCCCCAGGCTGGTGAAGCCGACGTCGAAGCAGATGTCGGTGACGCTGCGATCGGTCTCCCGCAGCAGGCACATGGACCGCTCGACTCGGCGCCGCTGCAGATATCGATGCGGGGTCTCCCCGAAGGTCGCGCGGAAGCTGCGGCTGAAGTGGGCCTCGGAAAGATGCACGACGCGTGCCAGCGCCCGCACGTCGAGCGGCTGAGCGTAGGCGCGGTCCATGGCGTCCCGGGCCCGCAGCATGCGACGGTTGAAGGCTTCGAGGGCGCGGCTCATGGCAGGTCCACCATAAACGTGTGGCCGATCTGAGCGGCCGGAAAGGCCGTCAACGGGCCGCCACCATCCGTACCGGTCACTGGGCAGCGCGGCGGTATCAAAGCGGAGACGAGGGTCTCCCGCTCAATCCTCACTCAGCCAGTCCACGTTCGGGTTCGATTCACCTACCGGTTGGTAGACGTCGCGTAGGCTGGCCACGCGCTCAAAGGTCGTGGCCTGACATCGAAGGCCCGGCAGGAGTATTCGGCGGATCAGACGGTCTCGATAAAAGGCTGCCGTGGTGATCTCGGCAACGATGACGCCAAGCGCGTGCTCGAGAGCTAGATCCCGTGTCAGCCGTTGGGATCGATGAAGGTGCAGGTCTTTCTGTCCGCGGCTAGACCAAACGCCCGTCTACTCCTCCGGCCGTTGGTTGGTTAGCCGGTACCTAACCGGGGCGCGACCGATGGCGTCAATTCATCTCGAAGACAGAGACTCACGTAGGCCGCCCAGTCAAGAGTCGAGCCGAAGTTGTTCCGCGCCACTTCCGTATCGAACGCCCTAGAGTCGGTCCATGAGACTTACCAATGACTGCTATCTCATCACGATCAGGGCTGGTGGAGTCGAGTATTACTTCCGCCGTGGTCATGGCTGGGTCAAGCAGAGCACGACGGGCCGCAGATTCAAAGCCACCGCCGAGCAGGTTCTCAACCATCTGCTGCCTGCTCTGGCCGGAGTCAACCCCAGGGTCTCGGTCGAGGTCCAGCACAGAGACCTCGATTTGGAGGCTGGCACCCTGCTCGACGGGCTCCGGGCCGACGATCGCGACAGCTGACTGCAACGTTGGCTTTACCGTCGACCGGTAGTCGCGGGTTCGGGATTGGGCCCTTAGTAATCCTTTTCAAGCGCTCTTAAATACGCGCAGACGCTCTCGCTCGGCCAGGATCGCAGCCGTTATCTCCGGTGACACCGAAGCTTGCCGTTCTTGCGCGAGCGCATCGATGGCCGCCTTGACGGCTTTCTTTGCTGCTTCGGAGGCTTGTGTCTGCGGAGCCGTGTTGAGAGCATGTGTGAGCATCGCCGCATAGGCGTTGTTACCCCTATTGATCGGCTTTCCCAGGAACCTCCTACAGTCCTCGCAGTAGGCCTGCGTTACGCGAGGCGAGTACCGGACTTGCTTGCAGACGGCTCGATGCGAACCGAAGCCCGCAAGCGTATTGAGAGCAACGATCGCCGGATGCTGCTTTCGCATTGGAACCCTCCGTTACCTTTTACCCGATCGGCCGGCGCCGATCCGACATACGTATAGCGCTTTTGCCAGAGGGCTCAGAGCGGGGCCGGTAGTCGAGCTTTCTGCGACCGTTCGAGGTCGGGCTGGGCGATCGAATGGAACGCAGTCTTTAGCACGACACGTCACGCTCGGCACGCTAGGAACAACGCGTCTTCTCTGCCTCACCCGGGCACGGGGCGCCAGCCACGGAAAACTCGCTGCAGACCGATGAGTAGAAGCAGCACCCCTGCGATCACCGCCAAGACCACCGTCTCAGTCCCAAGACCGGTGTCGCTTGAGCGTGCGTTGCCGTTCGGGTCGAACAGCCAGGCTGACTTTTCGGTAAGGAAGAGAACCTTCCCGTTGGCCATGGGAGTGAGCGTCGGGCCGGCCTCCCAATGGGGCGCAGGTGTCACGCTCGACCAGTAGTCGGCACCCACATCGTACGCAAGGGCTACTTGGGGAGCAGGGGCGAGCACCAGGATGCGCTGAGCGGCAACGGGCGCGACCGCAGCGAAGGCGGGAACGTTGAGGTTGAAACCGGGTGGCGAGCCAAGGCTCCATGACCTCGAACGGACGTCGAAGATCTCGGCGTCGAGGCTCGGGTTGGCGACAAAGCCTCCTCCGAAGGTATTGAACGCGCTCCCACCCATGACGACAACGTTGCCTCCCATCAGGGTCGCCAGCTGTTGGCCTCGAGCCTGAGGCATCGAGGCGACGACGGTCCAGGAGCTCGTCGTCGGGTCGAACACTTCGGCACTCGCGAGTGGGCTGCCCCGATCATCGCCACCGGCGATGAGCACGGTCCCGTCTGGTAACAGGGTGGCGGACGCAAACAGCCGGCCGGTGTGCATCGAGCTAATCGATCTCCAGGCTGCCGTCGCGGGATCGAAGATCCAGGCGCTCGACAGCCCGCTCGGGGGTGGAAAGTCATTCGGCCAACCGCTGGCGCCACCACCGACAAGCACAGTCCCATCCTTCAACACCACCGCGAATAGGCCGGCGCGGGCGGCAGGCAAATCCGGCATGCGGGTCCAGCGGTCGGCCGTCGGATCGTAGAGGAACACTTTCTGGACAGTCCGGTCTTGACTATCGACGCCCCCCACCACCAGGACGTCCTGGTTGGGCAAGATGACGATGCCCGAGTCGTAGAGAGCCTCCGGCTCTGGCGCCCGAAGGCTCCACGTACCTCCCGCGAACTCCTCGACTGTAGGAAGCGGGACGCCATGGACCCCCGTGGCCGTTCTTGGAACCGCGCTCTGCCCTGCCAGCACCAGCGCGCCGCCGTCCCTGAACCCAACAACCACCGGATTGATGAGCTCAACCGGCGGTGCGGGAAGCGCCAGCCACGCCCCGGGCGGTGGCGCCAACGACGGCGAACAGGCAGCAAGAGCCATCGCTAGAAGTCCAGCCGCAAGGACCTTCGACATCTAACCGCCCAAGCGAGACCGGCCTCGCACCGCGGTCCCAATGAGCTCGAACCCCAGGGCCAGCACGGCGATCGTCAAGGCAGGCACGATCGCCGGCCAGAATTGACCCGCCAGGATGTAGTCGCGCGTCAACGATAGCAACTGACCCAGTTCGGGTTTCGTGATCACCACCGTCGCGGGTCCGCCGTAGTTTTCCAGGGCGATCGTCGGGCCGAGGAAGACCTGGATGTAGCCAAGCTCCGCGAGAAGCACCAGCGCGGCGCTGACCTGAAAAGGGAATTCGACTCCGATGGCCGGCCGGAGAAAGGGGATCACATGCAGGCGGAAGAATCGAATCCCGTCGGTTCCAAGGGCGCGGGCGGCGTCGGCAAAGGATTGACTGCGGACATGCTCAACACGCTCGGCGACCAACTCCGCGATGTCTCGCCACCCCACGAGGGCCATGCCAACCACGAAGGCGAGTGGCCTCCCTTTGGGGCTAAACCCCTGGATTGCAACCGCGGCGAGGGCCAGATAGGGAAATCCAATGATGACGCTGCCGAAGGCCTGCGCTGTCTCTCGTGCGATCGCTGAACCAAAACCCATGGCCATCCCGATCAAGGTGCCGACGGCAAACCGGGCGATGACCACCACACCAATCAGCTCGAGCGACGGAATCGCTGCCCGAGCGACGAGCGCAAGCAGGTCGCGCCCAGCGCCATCGGAACCAAGAGGAAAAAAGTGTTGGGCATGGGCGGACATGTCGACGTTGAAGAGATAGAGGTTGCTGAGAGGAGGAAAGGGGGGCAGGAGAATGCGGTTCGACAGGTGTCCACCTGCCCACACATCGTTTGTCCAATAAGGCGCCTCCCGCAGGCCGCCAACGACCAGGGCCGCCATCAGACCGAGGACGGCGAAGCCCGCACCGAGCAGAATCAAGCCCCTGGTGATTCGCAACCTCATGCTCCGATCCTCACCTCACCCAGCCGAGGATCGAGGCCTTGTTGGAGGAGGCGGACAACGGCCTCGATGAGAAGAATCAACCCGGCCAATGCAACCACCGAAGAGATCGCCACGTTTGCGTCGAACCTCACAACTTGTAGCGGGTAATGCACCCCAATCGCGAAGAGCAGCTTTTGACCGAGCCCCGGGTACGCGAAGAAGAATTCGACGAGTGGGAGCGCGCCGACCATCAGTCGCACGGAATTCAGCCATGCGACGGCGATGCTGGCCGCGGCGGGCCGAAAGATGTGGCGACGGCTGATCCGGGCCCAGCTGAGCCCGCGAGCTCGTGCAGCCCGGACATGGTCAGCTAACTCCTCGACGTCGAGCACTGCTCTGGCCTGTCGGAAGACGTAGATGCCGGGCCGAATCGCCAGGACCAGGGCGGCCCAGAAGACGGACAGGGGCGTAATCAACGCATAGCCCCCACCGGTGGCGATGCCGGTGAACCCATAGATCTCGGCCTGGACTTCCTGCATGAAGATCGCGAGCAAGAAGGTGGGCACGACCCATGCCAGGCTGGCGAGAACGGCCAGCGCCGATAGCCACCGGTTTCGCTTGAGAGTCAGGAGAAACGCAACAAGAAGACCCCCTCCGGTCCCGAGCGCGAGAGCCACGACGATGAGCAAGACGCTGGGAATGGCCGCCCCCGCGACTGAACGGGCCACGACGGCTGCCGACTGAACCGGGGCTGAGCCTCCGGGCGGGACCATGGTTGCAGCCCCGGCATTTTCCGCAAGCGTGACCAGAACCCAGCTGACCGTAACCACGCCGCTCGTCTGAAAGCACAAGCGGGCGAGATGCCGCGTCTGGGCCCAGACACGCGATGCCGGCGAGGTAACCAGAACGATGACTGCCCCCGCGATCACCGCTCCGAGTGCAAAGTCAATCCAGCCCATTCTCGCCCCGGAATCGCAGGATACGCCCAGCTGTGACCACAATTCTCCCGCCCAGCGGCGGGCGCTTCCTCCCCGAAGGCCTGCGGCCGCGGCCTCGGGCCTCCCCCCTTCCCTCACGCCGCTGCTTCGCTGCGATCACTGCGGCGGCTTCATGCGGGGTACGCAGGCCAGCCGGGTAAAGGGCGTGTCCCGCTACTGCGTCTGCAGCCGGCGGGCCCGAGAAGGAGATCGCGCGCGTGCGCACGCTCCCCGAGGTGGCCCCCATCAGGCAATGGTCCCACCGGATCACCGATGTGGTGGCCGCGTGGCGCGGCGCTGACCCTCAGCAGCGGGCGCGGCTCATGGCAGGTCCACCATAACCATGTGGCCGATCGGAGCGGCCGGAAAGGCCGTCAACGGGCCGCCACCATCCGTACCGGTCACTGGGCAGCGCGGGCGGTATCAAAGCGGGAGACGAGTCTCGAACTCGCGACCTCAACGTTGGCAACGTTGCGCTCTACCAACTGAGCTACTCCCGCGCGGCCACCCATTATAGCCAGAGCCCTCGCGGCTCCTGACCGCGGTCCGGCCCCGCCGTCATCCCTCCGTGGCCGCTCCGTCACATCCCCGCAGCGGCCATCGTATGGTTGCGCGCCTATCACAGGAGCGTGGGATTGTGGGGGTTCCGCCGCGCATTGCTTGGGACCATCCTGATCGGCTCGGCGCTGCTGGCGTCGGGCCCGCTCGCGGCCTCGGCCGACGACATCACGGACGCCCAGGCCCGCCTCCAGGTCATCAACAAGATCAAGGGCTCCCTCCAGGACAACCTGTCCCGGGCCCAGGCCCAGGAGATCTCCCTGCAGCAGCAGCTGCAGCAGACGCAGGACCAGATCAACCAGACCCTGGACAAGATCACCGCCGCGGAGCGGGAGATTGCCGACCTGGAGCAGAGGATCGCCGCCCTGCAGGCGAAGATCGCCGAGACCCGGCTGCAGCTAATCAAGCTCAAGCGGGAGTACGCCGCCTTCGTGCGCGCCGCCTACAAGAGCAACGCCGATCCGCTCGCCCTGATGCTCGGCTCACCGAACTTCCAGGCCTTCCTCAACCGCGCGGTTGCGATCGAGCACCTGACCTTCCTGAGCAAGCAGCTGATGGACCGGATCAAGCAGACCGAGCTGGACCTCCAGGCGCAGCAGACGGTCGTCGAGATGGACAAGAAGGCCGCGGACAAGAAGCGCGACGACCTGGTCACGCAGAAGGCCGCGCTCGTCCAGCAGCAGGCCCAGGAGCAGGTCCTCGAGCAGAAGCTGCGCGCCTCGATCGCCCAGGTCAAGACCGAGATCAACCAGATCAGCGGCCAGTCGGTGGCGCTGGCCCAGCGGATCGCCGACCTCGAGATCGCGCGCCAGGACCAGCTGATCGCGGAGGCGGAGCAGGCCGCCTGGCAGCAGGCCCAGTTCTGGATGCAGAACAACCTGTTCACGCTGCCCAATGCCACCGGCACGCATTCCACGAAGTACCCGCTGATCTGGCCGCTCCAGCAGGGCACGATCACCCAGGTCTTCGGGCCCAGCACCTATCCGTTCGAGCCGCCGGGCTTCGGCTTTCCGCATTTCCACACCGGCGTGGACATCTCGTTCACGCAGGGCACCCCGATCCTGGCCGCGGATGACGGGGTGGTGGTCGCGGCGGCGGCCAGCACGCTCAACGGCCAGATGGTCGGATACGGGAACTACGTCATCATCGCCCATCGCAACAACTTCTTCACCCTCTACGGCCACCTGCTCGGCTACTCCGTGAAAGTCGGCGACAGCGTCCACCAGGGACAGCCGATCGGGGCTGAGGGATCGACCGGCAACTCGACCGGGCCCCACCTGCACTTCGAGTACCGCTACGGCGGCCAGCCGACGAACCCGCTTCCCTACCTGCCGCCCAACGGCCCCAACAACTTCAGCCAGTAAGCCGCATCACGGTCGAGCCGTCGGCGTCGTTCTCACCAATCACGTCACCGCAGGGTCTCGACCTGCTCCGCCAGCGCCCGCAGGTCACGGGCCTCATCGGCCAGCGGGCGGCTCCGATCCAGGGCAGCCTCGTAGGCCTCCAACCGGCCCGCCATGGTGCGGAGCTCCTCGGCCAGCCGACGGCACCGGTTCGCACGCTCGACGATCAGGCGCTCGGCGACACGGCGAGTCTTTCCCATATAGGGCCCACTTTAGAGAGCCGGCGATCGAGCCGGGCGCGGCGCCGCTCCAGGTCGGCCCGCCATCGCGCGTCGACCACCGCCGCGACCTGGATCAACTCGAGCGCGCTCGCGACCAGCCGGCGGGCCCCCGCCAGGTCGCGGGCGTCGTGCTCCAGCAGCTTGGCCAGCTCGATCGCCGCCGGATACGGATAGCTGTGGCTCGCCCAGCACGCCTCGAGCACGGCTCGCGCCTCGCGCCAGTGCCCCGCCCGACGGAGCAGACGCGCCAGGCGCACCCCGACCGCCCCGGCCTGGGGTGGCCGCCCCGTCTGCCACAGCCCGCGATACTCGGCGAGCGCGTCGTCGACGAACCCGCACGCCTCCAGGTAGCGGGCGCGCGCGAAGCGATCGGTCCAGTCGAGCCGCTCCGCCCCGCCGAGGATGCGATCGAGGCGGGCGATCAGCACGGCCAGGCTGACCACATCCTGGCGGTTGTGGCGGAAGACCGCCTCGAGCGCCGCGCCCGTGCCCGACAGCCAGCCGAAGTAGCGGGCCGGGATCAGCGCGCCGGGGATGTCTTCCTCGCGCTCGAGCGCCAGGACGGCAGCCTCCACGGTGCGCAGCGTGCAATCGGGCAGGCGCGGCTTGAACAGCCGCCGCACCAGCCCGAGCAGGTCGACGTGCGGCAGGATCGGCCAGCTGCGCGCGCGGGTCATGGCCAGGCGCGTCTGCAGCAGCGGCCAGTCGAAGCTGCGGCCGTTGTAGGTCACCAGCACGCCGCTCACCCGAAGGCGCTCACCCACCGCCCAGAGCAGCGCGGGCTCCTGGTCCAGCTCGCTGAGGAAGTACTGGGCCAGCTCCAGCCCATCTTCGCCCGGCCAGGCGAGCCCGACCAGGAAGGCGACCGTCCCGGTCCCCCCGCTGAGCCCGGTGGTCTCCGTGTCCAGGAAGCAGGGCCGGGCAAGATCGGGGGCGGCGATCGCGAGAAAGCGCGCGATCCCCTCCAGCGCCCCCTCTTCCCCCTCCCGCTCCGGGCCGCGCTCCCGGTCGCGGCGGACCGCGATCGGCCCGTAGGGCGTCTCCTCCCAGACACAGCCAGGCGGCAGGCGGCGCCCGTCGCAGTGCCCCACCTCCGGCGGCGACCGGCGCGGCGCGGGGGGACGGGCGCTGATCGCGGCGATGCGTTCGCGCAGGGCCGCCAGGTCGCGGGTCACGCCGCGGCGATCGGGCTGAGCGACTCGAGCAGCGCGAGCGTGACCGCCTTGCCGTCCTCGGCCGCCTCCAGCGACGGCCCGACACAGGAGGGACAGCCCGACTCGCACGGGCAGCCGCGGATCAGCTCCACCGCCGCCGCGAGCACGGGATCGGCCAGCTCGAACAGGCGGGGGGCCATCCCCACGCCGCCCGGATAGCGCTCGTAGACGAAGACGGTCGGCGATCCCGTGTGCGGCGCCCGCGTCTCCGCATAGGAGCCGAGATCGCGCGCGTCGCACATCAGGTAGAGGCAGGCGACCTGACGCAGCACCGTCGCCAGTCCCTGTAGCCCGCCCTGCAAGGCGGGCCGTCGAAAACGGGCGGCAACCTCGGGCGGGACCTCCACCCAGTAGGCGGTCGTGTGCAGCTGCTGCTCGGGCAGGCTGATCGGCCCCGAGCCGATGTTCTCGTGCGTGTGAAAGCGGATCTTCTTGAAGATGGTGGGCAGCGCAGTCACCCGGACCTCCCCGTGATGGGAAGGCAAGACACCGGGACGGCTGCGGTGCGTCTCGAGCACCCGGATCGTGACCGCCAGGTTGGCGTCGGTGTAGTAGTCGACCTTGACCGGGCGCACGTAGGCCTTCTTCTCCTCCCAGTCGAGGCGGTCGACGTGGTACTGGGCGCCCTCGTGCAGGTAGATGGCCTCCTCGTGCAGGAAGACCGGGGCGGAGAACTGGTCCATCTCCCCGATCACGCGGGCGCCGCGCGTGACATCGACGATCACGACGTTGTCGGCGGCCGCGCTGCGCAGGCTGACCCCTTCCGCCGGGAAGGCGTCCTTGGCCCAGTGCCAGTTGTCGCCGGCGCGGTGCACGGCGCCGTCCTCCTCGAGGACGTGCAGCAGCTCGGCGACCGGGGCCGCGCCGAAGCGCTCCTGCACGCCGACCGGCAGCTCGAAGGTGGCCGCCTGCAGGTGGGCGCTCAGGATCAGCAGGTTTTCGGGATCGATCAGGCCCTGCTCCGGGTCGCGGCCCAGGAAATACTCGGGATGATGGACGAGGAACTGGTCGAGCGGGTTGCTGGAGGCGACGAAGATGGCGACCGACGCCCCCTGCCGCCGCCCGGCGCGCCCGATCTGCTGCCAGGCGCTGGCGATCGTGCCCGGATAGCCGCAGAGGATGGCGGCGTCCAGCCGGCCGATGTCGATGCCCAGCTCGAGCGCGTTCGTCGAGACCACGCCGCGGACCGTGCCGTCGCGCAACCCGTGCTCGATCTCGCGCCGCTGCAGGGGCAGGTAGCCGCCGCGATAGCCGCGGATCGCCCGCGAATCGCCCAGCCGGTCGCGCAGGGATTCCTGCAGGTAGCTGAGCAGGATCTCGACCTGCAGCCGCGTGCGCCCGAAGACGATCGTCTGCACGCCGCCGCGGATCAGGTGCTCGGCGATCCGCTGCGCCTCCAGCGTCGACGATCGCCGGATGCCCAGCTCGCGGTTGACCACGGGCGGGTTGTAGAAGAGCAGGCGCTTGGGCCCGCTGGGCGCCCCGTTGTCGTCGACCAGGTGCATGGCGCGGCCGGTCAACCGCTCGGCCAGCTCGCTCGGATTGGCGATCGTCGCCGAGCAGGCGATCACGGTCGGATGGCTGTCGTAGAACTCGCAGACTCGGAAGAGGCGGCGCAGGACGTTGGCCAGGTGGCTGCCGAAGACGCCGCGATAGGCGTGCAGCTCGTCGATCACCACGTAGCGCAGGTTCGCGAACAGCTTCGCCCAGCGCGTGTGGTGGGGCAGCACGCCCGTGTGCAGCATGTCGGGATTGGTGACCACGATGTGCCCGACCTGGCGGATCGCCTGCCGGGCCGCCGGCGGGGTGTCGCCGTCGTAGGTGTAGGTCTTGATGTCGGCGTCCAGCTCCGCGCCCAGCCCGTGCAGCTCGGTCAGCTGGTCCTGGGCCAGCGCCTTGGTCGGAAACAGGTAGAGGGCGCGCGCGGCGGGGTCGCGCAGGATCGCGTTGAGGACGGGGAGGTTGTAGCAGAGCGTCTTGCCCGAGGCGGTCGGCGTCACCACCACCACGTCCTGGCCCCGGAGGGCGCGCTCGGCCGCCTCCACCTGGTGGGTGTAGAGCCGGGTCACGCCGCGGGCCCCGAGCGCGTGGGCGAGGCGCGAGTCGAGCCCCGCCGGGAAGCCGCCGTAGCGCGCCGGGCGTCCCGGGATCGGGTGGTCGAGGGTCAGGTTGCGGCGGAAGTCATCCTGGACCAGGAGGCGGTCGAACGCCTGTTCGAGGGCCATGCCCCGCCATGCTACCGAACGTCAGTTCGCTTGGCAAGGGGGGCCGGGCCCTACTCGCGCAGCTTGAAGTACTTGAACCCTTCGGCGAAGGGCAGGCTCTGGCTCTTCCCCATCTCGGCCGCCCGCTCCCGGACGACCTCCTCCATCTGGGGCCAGTCGCCCACCTGGCTGCGGTGCTCGCGCAGCGCCGCGATCTTGTCGTCGATCGTCGGCGTGATGTCGACCCAGACGTCCGGGACGTTCGATCCGCTCAGGTAGACCTCGCGAACCTGGTGCGGCTCGAGACCCTCCTCGAGCAGCTCCGGGTACATCAGGCGGGTGTCGGCCCCCGGCATGATCGCGTCCAGCGTCGCGTCCCCGGCGGCCCGGTGATCCGGGTGGTTGAAGAAGCGCTGGCCGGTCCAGCGACGGGTCGGGTCCGGCGCCACGACGACGTCGGGCTTGCAGCGACGGATCCAGCGGGTGATCTGGCGGCGCAGGTCCAGGGTCGGCTGCAGCGACCCGTCGTCGTAGCCGAGGAAGAAGACGTCCTTGACCCCGAGCCGCAGCGCCGCGGCGCGCTGCTCCGCGTGCCGGATCTGGGTCAGCCGCTCGGGCGTCATCGCGGGGTCGCTGCTCCCCCGGTTGCCGTCGGTCAGGACCAGGTAGGTGACGTGCCGCCCCTCCCGGGCCCAGCGCGCCACCGTGCCCGCCGCCCCGAACTCGGCGTCGTCCGGATGGGCCATCACGACCAGGACGCGGCCCGTCCCGTTCGAGGCGTCCGTCATGCAGGCGTGGGGATCGCCGTCGAGACCTCGTAGTCGATCAGCTCGCGGAAGGTGGCGCCCTCGCCGCACACCGGGCAGCGCGGATCGCGCTTGAGGCGCAGCGTCCGGAATTCGACGGTCAGCGCGTCGAGCATCAGGAGCCGGCCGATCAGCGGCTCCCCAATGCCGAGCAACAGCTTGACCGCCTCGTTCGCCTCGAGCAGGCCCACGATGCCGGGCAGGATGCCGAGCGTGCCGGCCTCGTCGCAGCTGGGCGCGAGCTCGGGGGGCGGCGGCTCCGGGAAGACGCAGCGGTAGCAGGGACCCTCGAACGGCTTGAAGACGCTCACCTGGCCGTCGAACCGGAAGATGCTCCCGTGCACGACCGTCTTGCGCAGCAGCACGCTGGCGTCGTTGACCAGGTAGCGGGTGGCGAAGTTGTCGCTGCCGTCCAGGATCAGGTCGTAGTCGTTGAAGAGCGGGATCACGTTCTCACGGGTCAGGCGGGCCTGGATCGGGATCACCTTGACGTCCGGGTTGAGATCCTCCAGCGTCTGCTTGGCGGAGTCGACCTTCGGCTCCCCAATGCGCTTGCTGTTGTGCAGGATCTGCCGCTGCAGGTTGCTGGCATCGACCACGTCGGAGTCGATGATGCCGATCGTGCCGACCCCGGCGGCGGCCAGGTAGTACGCGGACGGCGAGCCGAGCCCGCCCGCCCCGATGATCAGGACCTTCGAATCGAGCAGCTTGAGCTGGCCGTCCTTGCCGACCTCGGGGATCAGCACGTGCCGGCTGTAGCGCTTCATCTGCTCGGGGGTCAATTCCCGGGGCACGACGAACTCCAGGCCGGCCTCCTTCCAGGCGCCGAAGCCGCCCTTGAGGTTGACCACGTCGGTGTAGCCCATCTGGAGGAGGGTCTCGGCCGCCAGGGCGGAGCGGATCCCGCTGGCGCAATAGGCGACGATCGGGGCATCGCGGTCGGGGACCCGGTCCTCGACCCGCAGCTCCAGGTAGCCGCGCGGGATGTGGATCGCCCCCGGGATGATCCCCTGCTCGACCTCGTCCTGCTCCCGGACGTCGATCAGGACCGGGCGCCGGCCGTTCCGCCGGTCCGAGTCGAGCTGGCGGACGTCGACTTCCTTGATCCGGGAACGGACGCCCCGCAGCATCTCGCGAAAGCTCGGCATGTACTCAAGTCTACCCAGCGGACAGGCCCTTCTATTCCATCGGCGCGCGCCGGCAGGGGCCCGGGCGGCGCCGATAGGGTCGGGCGGTGCGGTCTTTGGCGGCGTCGCCGCGTTACTCGATCATGGGAACGGACGCGCCCGGGAGGGTTCGCGAAGCGGGGGCGGCGGCGCTCAGCTACGTGCAACAGGGCGTGATCGTCCAGGACGAGTTCGCCAAGTTCGTCACGATCGGGACCACCGGGCAGGTCGAGCTGTTCACACCGGTCAGCGACGACCAGCGGATCGACGTCGAGGCCCAGATCAAGCGCCGCTTCATGATCCCGCTCGCCATCCAGGTGAAGGGCTCGAGCGTGCTGCAGCGCAACCACACCCTGCTCAAGATCACCTTCGACGTCTCGGACGAGGCCTGGGTCAGCCACGACCTCTTCTATTACTTCTTCGCCCACCTGAATCCGGCCTGGCTGGGCGTGGTCGACCCGGTCTTCTTCGCCCCGTCGGCCGTCGTCCACCGGCACGCGGACCCCAAACGGCGGGCGAACGGCCACCGGCAGATCGAGTTCGTGGCCTCGATCGAGCCCCGCAGCCGCGACCAGTGGACGCCGTACCGCCTGTCCCAGTTCGACCTCGGCACCCGCGTGCGCGGCGTCCTCGAGCAGGCACGGCGCAGGCGCGTCCAGGCGGCGGCGATCCCCTCGCCCTTGTTCCGGGTGCCGGGCGTGATGTGGGGCGGGATCGCGCCACCGGGAGGTCGGTGAGCGATGGCCAGGAAGCCGGTCGCGGCGCGGATCACCGACGTCCAGCAGGGCATCGTGACCCAGAACGAGTTCGCCAAGCTCCTGATGCTGACCAGCGACGGCCAGGTCGAGGTCAATCCGCCCAAGACCGACGACGAGCGCCGCGATTTCGAGCTCCATCGCAAGGGGCGGTTCGGGCGCACGCTCAGCCTCCAGGCGAAGTCGGCGCTCCAGCTCATCCAGCGGACGAAGGGACGCCCCAGGCTGGGGATCTACATCGGCGAGATGCGGGGGCGGCCGCGGGCCAGCCGAAGCTTCTATTACCTGCTGGGCTGGTTCGACCCGGTGATCATGCGGTTCCGGGACCCCGTCTTCCTGGTGCCGTCGCTCGTCCTGTACCGAAAGGCGATGCTCCGCAAGACCGGGCGCTACTGGCACCTGAACTTCAACGCCAGCGTCGACCCGGGGAGCCGGGACAAGTGGGCCCCCTACCAGGTGAGCCAGAAAGAGCTGGGGCGGAGACTGATCCGGCTGATGGACGCGCTCGCGGGCGCGAGCCGCAAGCGCTAGAGCGGGGTGGGCGCCTTCGCCTTGGCGATCTTGGCGACGATGGCGTCGGCCACCTCGCTGGTGCCGACCGCGGTCGGGTCGTTGCGGTCCGCCTTCATGTCGTAGGTCACGTAGCGCCCCTCCCGGATGGTCTCCGCGATCGCGCCCTCCAGCAGGTTGGCGGCGTAGGTCTCGCCCAGGTGGCGCAGCATCATGACGCCGGACAGCATCATCGCCATCGGGTTGATCTTGTTCATGCCCGCGTACTTCGGAGCGCTCCCGTGGGTGGCCTCGAAGAGCGCGATCTCGTCGCCCAGGTTTGCCCCGGGCGCCAGCCCGAGGCCGCCGACCAGCCCGGCGGCCAGGTCGGACAGGATGTCGCCGTAGAGGTTGGGCAGCACGAGCACGTCGTATTCCTGCGGGTTCTGGACCAGCTGCATCGACATGTTGTCGACGATGCGGTCATTGAACTGGATGTCCGGGTGCTCGGCGGCGACCTCCTGGGCCATCTGGAGGAAGAGGCCGTCCGTGTGCTTCATGATGTTCGCCTTGTGCACCGCCGTGATCTTGCGGCGGCCGTGCGTGCGCGCGTACTCGAAGGCGAAGTTCACGATCCTCCGGCTGGCGGTGCGCGAGATCGGCTTGATGCTGAGGCCCGAGTCGGGCCGGATGTGCTTGTGCGAGACCGCCTCGATCTCCTGGATCATATGGGCGGTCTCCGGCTTGCCTTCCTGGAACTCGACCCCCATGTAGATGTCCTCGGTGTTCTCGCGCACGATGATCAGGTCGATGTTCTCGTAGCGGGAACGCACGCCCGGATAGCTCTTGCAGGGTCGGACCAGCGCATACAGGTCGAGTTCGGCGCGCAGGGCGACGTTGATCGAGCGGATGCCCTTGCCGATGGGGGTCGTCAACGGGCCCTTGATCGCGACCTTGTTGCGCCGGATGGAATCCAGGACCCGCTTCGGCATCGGGTCGCCTTCCTTGTCCATGACGGCGAGCCCGGCTTCCTGGACGTCCCACTCGAACTGCACACCGGTCGCCTCGAGCACGCGGCGCGCGGCCTCCGAAACCTCGGGGCCGACCCCGTCTCCCGGAATGAGCGTGACGCGATGTTTCGCCATGGCCGCCGCTCAGTTTACCAATGGGACGGTCGCGGCCCTTCGCGAGTCCGGTCGCGTACCGCGTGATCGTGCGCGAAGCGTCAGAAAACCGGGTCGCGCCGGAGGGTCTGGTACTCCGCCGCGCGACGGCGAAGGTCGTCGCGACTGACCAGGCCGCGATCAACCAGGAGCGCCTCGAGGGCGCCGAGCCAGTTCTCGTAGTAGTCGGGGCGGCCGGTTGCAATCTGCTCGATGAGACGGACCCGGAAGTCGTTCCAGGGGTAAGCGCCCTTCTGGTTGAGGACGACGGCCAACCCAAAAGCGCGACCTTCCCACGGCGCCTGGAAAACCAGCTCGCCGTTCTTGCGGGGCAGCGCCGCCGTGCCCTCGAGATTGGCGATGGTGCGGTCGACGCTCATCGAGGGGCACCGGTGAGCGCCGGCGCCTGGGGCCGGGCGACGCCGATCATGCAATCGCGGGTGACGATGGCGGCCAGCGCCTCCTCGGTCCAGCCTTCGGTGCCAGGCGGCCGCTCAGGAAGGATCATGTAGCGGACCTCAGAGCTGGAATCCCACACGTTGATTGCCATAGCGTCGGGAAGCTGGAGGCCCAGTTCGGCCAGCACCGCGCGAGGCTCACGGACTGCCCGCGAGCGATACGGCGCGGACTTGTACCACGTGGGCGGCAGGCCGAGCACCATCCACGGATAACACGAGCAGAGGGTGCAAACCACCATGTTGTGTACGCCTGGCTCATTCGGGATGACGACGAGGCGAGTGTCCGCGCGGTACTCGTATCCCAGCTCGCGGACCGCTGAAGGAGCGTCATGGAGAAGACGCTGGCGATAGGCGGGATCGACCCAGGCGCGGGCCACCAGGTGGGCCCCGATCATCGGACCGATGTCCTGCTCATAGGCGGAGATGACGCGGTCGACATCCTCCGAGGTCAGAACTCCCTTTTCCCTGAGGAGCGACTCGAGGGCCAGCGTTCGCGCCTCGACATCGGAGGGCGCTTCGGGATGATGCTGATCGCTCATACGGACACCTCCGATTCCAGATAGCTTTCCCACAGATCGATGCAGACGCGATCGCCGGTTCGGGCTTCCGAACCCCAGAGCTCGCGAGCCTCGAATTCGACCGCGTAACAGGGCTGGAAGTCCGGCCCTCTGCCGTGCGCGTTGGAGTCGGGCAGAGCAAAGGAGCCGTAGTGCCGGCGAACGAGGCCGCGCTTGCCCCGTGCATATCGGGGAAGCCGAGTGTGACCCTGGGGATGAAGGTTGCGCGTCACGATGCGGTCGCCGGGTTTGAACCGCGGGGCCTGTGACGGCGCAGGGCCGGATTTCGGCAGCGGTGATGGCGCGGGGGATGATGGCCGTCCGCCGGCAAGCTCGTCGGCGGCGACCACGCCCTTTTCTTCGAGGATGGACTCGATTGCGAACAGCCACTTTTCGTAGTAGCCGGCGCGGAGGTACGCGTCAGGTGGCATGCGCTCGAGGCTGCGCCGGAACTCGTCGAGATTGAAGTAACGCCCGTTGGTTCGCTCGAAGATCGTACGGACGACGGCTTCCCAGTGCTCGTGGAAAACCGGCTCGTTCCGCTCGGCGACGACCGGGCCGAACCCATCCATTCCACCCATGTCGTGGACGCCGTTCACGCGAGCATTATGCGCTGCACGCGAAGGCGGATGGCAAGGAAGGCATTCTTCGCTGAACCGTTCGTGCGTCGGCCGACCTTGATATCCTCGACCCAGACGGTGCCGAACCGTCTGGCGATGGGTCTCGCCGAGCGCCGTGAGGCTGATAGGCCCTACCAACATTTCGGTAGGAGGCCAGCCTCATGGCAGAGCTCAACAACGTCTACTCGGTCGCGTTCGTTTGGATCGCCCTCGCGTTCGTTGCCAGCCTAATCTCGACCAGGCTGGGACTCTCGGTCGCGCTGGCCGAAATCTTGGTTGGCTGCATCGCTGGCAACCTGTTCCATCTCGGCACGACTTCCTGGATCGATTTCCTTGCAGGCTTCGGCTCGGTCCTTCTGACCTTCCTGGCCGGAGCGGAGATCGACCCGCAATCGTTTCGCCGGTTCCTGGCCCCCAGCCTTGCCATCGGGGGCGTTGGGTTCCTTTTGCCCTTCGCCGGGGCGTGGGCCTTCACCTGGTTGGCATTGGGGTGGCATTGGCACGCGAGCCAGATTGCCGGCATAGCCTTATCCACCACGTCGGTGGCGGTGGTGTACGCAGTGATGGTTGAGACAGGGTTGAATGACACCGCCACCCGCATTACCGGTAATCGAACCAGCCGATGCCGTCCCGTGGCCCCAATCGATCGTCGCCGTGAAGTCGGAGGTGGTTGCTGATGGATTGGCGTGTCGTTGGTCCGAAGGAGTGGGCGAGTCGAATTGAGACGTGAAGCGGGAGCGGGACGGTATGTGAGGCAGAACACATACCGAACCTACGCGAGGTGGCGCGAGCGTAACAGTAACCAGTGCGAGTGCCGCGACAGGCCCGATGGCACGTAGAATCATTTCGCCGTGAAGTCGTCGCACTACGCTGTCGACGTCTACCATCGTAAGGATGCCGAGACCGACTTCGCACTAATCGGCCGTTTCGAGCTTGATGGAAACCGCAACGTTGTAGTCCT
>DASQGL010000085.1:0-10765 GCA_035632635.1 Candidatus Limnocylindrales bacterium
GTGGCGATCGGCTCGAAGGGCCCGGCGGCTCCGGAGGCGGAGCGGCGGACCTGGAAGAGGGTCCCGCTGGCCGTCCACTCGAGGTGGACGCCGGCGGACGTCGGCGTGGCTGTGAGGGTGAACCCGGCGGCCGGGGGCCCGCGGGCGGGCGCGGCGCCGATCGTCACGCGCGCGGTCGTCTGCGAGGTGTGTCCGAGGAGGTCGGTCGCCGTCACCCGGAGCGTGTAGGGCCCGGGTTGCAGCGAGCTCGTGTCCCACGCGGCCGTCCATCCGGCGCCGAGCGCGCCGAACGCGAAGCCGCCGATCGGGACGCCCGACGGCAGCGGGACCTGGCCGGGGATGCGGATCCACTGGGAGCCGGTCGGCGGACTGTAGGAGAAGCCGACGTCGCGGAGTCCGGCGGCCGCCGAGACGATGGCCGTCAGCGCGGTGGCCGGCGACCCCGCCGCCACCAGCAGCGACGACGCCGCGACCGGCTGCAGCAGGATCACGGCGGGCGGCTGCGCCCACCAGGTCGCGGGCGTCGCGACCCACGCCGGGGTCGAGAACCGGCTCTCGTTGCCCAGCGTGTCGGTCGCGCTGACCACGTAGCCCACGTCGGTCGACCCGGCCAGCGCCCGGTCGACGAAGGTGGTCGACGTGATCCCGGACGCCGCCAGCGCGAAGGCGCCGCTGTCGGGCAGCATCCGGTAGACGTTGTAGGTGACCGGGGCCGGGGTGGCCGGCGCCGACCAGGTGACCCGGACCGTCTGCCCGTCGACGGCAGCCGCGGGCGTCGACGGCGCGGCCACGGTGTGGACGACGGTCACCGGGGCGGGCACGGTGCTCTGCACCGTCGTGCCGCTCGCGCTCACCGCCACCGCCCGCACGTCGTAGGCGCCTGCGGTCAGGTCGCGGCTCGACACCGTCCCGGCCGTGCTCCAGCCGCTGTCCGTCCGGGCGACCGGCAGCGTCGCGACCGGCTGCCAGGTCGAGGTGGCGGCGGGACGGACCTGGACCTGGACTGCGGTCACCGCGGTGGTGGCCGGCCCGGAGGCGGCGATCGCCAGGCGGGAGCCCGCCGTCACCGGGGCGCCCGCGTCATCGACCGAGAGGACGACGCGGGCCGGCGCGGGCGTCGGCGCGGGGGCGACCGGGGCCGCCGCCAGGACGATCTGGGCCGGCGCGCTGGCGCTCGGGCCCGAGGTTCCCAGGTTCAGCACCGGCATGATCGCCGGCGGCGCCGGGATCAGCAGGCTGCCGGTCGGAGCCGAGGCCGGCCCGGCGAGCCCGCCGGCTGAGGCCCGGACCCGGTAGAAGGCGGCGCCGCCCTGTCCCTGGGCCGCGTCGACATATATAGGATGGGCGCCGACGGTCGCGACCGTCTCGAACGGGCCGTCCGCCTGGCGTCCCCGCTCGACCACGTAGGACTGGGCGCTGAGGACCGCGTCCCAGGTCAGGGTCACGCCGCCGATTGAGGCCAGCGCGGTCAGGTTCTGCGGCTGCGCCAGGGCCGCCCGGGCCGCCGGCACCGCCGCCTCGACGTCGGGAACCCAGACCGGCACCTCGGGCGACGCCTGCCCGAAGGCGCCGTCCGCGTCGACCGCGTAGACGCGGTAGGCGACGGTCTGCCCGGCCGGGACGCTGCGGTCGGTGTAGTCGGTGCCCGTCACCTGGTCGATGACCGACCAGCTCGAGCCGCTGCTCCGCACGATCGCGTAGCCCGCCGGGCTGCTCCCGGCCGGCGCCAGCCAGTGCAGGGCCACGCCGTCGCCGGTGACTTCACCCACCGGCGCGCTCGGCGCCGGCAGGCGGACGGGTGGTGAGACCACGAACCCCTGGGGCGCGGTGGCCACCAGTCCCTCCGGCCATCCGGCCACGGCCCGCACCTGGTACGAACCCGGTGCCAGGTCGCTGATCCGCCAGTCGGCCGTGCAGGTCCGAGGGCACGCGTCGGCGTCGATCTGGCGCCAGGTCGTGCCGTCCGCCGAGTACTGGAAGGTGATGCCGGTCACGGGCAGCGCCGCCTCGGCCACCAGCAGGACGCGCTCGGGCACCCGCCCGCCGCTCACGACCGGTGCGCCGGACGGGAGGAGCACGCGGAAGCTGACGTTGGGGGCGACCGGCGCCGGCTGCTCGGTGAGCGTGGCGTCCGTGCCCTGGGCGTCGTTGACGATGCCGTTCTGGTCCTCCAGCCGGACTTCGTACCGGTGCGTGCCTGCGCCCGGCTGCGAATCCACGTAGGACCGCTGGTCGGGAGCCAGCGCGGTCAGCTCCTGGCCGTCGCGATACAGCCAGTAGACCGCGGCGCCTTCGGTGGCCGGCTGCTCCCAGGTCAGCGTCACGCCGGCCGGCATGACGACCGCGCTGAGCTGGGTCGGCCGGACCGGCTTCGCGTTCTGGACCCGGTAGCTCCGGCTGACCTGCACCTGCTGGGCGTTCTCGCTGACCGTGGCCACAACCGTGTACAGGCCGTCCGGGAGTTGTGCCGAGTCCCAGCTGGCGCTGGCCGTGAAGGCCAGCGGGTCGTGGGCCGACGCCACGCCGGCGACCGGACCGATGACCGCGCTCCCCCGTCCGCCGGTCACCGTCCACGTCACCGTGGCGTTCCCGTCGCCGGTCCGGCCCTGGACGCTGAGCGCGACCGATCCGCCCAGCGGACGACCCTCCTGGGGCTGGACGTCGAGCACGACCGGCGCGCTCGACGGCCCGACCCAGGTCAGCGAGGCGGGGCTCGACAGGCTCCCCTCGGTGCCGGTCGCGCCGACCGCCGCCACGCTGTAGGTGTAGGCCTGTCCGGCGACCCCGCCGGCGTCGACCATGCTCGTCTCGGTGGTGGTCGCGATCAGGACGGGCTGCCCGCCGGCCGTTGCCCGGTAGACGCGGTAGGCGCGGGCGGTCGCGATCGCCGCCCAGCTGATCGTCGCGTGGCCGTCGAATGCGCCAGCGGTCACGGTCGGTGATACAGCGGCCGCCACCGGAGGCGCCGATGCGGTCGTGGTCGTCGTGGTCGTCGTGGTCGTGGTCGTGGTCGGGCTGGTCGTTGCGGCCGGCGTCGGCGCGGTCGATGCGCTCGGCGTCGGTGCGGTCGATGCGCTGGGCGTCGGCGCGGCCGATGCGCTCGGCGTCGGTGCGGTCGATGCGCTGGGCGTTGGGGCCGCCGTCGCGGTTGGGACGGGCGGGGTGACGGCGCTCGCGGTGGGCGTCACGGCGGGCGGCTGCCGCGTCAGCGCCACGGCCGAGGTCGCGACCGAGGCGTCGAAGGCGGGCGCCGCGACGTCACACCCGGTCGCGCTGGCGACCGAGGCGCACCCGTGCAGCGCCATGACCCGGTAGTAGCTCGTGCCGGTCGGCGCGCTCGCGTCGGTGAACGTCACCGACGGGTCCCCGGCCGCGACGCGGGCGACGAACGTGTAGCCGTCAGTGCCGTTCGCGCTGCGGAAGACCGCGTACGAGGTCGCGTTGGCGGCCGCCGCCCAGGTGAGACCGGTCCCGTCGGCGGTCACGCTCAGCGGACCGGGCGGCGCGTAGGTGATCGGGGCGACCGGCGCCGGGGCCGGCGTGGTCACGATCGGGGCGGCCGGCGCGCTGCACGCGGTCGCGCTCGCGCCCACGCATCGCACCTGGGGCAGGTCGGCGTACAGCTGCGCCAGCGCCGGTGCGCGGGTCGTCTCCACCGAGACGACCGCCAGGTTGCTCTGGTCGAGGCTGATCAGCTGTCCCGTCAGCCGGTCGATGACCTGCTGCACGGCGTCACGCGTCGTGCCGGCCGCGAAGGCGACGTACAGCGGGCTCTGCCCGGCCGGGATGCTGGCGGACGGCTGCGGCGTCGGCGCCACCGACGGATGCGGCGCCGGCGTCACGGCGTGCGGCGTGCTGACCGTCGTCGGACGCCGCATGGTGACGGCCGGCGGGCGGAGCAGTTGCTGCCAGTTCAGCGGCTGGACGACGCCCGCGCCCGACGCCGGGTCGTACTGGGCGACGCGAACTCTCGAGGCCGCGGCCCATGAGGCGAGCGTCGCGGCGTCCAGGCCGGCGGGCAGCGTGACCGCGAAGAGTCCGTTGCGCGCGTCGATCAGTCGGGCCTGCGCTTGCGGCAGCTGCACCGCGATGTCGCGCGAGGAGTCGGGGTCACGCGGGCGGACGGGGCCGAGCACCCGCAGGTGATTGTTGGCCAGGTAGGTGGCGATGTCCGCGGCCGTCATCATCGCCGGGAAGTGGACGTAGGCGATGTTGCCGGGTCCGCGCGTGACGCCGACTTGCGGCAGCGCGAACAGGTATCGACCCGTGGCCGGGTCGCCGCTGATCAAGGTCAGCTCGTACTGCTGCGCGACCGTGAGCGCGCCCTGCGCCGCTTGCGCCGGCGGGAACGTGATCACGACCTCGCCCGGCTGCGGGCCGGCTTCGACCTTCGCGTGTTGCGCCGGCGGGGTGACCGGCGGGGTGGTCGTCGATGCGGTGCTCGAGGGGGAGGAGGGATTCGTGATCGTGATGTTCGCGAAGATCGCGACCGCCTGCCCGATCACCATCACGGCGAGAAGGCCGATCAGGCCTCGCTGCAGCGCGCGCGGTGGACCGGGTGGTTTGCGGAAACCGGTGCCGCTCAGCGCTGCGGCGGCGATCATTGCGTGCTCGTGGGGATCAGGGTGTGGGGGGATCGCGGACCGATCCGCACCACGCAGCACAGGTCAGGCGGCCGCTGGCGGTTCGCTGTGTCCCCTCCCCTCGACGCCCCCTTTCCCCGCAGCGTCGAAAGTGGCGAAAGTCTACCGCCCGGATGGGGACCTGTCAAGACGGCGCGGCCTGCTCATTGAACCGACGGCCGGCGGGCTCCGTTTCTGACACCGCCCCTATCAGGTTCGAATGTCATCCGGCCTAGGCGCCCGCTCCCCCTCGAGGGAGTCGGGCTACGGAGGGGGTCCCGGGTTCTCCGTCGCCGGAATCACGCGGCACGCGTCCACGGCGAACGAGATCCGGATGCGCGCCCCGAGCGGCAGCGCGGCGTCGGTGTGGATCCGCAGCCGGGCCCCGGCGTCGTTCACGACCTCGAACTGCCAGCGCTCGCCGTGAAACGCGCCCTCGGTGACCTGGACCGTGAGGTCGTTGTCGGTTGACACCGCCGCCTCGTCCACGATCCGGATCGAGCTTGGCCGGATCAGGGCGTGCCCGTGCCCGTTGATCGGGCCGTGCGGCTCTCCCACGATGGAAAACCCGGGACCGCTGACGCGCACCGTCGACCCCTCGCGCTCGACCTTCCCGGTCATCACGTTGACGACACCCAGGAAGCGGGCGACGAAGAGGTTGCCGGGACGCTCGTAGATCTCGACCGGGTCGCCGCTCTGCTCGATCCGTCCATCGTTGAGCACGATCATCTGCGAGGCCATGCTCAGGGCCTCGACGTGGTCGTGCGTCACGTGCACCGCGGTGATGCCGAGCCGCTTGATCAACCGGGACAGCTCCTGCCGCATCTCCTCGCGGAGGCCGGCGTCCAGGCTGCTCAGCGGCTCGTCCAGGAGCAGGAGCTGCGGTTCGCTCACGATCGCGCGGGCCACCGCCACGCGTTGCTGCTGCCCGCCCGACAGCTGGTGCGGGAACCGCCGCGCCTCGTTCTGCAGGTGCATCATCTCCAGCGCCGTCATCACCTTGGCGCGGGTCTCGGCCTGGGCCAGGTGGCGGAGGCGCAGTCCGAACGCCACGTTGTCGAAGACCCGCATGTGCGGCCACAGCGCGAAGTCCTGGAAGATCATGCCCAGGGCGCGCCGCTCCGGTGGGACGTTGACGCCGCCTCCCGCCGAGAAGACCACCTGGTCGCCGAATCGGATCGTGCCCGCGTCCGGACGGTGCAGCCCGGCCAGGCTCCGCAACACGGTGGTCTTGCCGCACCCGGACGGTCCCAGCAGGGCGGTGACACTCCCCGACGGCACGGTGAAGCTGACCCCCTGGACGGCCGTCTTCTGGCCGAACGTGCAGGTCAGGTTCTCGACCCGGACTTCCATGCTCAGATCCTCCGTTGCGCCCCGGCCAGCTGGTTGGCGCGGGCATCGCCCCGGAAGACGATGTTGATGATGAGGACGACCGCCAGCACGAACCCGATCGCCAGCATCATCATGGCGGTCCCGGTTCCGATGTTGCCTAGGTCGCCGAACTTCTGGATCAGCGCCACGCCGAGCGTCGGCTCGCCGGGCGGGTAGAGCATCTCCGACATGGCCAGGTCGAACATGATGATCACGAACGTCAGCAGCCAGACCGAGACGATCGACTTCCGCATCAAGGGCAGCACGATCCGGACGAGCAGGGTCAGCATGCGGGCGCCCGAGACCTGCGCCGCGTCGATCAGCGAGCCGGAGATCTGCTGCACGCCGCTCAGATGAAGGCGCACGGCCATGGACACCTGCTGACCAATGTAGCTGAGCAGCAGGAGCAGGAGGGTGCCGTAGAGCGCGATGCCGGCATTGAACAGCCAGGCCTGGTTGAAGGCGAACACGTAGCCGGCCGCCATCACGATGCTCGGCACGACCATGCTGATGACGGTCACGTTGTTCAGCACCAGCCGCCCGAGCCCGCGCCAGCGGTAGATCATGTAGGTCACGAGCAGGCTCAGCACGCTGGTCAGCGTGGCCGCCCCGATCGACAGCTCGACGCTGCGCCAGAGCGCGCCGATCCCGAGATGGAGGTCGCTCAGGACCGAGGCGTAGTTCTGGAACCCGAAGTTGCTCGCCTCCAGCCCGCGCCCGATGTTCTGCATCAGCGAGATCGCGATCGAGGCGGTGAAGGGGGCGCCCAGCGCGATGGCGAAGACCAGGATCGTCGCCCCCAGCACGGCCCACTTCCAGGCGCCCAGCGCGATCTGGTTGGGCTGGTGGGCGCGCCCCGAGATCACCTGGTAGGAGCGCCGGCGCAGCAGCAGGCTCTGGACGCCGAGCGCGGCGCCCATGCTGAGGACCAGGAAGGTCGACATGGCCGCCGCCAGCGGGTAGTTGATCGGCCAGCTCGAGACATAGTTGTAGACCTCGAGCGTCATCAGGGGAAAGCCGGCCTGCTGGCCGATCGTGGCCGCGATCCCGAAGTCCGAGATCACCTCGGCGAAGACCAGGATCAAGCCGGCCAGGATCGCGGGCCGCAGCAGCGGGATGACGATCCGCAACCACGCGTGCAGCCGTCCCGAGCCGGCCACCCGGGCCGCCTCCTCGTACTCCGCCCCGATCGCCTGGAGCCCGGCGCTGGCGGCCAGGTAGACGAAGGGGAAGAGCTTGAAGGTCAGGACCAGCGCGATCCCGAATGGGCTGAAGAAGGAGCTGGCGAAGGGGTTCATGTGTCCGAGCGTCAGGTCGAGGAAGCCGCCTCGCTGCATGAGCGCCGTCCAGCCGAGGGAGACCAGGTAGGAGGGGGTGAAGAAGTCGACCCAGACCAGCGCCTCGAAGATCCGGCGGCCCGGCAGGTCGGTCCGGTTGAGCAGGATGGCCAGCGGGATGCCGATCAGGCTGGCCGTGACGCAGACCACCAGGCCGATGCCGATCGAGTCGATGATCGCGATGTAGTTGGACGGCGTCGAGAAGGTTTCGACGAAGGGTCCCAGGGGCACGGCGCCGGCGGGGAAGACGGCCTGCATGAGGAGCATGGCCAGCGGGAAGACGATCAGCACCGCCAGGCAGGCCAGCGCGACGGCCACCACGATCCGGTCGAGCGCCAGGTGTCGACGCCAGGCGTCGCCGCGGGCGTGGGTCCTCAGTTCGGGGGCCGCCGCCAGGCTCATGCCTACGCGGCGCCCGCCAGAGTCTTGAACTTCGCCTTGATGTCTGCTTCCTGCTGGGCCGCCTTGGCCAGGTCGACGATGGTCCAGTTGATCCCGGTCGCCACCCGGGCGGAATCCTGGGTGACGTTCGGCTGGACCGGGATGATCCAGGCGTCGCCGGACACGCCCTTGCCGGTGGCCGCGTCCCCGATCTCCGTGGTCTGCCCCGTGGCGGAGAGGACGTAGTCGACGAAGGCCCGGGCGGCGCTGAGGTTCGCCGACTTGGCCTCGATGGCGATCACATCGCCCTGCAGCACGGTCCCGCTGCTCGCGTAGTTGACCGCCAGCGGCGCGCCCTTGGCCACCTTGTCGTAGAACGCCGCCGAGTCCTGGGCGAGCGCGACCGAGCGCCCGCCGGCTTCGACCGCGGCCAGCGTCGGCGTGTTGGTCTTGAAGACCTTCATCCCGTTGTGGAAGAGCGCGGTGATGTACTGCCATCCGGCGTCGGTCCCCATGCGCTGCAGGATGCCGAAGATGGCCCCGTAGGACGGCCCGCTGAAGGCGGGGTCGGTGATCGCGATCTGGTCCTTGAATTGCGCTTTCAGGAGATCGGGCCAGTCCACCGGCGCCTGGGCGGCGGTCAGCGCCTTCGTGTTGTAGATGAAAGACCCGGCGCCGCTCAGGCCGACCGCGGTGAACAGGCCGGTCGGATCGCTGACCTTGAGGGCCAGGTCGGTCATCGTGTTGCGCTGGGGGGACATGTAGGCGAGCAGCCGCCCTTGCTGGGCGAGCCCGGCCATGCCCTCGGCGTCCGACAGCAGGTAGACGTCCGCGCGCGGATGCGCGGTCTCCGCCTCGATCCGGGCCAGCACCACGCCGGCGTCGTCGTTGTAGTTGTTGACCTTGGTCCCGCTCTGCTTGGCGAAGGCGTCCGCCACCTGCTGGGCGGTGTCGGTCGAGCTGTAGAGCTGGAGCGCCGCTCCGCCACCGCTCCCGGTGTTGGAGCCGCACGCCTCCAGGAAGGTGCCCAGCACCGGCGCGCCCACCCCCAGCATGAGGCCGCCGCGGAGCACCTGGCGCCGGGAGACACGGCTGACGAATGCCTGCGGGTAACGCTCTTCGGGATCAGCCACGCAATCTACCTCCAACCTCCGGGCGCGTCGTCGAGTTCCCCGTCGACCGCGCGGCGGAGTAACACTTGATACACGCATGTGTACTCGGGCGAGGGGCGGTTGTCAAGGGTGAACCCGGCCGCCGCCGGTCCACGAGCTTACCGGACGAGCACGGTGGACCACCACGGGAGTCCCACCAGGAGGACCACCAGCGCCCCCAGCGCGAGCAGCGCCAGGTTGAAGGCGACCAGCTGCCCGGCGCTGAAATAGCCGGCCTGGAAGGCGAGCAGGCCGGCCGGCGCCTGGGCCGGGTAGAGCGATTCGACGTCGACGGCGACCAGCACGATCAGCCCGGCCACCACGGCGGGCAGCGCCCCGGTGGCGGCGTACGCCGTCGCCAGCGGGATGCACAGGGTCACCGCGGCGGCTCGATTCGGGATGGCCAGGGTGATCAGCGCGGTGACGGCGTAGATCGCCAGCGCCATCATGCCGGGGCCGTGCCCGGCCGGGAAGAGATGGAAGAGGCCGCCCGCCAGCCAGGCCGCCGCCCCGGTCGCGGTCACCGCGTGCCCCAGGGAGACGGCCGCGGCCAGGACCCAGGCGATCCCCCAGGGCGCCTGGCGGAGGTACGCCTTCCAGCTCATCACGCCCACCCCGGGGAGCAGCATCACCGCCAGGGCGAGCAGGGCCGGCACGGCGGGGGACCAGTGGGTCGCGCCATCGGTCAGCCAGAGGACGACGACGCCTGCCCCGATCAGGAGGAGGCGCAGCTCCGCGCCCGAGAATCGGGGCGCCGCCGGCGGGCTGGACGCCTCGACCGCGGCGCTGGCGCCGGTCGGTTCGGGGCGGAACATGGTGAAGACCAGCAGCGAGCCCAGCGCCAGGACCGCGTAGTAGGGAACGGCGAGCGTGATGAACCAGCTGAACCAGGTGAAGCCGCCGATCGCCTGTTGGGCGGCGACCGGCGCGATCCCCCCGGTCAGGAAGACGGAGGAGGCCAGCGGTCCGAGGACCCCCAGGGTCAGCATGATCGCGGCGCCCAGCCGGGGTGGCCGGTGGAGCGCGTCGAGGATTCGCTGATAGACGGGCACCAGCACCACGTTGCGCGTGATGGCCGAGGGGAAGATGAGCGGCTGCAGCGGCAGGCTGGCCAGCAGGCCGAGGAGCAGTCGCCTCCCGGAGCGCCGCGACGCGCCCAGGAGGGCGTTCACCATCCGGTTCGCGAGACCGGTCTGCTGGGCCGCGATCCCCAGTCCGGCCGTGCCCAAAAGGAAGAAGAGCACCGGCGAGGTCAGCCCGTCCAGCGCATCGACCCGACGGGCCACGGCGCCCGACGCCGCGAGCAGGATCAGCGCGAGGGCGGCGGTGAGCGGCATCGGGATCAGCTCGCTGCCCCACAGGCCGACCGCCAGCGCCGCGATCGCGAGGCTGGCGCGGGCCGCCGGCCCGGGCGAGCCGGGGACGGGCCCGGCCACGAGGACGCCCGCCACCAGCGCGCCGCCAAGCGCGACCCCCCAGCGCACCGCCCGCGCGGGTTTCCCCCCCGGCCCGGCGGCCGCGAGGGTCACGTCCGCTTGATCACGATGGCGGAGATCTCGTCGGCGCTCCGGTCGATGCAGTCGGCCGAGTTCTTCAGGTGCCGGTAGATCTCCCGGATCTTCAGGATGGTCCCGGTGCTCATCGAGCTGTCGAGCAGGTTGCTGAGCGCCTGGTGGTACAGGGAATCGATCCGGTTCTCGGAGCGCTTGGCCCGGACGGCGTGCTCGGCCGCGACCCGCGGGTGGTCGAGCAGCTCCCCGACCGCGGCGCGGACGTGCCGGGCCCCGTCGTGGAGGACGTTGGTCATCTCCTTGAAGTTCTCCGGAGGGCTCAGGCGATACATGGCCAGCTCGATGATGGTCTCGTTGGCCGCGTCCAGGATGTCGTCGATGCTCCGGGACAG
>DASQGL010000086.1:0-18434 GCA_035632635.1 Candidatus Limnocylindrales bacterium
CGTGAAAGACGTCGCCTCGACGGTGGCGCGCTCGTCGCTCACCACCTGGTCGGCTCGCAACTCGTGGATCTTGTGGGTCAGGAGACCCAGCATCCGGTCCGTCTCCAGCGGCACCAGATGGATGGCGGCGTGCAGCTCGCCCTTGAAGTCGATCAGCGGGAGAAGCCACCCGGGCGTGATCTCCTCGCCGGGGAAACGCTCGACGGCCATCGAGGCGTAGACGCGCCCCTGCACTTCGACCTCCCCCATGCGGTGGTGGAAGGTGACCGAGGCATCGGGGGCTGCGGTCTGAGACCGCCCGTACAGTCCGTCGAACAGCTGGGCGAGCTCGGGCGAGGTCAGCCGGCGGGCGCGGACACCAATCAGCCGCAGGTACTCCATCGTCCGGTACACGCGCTGTGTCAGCGGGAGGACGGTCTCCTTGACCATCGCCGGATCCTCGCGATTCCCATGCGGGACGAAGCGATACGCCCAGGTCCGCAGCCGGTTTCGCGCGGTCGGCAGGGAGCCGAGAACCAGGAAGAGCTCCCGCCGGAATACGGGGACGTCTTCGAGATGTGTCCGGATGAAGGCATCGGTCAAGGCCTGCAGATAGCCTCGTCGCTGCGGGTAGCGGGAGGGGTCTGGATCCGCGCCCGCATCGCCGCCGCCCGGCGGCACCCGGCGAATCCGGAGGTAGATCTGCATCGGGCCGGTCTCCGCATGAAGGAGATCCCGAAAGGCCTGGACGCTCCGCGCCTGCTGCTCCGGCGCCAGGGCCAGGAAGTTCAGGGACGAGGTGGCGATCACCGCCCGGACCGATCCATCGCGCAGGTGGACGGCGTCGTCCTGGTATCCGACGATCTCATCTCCGAACGGAGGATGGCGCGGGCGGCCCGGCATTCGACTACCCGGTCACCAGGGTGAGCACGAACGTGTCGACGGCGATGGCCGCGGCATACCGCTGCTCGTCGGCGCCCGGAATCGCGAGCAGGACGCTGCCCACTTTGGTCGGGCTCAGCGACGCGGCGCGCGGATCGAGGTCGGCGGCCGTTCCCTGGTCGGTCCGAAGCCCGAGCACCAGCACGCGCTCGCCGAGGACGGTGTTGCCGGCCGGATCGACGATCGAGCCGGGTTGCGCCCGCGTGACGTCGGGCACCGCGATGACGTCGACGAGATCACCGGGCGCGAGCGCTCCGCCGACCGCCGAAGACGGTCCAACCGGCAGGCTCAGGATCCGGTCGCCCGGGGGCACCGGCAGCCCATTGGCCAGGGCGGCACCCGTGCGGGATGGGCTGAGGTGGCGCGAGGTCACGAACTGACCGCTCATCAAGGGAAAGGTCACGAACTGACCGATCGCTTGATCGACCTGGCTCAAGGCGCCCGAGGGGACGCTGCCGCTCGCGATCCGGTGCAGGGCGACGTCCTGATCGGTGATCAGGCTTCCGATCGACAGATCGTGCGTCGCAGTGACGACCGCGGTTTGCTGAGTCTGCTCGTAATACAGGAAGCCGGCGAACCCGGCCAGGACGAGACACCCGATCGAATACACAAGTCGGATCATGGACCCCCTCCTATTCATTCTGCGCCGCGTAGCGGACGGTCACCAGGAACAGAGCCGGAACGTCCCAGGTCAGGAGTCGACCATCGCGATATCGCGTCCGAACCCGCAGGAGCACTCGGACCGCGTAATCCTGGGACGCCGCGCCGTTGAGGGCATCCGGGGAATCCCAGGCGAGCCGCAGCGGATCGGCTGGCTGCCGCCACTCCTCCGGTGGAAAGACACGGTCCGGAGGGCGGCCGGGACTGCCGGCATACCGCCAGCTGACGAGGTTCGACTGTCCCCAATCGGCGAAGCGTCCCGCAATCGTCCGGTAGCCTTCGCGGTCGATTGTGGGTCGCACATACGCATCCACGAGAACCCCCCGCGGCACGTCGATCCGATGCTCGCCCGGCGCCGCCGGAGATCCCAGGCCGTCGAGCGTCGGGCTGACGGTCGCCGACACGGCGGGCGCGACGTAGGCGAGGGGCGGAGCGCCGGAGACGACCACCGGCAGGTCCCGACCCACGTCCACCCCGAAGGGAACACGGATGAGGAACGGGCTCCCCGACGGCCCGTAGTCAGCGGCCTGCGCCATCCCGGTGATCGAGGCCTTGATACGGGCTTCGTAGAGGATCGCCGAGGGATAGATGTGGACGGCCGAGATGTGGTCGCTGCCGCCCGCGAGTGTGAGCTGCTCCCCGTCGCCGAAAGCAACCTGCCAGCCGGAAACCTGCCAGTCATCAAGCGCCATGCTGAGCAGCAGTCCGAGGTCGTCGGAGACCGCGCTGGACAGACGCGCCGACAGCCGGGCCGGCGCGCCAGCCGCCGGCACGGTCGGTGTCACCGCCGCCGCAAGGTCGAGGTCCAGGCGCGCCTGGGCGATGAGGAGCCGCGGAGCCATGACCGGACTCACCCTGGGTGTGGCACAGAAGAAGGTCGTGGTTCGGAAGTTGGGCGCCGGCGCGCCCGGTGGCGGCGCGTTGAGCTGCCGGTTGGTGGCGCGCTCGTAGACGAACACCGCCCAGACCCAGGGACAGCCAGGCGCCAGGACGGGAACGGCCTGCCATCGCGAGTAATAGGGGGTCGGGCTGCTCCCGGGGGGCGCCGGATACGATCCCACGCGATCGATCACGCGCGCATAGACGAACGCGTGGCCGTTGTCCCCGGAAATGGCGTCGATCGAAACCTGCGGACCGGCGGAGGGCGGACTGGCCTCCACGCTCCCGACCGGCAGCATGAACGCGAGCCCGGCCGCAGCCAGGATGCGGCAGAGAACCCGACGACGCAGGTGCGCCCCGTTCATGAGCGAAGCTCCGCGTCGCCCGCCACCGTCACCGTCAACCAGGCCGGCGTCCCGACGAGCCGCAGCAATCCGGCGGGGACCGGGAGGCGGGCCCGGATGCAGACGGCCGGTCGGTCGAGGGCGACGCCCGAGTACGGATCGCGCGCCGGGACGTCATTGATGATCGCGATCTCGGCCGAGGAGGCGACTTGCCCGCCCGGGTCGATGGGCTTGAGGTTCCGGGCCAGGAATTCCCTGGCGACGAGTGCCGCGGTTGGCCGGTCGAGGCGGAGCCGGCCGGTTTCCGCGTAGTAGGAGGCGTCGACCGCGGAAGCGGCGCCCACGCCGGCGAGATCGACCGCCGACCGCAGCCGCGCCAGGTTGAGCTGCACCATGGCCACCTGCACGCTGAGCGCCAGGATCAGGAGCAAGGTCGGCATCAGGACGATCACATAGAGGATGCTCTGGCCGTGCGCACGTCCCTTCAATGGTTGATTTCGCCCCGTCCCACCGCCGAGGTGCGCACGGTGAGGTTGGTCGAGAAGAGGAAGGGGATTGCGATCCGGCGCTGGCTGCGCAGCTCGACCATGATCGCCTGACCCCAGTGTGCGGACGCCGGTGTGATCTGGACGGCGACCCTCGAGGGATCCAGTCCAGCCGCCTGCAGCGCCAGCGCGATCCGCTCCCGCACGACGGGGTCGTCTTCCCCGCGTTCTCCGGCCACCCGCGCCCCGGTGGTGGCGGCCGACTCCTGGCCGATCCATTCGTGAATCAGCCCGCCGAGCTCCACGATTCCGAGCAGGACCGGCAGCACCATGAATGAGACCGCCAGCACCGCCTGGAGCGTTTCCTGACCCGCCTGCCGCGGATGGCCGGCGGGGATCACTGGGTCTGTGTGAGGCGCTGAACCATCTGGCCCATCTTGATGACGAGCCCGTTGTTCCAGGCCATGATGCCGACGACGAGCGTGCCGAGGATGATGGCCGCGCCGATCACCCATTCGAGCGTTGACTGGCCGCGTTGCCCCCAGGTCATTTCCTTTGAGCTCCTTCCTTTGCAGTTGTTCCGGATATCGCCGCCGTCGTCGTCAGCCGAAGGCGCGTTGGATGATCCCCAGAAACAGCGGGACCACGATCAGGAGGACGAATTCGGGGAGGTAGATCACCGACAGGATGGCGAGCAGCTTGGTTCCCACCCGCGCCGCCTCCGCGGTCGCCTGGTTGCGTTGCGCCGCTCGCGCCGCGACTTCGTGGTCCTTCAGCACGTGGTCGAGGGCCGCACCGAGGCGTTTGCCCTCGGCAAGGCTGCCGACGGCCAGCGAGACCTCGGGGATTCCGGTGCGGCTGGCCATCCGGTTCAGCGCCACGTCGAGCGGTTCGCCGGTGCCATATTCGCCCAGCGCCGTCTCCAGTTCGGTGCCCAGGACGGGAAACGTCCCCCGCTGGCGGGCCAGCAGGTGGAGCGTACGTTCGAGCGGCATACCGGCCCGGTGGAACGCCCGGATGACCCCGAGCAGGTCGGGAAGCTCGCGGCGCATCGCCGCCTGCCGGCAACGGACGCGTCGGATGGCGAGTCGGATGGGTGCCAGATATCCCGCCCAGGCGAGCAGGGGGACGAGCACGATCGATGTCGGGGCGAGCGCTGCCAGCGTCAGGCCGGTGAGCACCCCGCCGGCGGCGCCTGCCACACGCCAGGCCTGGACCTCGGTGCCGAGCAGCCGCCCGCCGCCCGGGCCTGCCTGTTCGAGCAAGCGCGGATCGAGGTGTGCCGGCCGAAGACGCAGCCGGTCCGCCCAGAGCAGAAGTAGTGGGCGAGCCCAGCGCTCATAGATGGACCGCTGACGCTCCTGGTACATGCGCCACTCCAGCGGGGACATCGTGCTGACGCGGATCAGCGACCGGCGGCCGATGATCCGGGGCATTGTCGTCGAACCGATGGCGCGAAGCCCGCACCACAGCGCCAGGCTGAGCGCAAGGGCGCCGCCCATCATTGCTGAAGACGCGTGACCCGCACGCTCAGGTACAGCCCAAGGCCTTCGAGGACTGCGGCGGCCGGGAGCAGCACGTACCGGCCCAGATCGGTATGGTCGACCACGCTCAGAAGCTCAGGATCGATCAGGCGGAAGTAGAGATAGATGCCCGGAACGAGCAGGGCCAGCAACCAGACCTGGAGCCGCTGACCGGCCGCCCTGGCTCGGACCTCCTGCTGGAGATAGACGTTGAACTGGACCGTGCCGGCAATCTCCGAGAGGAGCAGCCGGGCGGTGGAGGCAGGAAGGTGGTTGGCACAGCACATGGCCATGGTGTCGAGGATCAGCCCGAGGTTGCGACTCCTGACCCGTCCACGGATATCCGCGAGCGACACGTCGAGCGGCACGTTCAGCAAGAAGCGGGAGAGCACGGCATCCAGGTCGTCGCGAATCCAGGGGTCGGTCGTCTGCTGCCGGGCCTGACGCAGCGCCTCCAGGTAGGTCGCTCCCCCGCTCAGCTGCGTCGTGAGCGTATGGAGCAGGTGCGGCGCTTGCGCCTCGCTGCGGGTCGTCTGCGCCTGTACCAGCGAGCGGACGTACAGCCGCGGCGCAAGCAGGCCGATGGCGAAGCCGAAGGGAGTGCACACCGGCGAGACGAGCCACCCGAGCGCCGCCCCGACGAGCGGGCCGGCCAGCGTGATCCCGGCATAAGCGCGAGGGCTGGCGTCGAGCCGAGCCGCCGCGAGATCGTGCCCGGCCCGGTCGAGCTGACGTCTCGCCCACGCCTTCGCCGCGCCGGGGCGAACCGGACGGAGGAGGCCGAGTGCCAGGGCTACGACCGCCAGAGTGATGCACCCGGCTCCTACGAGGTCCATGCGATCCCCTGGCGCCGAAGCTTGTCTTCCAGGCGGGGCCCGAGCGACGTCTGCAGCATCGGCCCGAACCGCACGAGCGTCGCGGTCCCGGTCGACCGGATCTCGGTCTGGAAGACCGGCGTCAGCTGGTAATGCCCCCGATCGTCGACGCCCCGCAACTCGACGATCTCAAGCACGCATCGCCGCCCATCACGCAGCCGGGCGATGAAGATGATCAGATCGAAGACGCGGGCGATGTACCGGCGGATCTCGGCTGGCTGCAGCTGGCCGAAATCGCGACCGATCAGGAGCTCGAGGCGTGCCAGGCTGTCGGCGCAGCTGCTGGCGTGGATCGTCGTCGCCGAGCCGTCGTGACCGGTGTTCAGCGACTCGAGTACGTGATATGCCTCCTTGCTATGGCGGATCTCGCCGACGATGAGCCGGTCCGGCCGCATCCGGAGCGCGTTCTGCACGAGGTCCGCCACGTCCAGGCGGCGGTCTTGGGTGCCCTTGCCGGCCAGCTCCCGTGAGTGAACGCACTCGAGTTTCACCCAGTGCGGGTTGTCCAGCTCGAGCTCTGCCGTGTCCTCGATCGTGATGATGCGCTCGTCGGGCGGGAAGACGCTGATCAGCGACCGGAGAAGGGTGCTCTTCCCGGAGCCGGTTGCCCCCGCGATCAGGATGTTTGCGCGACCCAGCACCGCCGCTTCCAGAAACGCGGCCATCGACGGCGACAGTCCGCCGGCGCTGACCCAGGTGGGCCGTTCCGGCAGCCCGTCGACCGGACGCAGCCCGAGACGGATGCGGCCGAATTTCCGGATGCACAGGGTCGGGCCCCCGACGGGGGCGAAGACGGCGTTCGCCCGGCTGCCGTCGGCCATCCGCGCATCGACCAGCGGCTTGTCGACGCTGATCTCGCGATCGACCAGGGCGACGATCTTGTGAATGGTCTGTTCGAGATGGCGGCGGTCGCGAAACGCGACCTCGGTGAGTTCCAAGCGGCCGTGGCGCTCCACGTAGACTTCATCGAACCGGTTGACCAGAATGTCCGTGACCCGCGGGTCATCCATCAATCTCTGCAGCGGCCCCAGGCCGACCAGGTCGTCGAAGAGACCGCGGACCAGGTCATCCGTCGGTTCGTAATCGCCGTTCAGCGCGACTGCGTCGCGAATCGCGCTCAGCAGGATCCGATTGCGGTCGGGATGCTCCGAAAACGGGCTGGCGATCTCGGGATCGGCGGTCATGGTCAGCTGGGTCCGGACGAACTCGCGCAGGTCCACGCCCGTCGTCGAAACCCGGGCCGGTCCCTCAGCCGGCACGGCGTCTCCGGCCCAACCTGGGCAACCACCGGCTGGTCGCGTGTGCGAGGCCCGGTGACTGGAGCGCGGGGTATATGAAGGTTGCCAGCTCCAGGACGGCATCATGAGCCGTGCCCTTGCGCTGGAGGACGTACGGCTCGTGGCGATTCTCGGACGCCTCGAAGCCCGGGTCATATGGAACCTGCGTCACGAGGTGACCGCCCAGATCGCCCATGGGCTCGCTGGCGTCCCACCGCTCCGCGACGCGATTCGCAACGTAAGCTAGCTTCGGCCCATGCCCTAGGCGGCGAAGCACCTCCACCGTCCGGTAGAGATCCTGGATGGCGGACGCCATGGGCGTCACCACACAGATGATGCGATCAGCGAGCTCGAGAATCTGGGCTTCGAATTCTCCGAGGGACGATGAAATGTCGATCAGGATGAAGTGGTGGCCTCCGGAGCGCAACGTGGCGATGAGCTCAGTGGCCTGGCGTGTACCGAGGGAGGGGCCACCGGGAACAGCCAGGCATTTCGGTGATCCGAGCAGCAGATGAAGATTCGAGGCCTCGTGCCGAACGACGTACTCGGAAAACCTCTCCGGCGATGACGCGAAATCCCCCAGGTAGTCGAGGACGGTTGGCTGCGCCAGGCCAACATGTACGGAGACGTTCGCTGACGTGCGGTCCAGGTCGGCAAGCATGACGTTCAGGCGAAGGGTGCGAGCCGTCGGCCCCTCGCGATACCAGCCGCGGGCAGCCAGCAGGCAGGCGACTTCGGTTGCGAGCGTGGTCCGACCGGTGCCGCCCTTGACGGAGTAGAAGACGATGACCTGGGGACCACCAAGGTAGACGGGCACAGGGTCGACGTGCTCCAAGTCCGGCTGCGCTCGAACGGGCTCGCCGTCGGCGGAAGGCAATTCGAGGACGTCGTCGTCTTCTCGCATCGAGACTGGGCTAGGTGCCGCCGGCGTGTTAGCAATGACCCTCAGGCCGGAGACCGTCCGGTCGCGTCGTCGACTGAGCCGCTCCGACCGCATCGACCAGCCGTACTCCACGGCCGCGGCAATCCAATGAAGGAGGGACCGGCCTTCGGGCCGAACCCACACGATGGCGAGCGTCGTCGTCACGAGCAGGAATGCGACGATCACGCGCAGCCACAGGGGACCCGCCAGATGAATCACGGCGTAGGCCGCGAGCAGTCCGAACAGAAAAACCGCGAGGTTCCCGACGGAAAGGCCGAGTACGAAGCGATCCTGGCCGTTGAGGTCGTGAGGAATTCTGACGCCGCGCATATCCCCCCTCCGCATTACCCACTTGGGCAGCGCGATTGCCGGTTGAGAGAGGACGATGGCAAGACGCTAGAGGACCGCACTGCGCGATTTCTGACACAGCTAGCAGCGGATCGCGTCAGGAGGTCCGGGTGGTGCCTGCACCAGGATTCGAACCCGGGACCAACTGATTAAGAGTCAGCTGCTCTACCAACTGAGCTATGCAGGCGCATCGGCTATTCTATCGAGTCACCTTTGCCGCCCGCCGCTCACGTAATTGCTGCGATCACCCCCCTTGCCCGCGTCAGCCCGCCCGTCGGTGCTCGCGCGGCCCCAGCACTTGTTCCGCCGAACTCTCTGGGTTTACCATCACGACCTGGAACAGGTCTTCGAAATTGCAATTGAAAAACTTCATCAGCGCCTGGCGCAGCTTGGGCCCCGGCCGCCGCGCGCCCGACTCCAGCGCGGGGATGTAGTTCTGGCTGATCCCCAACTCATGCGCGAGCACCCGCTGCGTCAACCCCTTCTTCTCCCGCATCGCCCGCAAGCCGGTTGCCCGTACCTCCACGTTCACGCGCTCATCATCACACGTTCGCGTATATTTGTCAAGACATGACCACGAGACCGTCGCCCCGAACGCCTGATCGCCGGCCCGACCACAGCGCCACCGGCCGCATCAGCCTGCTCGGCCTCGAGGGCTACGGCCACCACGGCGACCTGCCGGCTGAGCGCGAGCTCGGCGCCCAGTTCACGCTCGACCTCGAGCTCACGACCGACACTCGCCGGGTCGCCCAGACCGACACCCTCACCGGCGCGGTCGACTACGTCAAGGTCGAGGCGCTCGCCCGCCGAATCCTCGAAGGCAAGCCCTTTCGCCTGCTCGAGTCCCTCGCCGAACACCTCGCCACCGCCATCCTTGACCAGCCCGGTGTCCTCCGGGTTACCGTCCGCGTGACCAAGCGCCCGCCGCTGCCCCACCTGCGCGCCTTCACGGTAGAGATCACCCGCCCACTGCCCGACGCCTGATCGGCGTCTGGTCCTCGCCCTCCTCGCCCTGCTCGCCCCGCGTGCCACCCTCACCAACCCACCACGCCCCACTCGATACACTCGATCAACATGCCCGCCCGCTTGATCGATGGCGCCGCCCACGCCCGCGCCATCCGCGCCGAGCTCGCCCGCGCGATGGCCAACCTCCCGCCGTCCGCACGCCGCCCCTCGATCACTGTCGTCCAGGTCGGCGACGACCCCGCCTCCTCCGTCTACGTCCGCAACAAGCATCGGGCCGCCGAGGAGGTCGGCTTCCGCTCGGCGATTGAGCACCTTCCGGCCGCAATCACCCAGCCGGAACTCCACGCCCGCCTCGACGCCCTCGCCCACGACCCGCAGGTCGACGCCATCCTCCTCCAGATGCCGTTGCCTGCCCACCTCAACCCCGACCTCGCGCTCGACCGCTTGCCGCCCGCCAAGGACGTCGACGGCTTGCATCCTTACAATGCGGGCCGGCTGGCGCAGGGCAATCCCACCTTCATTCCCGCCACCCCGCTCGGCGTCCTCGAGCTCCTCCGCCGCGAGCGCATCGATCCCACCGGCGCGCACGCCGTCATCGTCGGCCGCTCGCGCCTGGTCGGCCGCCCGCTCGCCCTCCTGCTCCTGCAGAACCACGCGACTGTCACCATTGCCCACTCCAAAACGCGCGACCTGCCCGCGCTCGCCCGCACCGCGGACATCCTGGTCGCGGCGACGGGCGCCCCCGGCCTCATCCGCGGCGAGCACGTCAAGCCCGGTGCGACCGTCATCGACGTCGGCATCACGCGCGACCCGCGCACCGGCAAACTCACGGGCGACGTCGACCGCGCGAGCGTCGATCCCATCGCGGGCGCGATCACCCCCGTCCCCGGCGGGGTCGGCCCGATGACGATCGCCATGCTGCTGGTGAACACCCTGCGCGCCTTCCGCCAGCACGCCCCGGACCCCTCGCGCCAGCCGGCGCCCACCGCGTGACCGCCACCCCGGCCCACCCGGACCGCCCGCCCATCCCGTCCGACCGCATGACCTACCCCCAGGCTCTCGACTACCTGACCTCGCTCGGTCGCTTCGGCATCAAGCTCGGCCTCACCCGCACGCAGGCACTGCTCGAGGTCATGGGCCGCCCGCATCATCTATTCCAGGGCGTCCATGTCGGGGGCACCAACGGCAAGGGCTCGGTCTGCGCCATGCTCGCGGCCATCCTCCAGAAGGCCGGCTATCGCGTCGGCCTCATGCCCAAGCCCCACCTCGTGTCGTACACCGAGCGCATCCAGGTCGATCAGCACCCGATTGCCGAGGACGACTTCGCCGCGCTGATCAGCGAGATCCAGCCCTTCATCGACGGCGTCACCAGAGACCTCGGCCCGCCCACGGAGTTCGAGATCCTCACCACGGCCGCGCTCTACTACTTCGCCCGCGCGGGCATCGACCTCCTCGTTTGCGAGGTCGGCCTGGGCGGGCGCCTCGACTCCACCAACGTGCTCGATCTCGGCGTCGAGGTGATCACGAACATCGCGCTCGACCACACCCAGCACCTCGGCGACACGCTGGAGAAGATCGCCGCCGAGAAAGCGGGCATCCTCAAAGAAGACAGCCTCGCGATCACCGGTGCACAACCGCCCGGCCTCCAGGTCATCGAGCAGGCCGCCGTCGCGCGGTCCATTCCCCTCTGGCGGCTCACCCACGAGATCCAGGTCACCGCCGAGGACCGCGACTGGAGCGGGCTGATCGCCACCGTCACCACGCCCGCGGGCACGCATCCCGACCTGCGCGTCCCCCTGCTCGGCATGCATCAGGCCGACAACGCCGCGCTCGCGATCGCGGGGATCGACGCGCTGCGCGCCCGCGGCTGGGAGATCTCCGCCGGCGCGGTGCGCGACGGCATCGCGCACGCCCGCTGGCCCGGCCGCCTCGAGGTCGTCGCGCGCGACCCGATCGTGCTCGTCGACGGCGGCCACAACCCGGCCGGGCTCGCCCGGGCGATCGACGCCGTCCGCCACCTTCGCCAGGGCAAGCCGCTGGCGGTGGTCTTCGGCGCCATGAAGGACAAGGACCTGCCCGCCATGCTCGCCCTGATCCGCGAACTCGCCGCCCCCGTCGTCTTCAGCGGGATCGCCTCGGACCGCGCCGCCGACCCCAAGACCCTCAGCGAGCTCTACGGCAGGCCGGCACAGACCGCCGCCACGTCGAGGCACGCCCTCGCCCTGGCCGGCGAGCAGGTCGGCAGCCACGGCATGGTCTTCGTCACCGGCTCCCTCTACCTGGTTGGCGAGATCATCGCCCTTACGTCACGGCACCCGATTGCGTCATCATCTTGAGGATGAGCACCGACCTTGCCCGCTACCTCGACACCTCCGGCCGCGACGATCGCCTGTCGGGCGGCGCCCGCCTGATCCCCATCGAAACCCCCCTCGGCCGCTTCAAGGTCTGGACCAAGCGCGTCGGCAACAGTGAGACCATGAAGCTCCTTCTCCTCCACGGTGGTCCGGGTGCGACCCATGAGTACTTCGAGGCTTTCGACAGCTACCTGCCGGCCGCCGGCATCGAGTACTACTACTACGACCAGCTCGGTTCTGCCTACAGCGACCAGCCCGACGCCGTCGACCTCTGGGAGACGGCCCGGTTCGTCGAGGAGGTCGAGCAGGTGCGGCAGGCGCTTCACCTCGCCCGCGACAACTTCTACCTGCTCGGCCACTCCTGGGGCGGGATCCTCGCCATGGAGTACGCCCTCAAGTACCAGCGGCACCTGAAGGGGCTCGTCATCTCCAACATGATGGCGAGCTGCCCCGCCTACAACGACTACGCGCGCACGGCGTTGATGCCCACCATGGACCAGGCGGCGCTCGCCGAAATCAAGCAGCTCGAGGCGAGCAGTCAGTTCACCAGCCCGCGCTACATGGAGCTGCTCATGCCGCAGCACTACGTCAAGCACGTGCTCCGCATGCCCGTCGAGGACTGGCCCGACCCCGTCAATCGCGCCTTCGCCCACATCAACCAGACCGTCTACACGCTGATGCAAGGCCCGAGCGAGCTGGGACTCAGCGGGAGGTTGATCGACTGGGACCGGACAGGCGACCTCTCCAAGCTGACGGTCCCAACCCTGGTCATCGGCGCCACGCACGACACCATGGATCCGAAGCACATGGAGTGGATGGCGGGCCAGGTCCAGCGCGGACGCTTCCTCCTCTGCCCGAACGGCAGCCACCTGGCGATGTATGACGACCAGGCGACCTACGTCAGCGGGCTCATCCGTTTCATCCAGGACGTCGACACGGGCCGGACTCTAAGATAACGCCCAATCACAGCTGGCGCCGGCCGCTGGATGACCGGTCATCCGTGCGCCTCGTCGTCCGCCGGCTCGACATGAACCACCGCGTCGCTCACCACCGGCACCTCGCGCCGGATCCGTTCCGACACCGCATGCCCCACCTCGTGCGCCTGGGCCAGCGACAGCGACCCATCCACGTGCACCGCGACGTCCAGCAGCACGTGCTTGCCTGACTGGCGCGCGCGCAGCGCGTGATAGCCGTGCAGCCGCGGATCGCTGGCCAGGATCCGCTCGATCGCGCTGATCGTGGCCGCGTCCGGCATCGCGTCGAGCAGGATCTGGGCCGTCTTGCGCCCGGCGGAGACGGCGGTCGTCCCGATGATGACCGCGACCAGGATCCCGGCCAGCGGGTCGGCGACATTCAACCCGAACACCGCGACCACCGTGATCCCGGCCAGCACGGCCAGCGACGCCCACAGGTCGGACGTGAAGTGCAGGGCGTCCGCCTCCAGGGCGGCGCTCCCGCCGTGCGCCTTTGACACATCGCCCAGGTAGCGGCTGACCACGATGTCGATCACGACCGCCCCGATCACGACCGCGAACGAGTACCAGGCGACGTGGACGCTCGAGATCACCACCAGCCGGCGCACCGACTCGATCACGATCGCGATGCAGGTCGCGCCCAGCAGGAACATCTGGACCAGGCTGGACACGTTCTCCGCCTTGCCGTGCCCGAAGGCGTGGTCCTCGTCGGGTGGCTTCTCGGCGGCCCGGATCCCGACCAGGGCGAAGATCGAGGCGGACAGGTCCAGGAAGGAGTGCGCCGCGTCGGCCAGGATCGCCACGCTGCCGCTGAGCAGTCCCACCACGAGCTTGGCCGCGATCAGCACGGCGTTGACCAGGACCGAGACCAGGGCCGCCTGCGTCTTGCTGGCCGCGCCTACCCGGGCCGCCGGACTCACCGATTCCATAAAGTAAGCATCCTATGTCTGCCCCCAAACCTCGCGAGGCGATCCTGCGGATGCAACCGTACGCCTGGGAGCCGCCTTCCGCGGCGATCGCGAAGCAGGCCGGCGTCCCCGAGGACCAGGTCGTCCGCTTCGACACGAATACGTTCCCCTGGCCGGGCGCCCGCCTCGACCGCCTGCCGCCGCTCGTGCTCAACGAGTACTCCGACAGCCATTACGGCGCCCTGGTCGACCAGCTCCAGGCCTACACCGGGCTGCCCGCCTCCCAAATCACGATCGGCGCCGGCGCCGACGAAATCCTCGACCTCCTGTCCAAGGTCTACATCGGGCCCGGCGACCGCGTCATCCAGTCGATCCCGACCTACCCCATGTTCCGCATCGTCAGCGAGATCGCGGGCGGCGCCGTCGAGGACGTCCCCACCCGCGACCTGGCCATGGACCGCGACGCCTTCCTGCACGCGGCCGCGACGGCCCGCTTCACCTGGGTCTGCAATCCCAACAACCCGACCGGCGAGCTGCTCCCGCTCGATTTCATCGAGAAGGTCGCCGGCACGGCAGCCGGCATCGTCGCCGTCGACGAGGCCTACTTCGAGATCTCCGGGCTCAGCGCCCTCCCGCTGCTCGAGCGCCATCCCAACCTCGTCATCATCCGCACCCTCAGCAAGGCGTTTGCGCTCGCGGCCGTGCGGGTCGGCTATGCCCTGGCTGGTGAGGAGGTGACCGCGGCGCTCGCGCGGGTGCGCCCACCGCTCAGCGTCAGCGTCGTCGCCGAGGCGCTCGCGGTGCAGGCGTTGCAGGACCAGCCGGCCATGCGCGAGCGCGTGCGCCAGGTGGTGCAGGCGCGCGAGACGCTGCGCTCCGCCCTGGACGAGCTCGGCTACGAGGTGCGGGACGGTGCCGCCAACTTCCTGCTCGTCCGCGCCGGCCGCCAGACCGGCCCGGCGCTGCTCAAGCATGGCCTCGTGGTGCGATCCTTCCCGCCGGCCTCCATGGCGCGCGACTACATCCGGGTCACGGTCCGCAACCCGCAGGAGAACGCCAGGCTCGTCGCCGCCCTTGCCGAACGGAAAGCATGACCGCGTGACCGACCTCCGAGCCCGCCTCGACGAGTCGGTCGGCCGGGCGGCCGAGCGCCTGATCACCTCCCATCACCGTCGCCGCCTGCGCCGGGTGGGGTGGGATCACGTGCTGAGGGCCACGCTCCCTCCCCCTTCGGGGGGGAGGGTCGGGGTGGGCGGGCCCTGGTGGGCGCAGGGCGATCCCCCGCCGCGCCCCGGCAACGCACTCGACGTCCTGATCGACGGCGAGGACGCGTTCCGCGCGATCGCGCAGGCGCTCCAGGGTGCCCGCTCGCACGTGCACGTCACCGGATGGCACCTGACCCCGGGGTTCGCGCTGACCCGCGACGCTAACCCGATTAGCCTCCGCGACCTGCTCGCCGACCTCGCCACACGCATCCCCGTCCGCGTGCTGCTGTGGGGCGGCGCGCCCGGCCGTCTCTTCCGTCCCTCGCGCCGGGACGTCCGTCGGGTCCGGGATCAGCTCGTCGCCGGCACCCGCATCCAGTGTGCGCTCGACACGCGCGAGCGCCCGATGCACTGTCACCACGAGAAGACGGTCATCGTCGACGACCAGGTCGCCTTCGTCGGCGGCATCGACCTGACCAGCTTCGGCGGCGACCGCTGGGACACGCCCGCCCATCCCTCCCGCCAGGCCGGCGGCTGGCACGACGTCGCGACTCGACTCCGCGGACCCGCCGTGCAAGACGTCGCCGCGCACTTCCGCCTCCGCTGGCATGCGATCACCGGCGAGACCCTGCCCGCGTGGCCGATCCCCGCGCCCGCCGGCTCCGTCGAGGTCCAGCTCGTGCGCACCATGCCCGACCACATGTACCGCGAGCGCCCGCAGGGCGATTTCCGCATCCTCGAGGCCTACCTGCGCGCCCTCCGCGGGGCAATCAAACTGATCTACCTCGAGAACCAGTTCCTCTGGTCTCCCGAGGTCGCCGAGGTCCTCCGCGACAAGCTCCGCCATCCGCCGTCGCCCGACTTCCGCCTCCTGCTCGTGCTCCCCGAGAAGCCGAACAGCGGCGGCGACGATACGCGCGGCCAGCTGAGCACGCTGGTCGAGGCGGACGAGGACCGCGGCAACATCCTCGCCTGCACCATCCTGTGCAGCGGCGGCGTCCAGCCGCCTGCCGTCTACGTCCACGCCAAGGTCGGCATCATCGACGACCGCTGGCTCACGGTGGGGTCCGCGAACCTGAACGAGCACTCGCTCTTCAACGACACCGAGGTCAACCTGGTCGCCGGCGATCCCGACCTGGCCCGCGCCACCCGCCTGCGGCTCTGGTCCGAGCACCTCCAGCGCCCGATCGCCGACGTCGGCGGCGACCCGGCCCGCGTCATCGACAACCTCTGGAAGCCGATCGCCCGCGAGCAGGCCGACCGCCGCCGCAAAGGCCAGCCGCCCACGCACCGTCTCCTGGAGTTGACCCGTGGATCCCGCCGGGCCGGCCTCGTCCTGGGCCCGCTCCAGGGCCTCATCGTCGACGCCTGAAGCCTATCCCGTCGCCGCCTTCCTGCCTGCCTTCTCCCCCTCGCCCTCACCGGCGGTGTGCGGCACCGGCTCGTCCTCGATCGGCCCTTCCTCGGCCACCTCGCTGATCTCCTCCGAAAGCCGGGGCAGCGACTCGGCGTGGACCTCGCCGGTTGGGCTCTGCGAGAGCGGCGCCTCGTGCCCGCGCCGTGACCGGTAGAGCGCACCCAGGAAGACGTTGAGCAGCGCGGCGATCGGGACCCCGAACAGCGCGCCCAGGATCCCACCCAGCTCGGCACCGACCAGCAGCGCGGCCATCGCGACCAGCGGGTGCAGCCGGGTGACCGAGCCGGTGACGCGCGGCCCGACCACGTAGGCCTCGATGATGTGGCCGCCGACCGCGATCGCGGCCGCGAGCAACCCGATCAGCGGACCCTTGAAGACGAGGGCGATGATCACGGCCAGCCCCATCCCGACCGGCGCCCCGATCAGCGGCAGGAACTCCAGGAAGAACGTGAGGATGCCGAGGACCACCGCGTAGGGCACCCCGATCAGGGTCATCCCGACTCCGGTGTAGGTCCCCATCAGCGCCGACATGATGAGCTGGCCGCGCGAGTACTGGCCGACCGTGGCCCCGACCGCGACCAGCGTGAAGTCGTAGACCTCCTCACGCCCTGGGAAGAGCTTGCGCATGCTCGCGATCAGCTTCCGCCCCTCCGCCAGGAAGTAGATCGAGATGACGATGACGAGGATGACGTTGATCAGGGTCCCGATCGTCCCGGTCAGGATGCCGAGTACGGGGCCGAGGACGGCCGTGCTGATGCCGTTCGTGGCGCTCGGCAGGCTCAGCTGCAGGGGGATACCGGCCTGGTCGATGTTGTACTGGAGCCAGGCGACGAACTGGATGCCGCGCGCCTCCAGCGCCGGCAGCTGCTTGGCCTGCTCGATCAGCGCGGGGGTCACCAGCACGACCACCCCCGCGATCAGCCCGATGATGACCACGTACAGCAGGAGCACCGCGGCGACCCGCCGGCCCGTGAAGAGCGGCAGCGTCTGTGCCCGATCGATCAGCGGCGTGAGGAGGAGCGCGATGATCGCCGCGAAGACGAACAGCAGCAGGACGTTGAACAGGTGGACGACCAGGAATTCGGTCTCGTGGTAGAGCATGACCACCACCAGCGCGATCAGCAGGTAGACAAGGATCCGGACCGGCTGCTCGAGGTGGTGCCAGGCGCGGGCCATGGTCCCGCCGCCCCCCCTGTGGTCCGCCATGAACCTAGTCTCGCAGACCGGGCCTGAGGCGAGTCAGCCCGCCGCGTACGTCATTTGCCGTAGCTTGCGGATCCCGTAACGCAAGGTCTCCCGTCAGGTTTCGGACGCACCATGGGGGTGACTCGCATGATTGACAGGCGGGCGGCAGCACAACCCAGTCTCCTGGCCCGGGCGGCCGGCGCCGTCCTGAGCCGCCTCGGGGGATCCAGCCTCCCCGTGCCCATGACCTTCGCCCTGCTGGTCGGGGCGGGCGGCGGCGCCACCACCGGCCTGGCCGTGCTCTACCTGGCCTCCCGCGGTCCCCGGGCGACCGCGCTGATCCCGTTCGCGCTGACCCTGATCGCGCTGGACGTCGTCCTCTTCCTGGTCGCCCTGTTCGTGGCCCGGTCGCTGGTCAAGACCACCTTCCGGCCCATGCGCCAGACGCTCCAGGCGGTGACTGCCATGACCCGCGACCGCTTCGTCCAGGAGGCGCCCCCCCGGGTCCACGGCGCCGACTCACGCGAGATCGTGACCATGCTCTGGCATTTCGGTCGCAGCCTGACCGAGCAGGAGCGCCAGCTCCAGGCCGAGCTCGGGCGGTCGCTGACCGAGCTGCGGGCCTGGCAGCACCGGGACTCCCAGGCCCGCGGGCTGATCGATCTGATCGGGGAGATGAACCAGGCCCTCGGCCTGCAAGCGGTCCTCGAACGCCTGGCCGGCGGCGTCAGCCGCTTCTTTGCCGGAGACGGCGTCGGCGTCTGGATCCGCTCAACCCTTGGTCCCGACCTGCACCTCGTCGTCCAGGTCGGCGAGGCCTACCCGGCGCAGCTCACGACCCAGGACGTCTGGGTGCCGCTCGTGCTGGGCGGCGCCATCCAGCCGGTCCGGCTGGCGGGCGCGAGCATCACCCATCCCTCGGTCGCCGTTCCGCTGACCGACGCGCGCGGCACCGCGGTCGGCATTCTCGTGCTCACGCCGCTCAAGCGGGCCGAATACACCGCCCAGGAGCTCGCCTTCCTGCGTGGCGTCATCGGCCACGCCACGCTGGCCATCCAGAACGCGCTCGCCTACGACGAGACGGACGCGCTCTCCCGGACGGACCCGCTCACCGGGCTGCAGAACCGGCGCGAGTTCGACCGGGTCCTCAAGCAGGAGGTCGACCGCGCCACCCGTTACCAGCGCTTCCTC